>JAFEER010000273.1 GCA_018240985.1 Pseudomonadota bacterium
ACGTTGTCGGCCAGGGCCGTCACACACAGCACGCGGCCGCCGCTGGTGCGCAGCACGCCGTCCTCGAGCTGCGTGCCGGCGTGGAACACCATGGCGTCGTCCTCGTCGTGCGGCAAGCCGGTGATGGCATCGCCCTTGCGCGGATTGTCGGGGTAGCCATGCGCCGCCATGACCACGCCCAGGGCCGTTCGGCGATCCCATTGCAGCTCGACCCGATCGAGCCTGCCATCCGCGGCTGCGCCCAGCACCTCCACCAGGTCGCTCTTCAGGCGCATCAGGATCGGTTGCGTCTCGGGGTCGCCCATGCGGCAGTTGAATTCCAGCGTCTTGGGGTGGCCCGTGGCGTCGATCATCAGGCCGGCGTACAAAAAGCCGGTGTAGGGAATGCCGTCCTTTTCCATGCCGCGCACGGTGGGCAGGATGACCTCGCGCATGGCGCGCGCATGCACGTCGGCCGTGACCACCGGCGCGGGCGAATACGCACCCATGCCGCCGGTGTTGGGGCCCTGGTCGCCGTCTTTCAGGCGCTTGTGATCCTGGCTGGTGGCCAGCGCCACGACGTTCTTGCCATCGCACAACACGATGAAGCTGGCCTCTTCGCCCTCGAGGAATTCCTCGATCACCACGCGCGCACCACCTTCGTTGTGCGCCACCCCGTACTTGTTGTCCACGAGCATGAAGTCCACGGCGTCGTGGGCCTCTTGCAGCGTGGTGGCCACGACCACGCCCTTGCCCGCGGCCAGGCCGTCGGCCTTGATGACGATGGGGGCGCCCAGGCGATCCACGAAGGCGTGGGCCAGGGCCGGGTCGGTGAAGGTGTCGTAGTCCGCCGTGGGAATGCCGTGGCGCCGCATGAAGGCCTTGGAGAACGCCTTGGAGCTCTCGAGCTGCGCCGCAGCCTTCGTCGGCCCGAAGATGCGCATTCCATGGGCGCGGAACTCGTCCACCACGCCCGCGGCCAGCGGCGCCTCGGGGCCCACCACGGTCAGGGCGATTTTGTTCGCTTGCGCCCATTCGCGCAGTGCCACCACATCGGTGATGGGCAGGTTTTCATAGCGCTGTGACACTGCCGTGCCGCCGTTGCCGGGCGCCACGTAGACCTTGGTGGTCTTGGGTGACTGGCTCAGTTTCCAGGCCAGCGCATGTTCCCGGCCACCGCCGCCAATGACTAGAATTTTCATAGCTTGTTACGCCCGCTCCTAAAGCTCTGCGTTGTGATAAACCTCTTGCACATCGTCGAGGTCTTCAATCATGTCCAACAGCCTCTGCATGCGCGCGGCGTCGTCGCCCTCCAGGGCAATCGTGTTCTCGGGGCGCATGGTGACCTCGGCCACCTCGGCGTTGAGGCCCGCGGCCTGCAGCGCGTTCTTCACGGCCTCAAAGTCGCCGGGCGCAACCAGCACCTCGATGGCGCCATCGTCGTCGCTGATCACGTCCTCGGCGCCGGCATCCAGCGCCACCTCCATGACCTTGTCCTCGCTGGTGCCGGGGGCAAAAATCAGCTGGCCCACATGCTTGAACTGGAAGGCCACCGAGCCTTCCGTCCCCATGTTGCCGCCGTACTTGCTGAAGGCATGGCGTACATCGGCTACGGTGCGCACGCGGTTGTCGGTCATGGTGTCCACGATGATGGCGGCGCCGGCTATGCCGTAGCCCTCGTAGCGGATTTCCTCGTAGTTGATGCCTTCGAGGTTGCCCGAGGCCTTGTCGATGTTGTACTTGATACGATCCGCCGGCATGTTGGCGGCCTTGGCCTTGTCGATGGCCAGGCGCAGGCGCGGATTGGCCGCTGGATCTGCCCCGCCCTGACGGGCCGCGACGGTGATTTCACGAATGATACGAGTCCAGATCTTGCCGCGTTTCTCATCCTGGCGCCCCTTGCGGTGCTGGATGTTGGCCCATTTGCTGTGTCCTGCCACTGCAGAGTCCTTTGATTGATTTAATCTTGCGGCCGCGATTTTACTTTTGACTCACCCCCTCACAGGACTGCCATGGCCGAACCCCTATTGATCGCACAGCGCGACTCCACCCAATGCCAACTGCTGCCGGGCCTGGCCAACCGCCATGGCCTGATCACCGGCGCCACCGGCACCGGCAAGACGGTGACGCTGCAGACCCTGGCCGAGCAGTTCTCGCGCATCGGCGTACCGGTATTCATGGCCGACGTGAAGGGTGACCTGACCGGCATCAGCCAGAAGGGCAGCATAGGCGACAAGCTCGCCAAGACGCTGGCCGAGCGCGGCCTGCCCCTGCCCGAACCTATCGCCTGTCCCACCACGCTATGGGACGTTTTTGGCGAGCAGGGCCACCCGGTGCGCGCCACCATCTCCGACATGGGCCCGCTGCTGCTGGGCCGCATGCTGAACCTGAACGAGACCCAGTTGGGCGTGCTGAACCTGGTGTTCAAGATCGCCGATGACAACGGCCTCTTGCTGCTGGATCTGAAGGACTTGCGCGCCATGCTGCAGCATGTGGGCGACAACGCCAAGGACTTCACCACCCAGTACGGCAACATCAGCAGCGCCAGCGTGGGCGCCATCCAGCGCGGGCTGCTCACGATCGAGACGCAGGGCGGCGACAAGTTCTTCGGCGAGCCCATGCTCAACATCGAGGACTTCATGCAGACGGTCGACGGGCGCGGGGTACTCAACATCCTTGCGGCCGACAAGCTCATGAACTCGCCGCGCCTGTACGCAACCTTCCTGCTGTGGATGCTGTCGGATCTTTTCGAGCGTCTGCCCGAGATCGGCGACCCGGATCAGCCCAAGCTGGTGTTCTTCTTCGACGAGGCCCACCTGCTGTTCAACGAGGCCCCCAAGGTGCTGGTCGAACGCATCGAACTCGTGGTGCGCCTGGTGCGCTCCAAGGGCGTTGGGGTGTACTTCGTGACGCAGAACCCGCTGGACATCCCCGACAGCGTGCTGGCCCAGCTGGGCAACCGCGTGCAGCACGCGCTGCGCGCCTTCACCCCGCGCGACCAGAAGGCGGTCAAGGCCACCGCCACCACCATGCGCCCCAAGGCGGGCCTGAACATCGAGGCCGCCATCACCGAGCTGGCCGTGGGCGAGGCGCTGGTGAGCCTGCTCGACGCCAAGGGCCGCCCCTGCGAGACCGAGCGCGTGTACGTGCTGCCTCCGGGCAGCCAGATCAGTCCCATCACCGACGCGCAGCGCCGCGCGCTGATCGCTGGCTCGCTGGTCGCCGGCACCTACGAAACCCCCGTGGATCGCGAGTCGGCCTACGAGAAGCTGCGCGGCCGCACCGATGCGACGGTCACCAACGCGGCCGCACCCCAGGGCGATGCAGCCGCACAGGCCGGCGGCGGGTTGATGGGCGAGCTGAACGACGTGCTGTTCGGCAGCACCGGCCCGCGCGGCGGCAAGCATGACGGCCTGGTGCAGACCATGGCCAAGTCCGCCGTGCGCACCATGGGCACCAGCCTGGGCAAGGAGATCCTGCGCGGCGTGCTGGGCGGCATCTTCGGCGGCAGCAAGAAGCGCTGACGCGATTCAAGCCAAATCCGGCTCCAGCGCCCGCCCATCAAGCGCTGGCAACTATTCTTTAGTGAGCATCCGATGATCGACCTGTACTACTGGACTACGCCCAACGGCCACAAGGTCACGCTGTTCCTGGAGGAGGCCGGCCTGCCCTACCGCATCCATCCGGTGAACATCGGCCGGGGCGAGCAGTTCGCGCCCGACTTCCTGCGCATCGCGCCCAACAACCGCATCCCGGCCATCGTGGATCAGGCGCCGGCGGACGGCGGCGCGCCCGTGCCGATATTTGAATCCGGCGCCATCCTGCTGTACCTGGCCGACAAGACGCGCCGCTTCATCCCGCAGGATCTGCGCGGGCGCAACGAGGCGCTGCAGTGGCTGTTCTGGCAGATGGCCGGCCTGGGCCCCATGGCCGGGCAGAACCACCACTTTGTGCAGTACGCGCCCGAGCCGATCCCCTACGCCATAGCCCGCTACGTGAAGGAAACCGCGCGCCTGTACGGCGTGCTCGACAAGCACCTGTCCCATGGCCGCGACTACATCGCGGGCGACTACTCCATCGCCGACATGGCCTGCTACCCCTGGGTCGTGCCGCACGAGCGCCAGCGCCAGGATCTGGGTGGCTTCCCGCACCTCAAGGCCTGGTTCGAGCGCATCCGCGCCCGCCCCACCACCGAGCGTGCCTACGCCCTGGCCCAGACCATCAACACCGCGCCCACGGTGGACGAGGCGGCGAAGAAGCTGCTGTTCGGACAGGACGCATCCACGGTGCGCCGATAGCAGCACGCCAGGCGCGTAGCTTTGCCAAAGCCGGTCGAACCAAGGCCGGCCTCACGGTGTGCGCTGCAGCAGCGATCCTGCGAGCCTCCCCAGGAGTTTGAGGGCCATCTCCAGTTCCGACGGGTCGGCCTGTCCGAAGTTGATGCGCAGATGGTGGCGGAACCGATGATCCGCAGAAAAAAGATGGCCCGGCGCACTGCTGACGTGGTTCGCCAGGGCCAGCCGGTGCAATGCCAGGGCATCGACGCCCGGCGGCAGCTCGATCCACAGAAAGTACCCACCCTCAGGTGGCGAGGCCCGCGTGCCTGCGGGGAAGTGCCTGGCGATGGCTCGCAGTGCGGCGGCCCGATTGCCCAGCAGGGTGAGCCGCAGCCGCCGCAGGTGCCGGTCGTAGCCGCCTTGCTGAAGGTAGCGCGACAGCGCCTCTTGCGACGGCACGGCGGCCGCGAGCGAACTCATCAGCTTGCGGCGGGCAATGGTCTGCGCAAAGCGGCCGGCCGCCACCCAGCCAATGCGGTAGCCGGGCGCAAGGGTTTTGGAAAACGAGCTGCAATGCAGCACCAGCCCCTGGGTATCCCACGCCTTGGCGGGCCGGGGCTTGTGCACCCCAAAATACAGGTCGCCGTATACGTCGTCCTCGATCAACGGAATCTGCCGCTCTGTCAGCAACCGCACCAGCGCCTGCTTGGCCTCGTCGGGCATCAGGCTGCCCAGCGGATTCTGGAAATTGGGCATGAACCAGCAGGCCTTCACGGGATGCCTCTCCAGTATGGTCGCCAGCACAGGCACGTCCACGCCGGTGCGGGGATGGGTGGGCACTTCGATGGCGCGCAAGTTGAGCCGCTCCAGGGCCTGCAAGGCGCCGTAAAAGGTCGGCGACTCGACCGCCACCAGGTCGCCAGGCCGGGTCGTCACTTCCAGGCTCAGGTTCAGCGCCTCCATCGCCCCATTGGTGACGATCAGTTCGTTCGAGTCGATGGCGAAGGCCGTGGCCAGATAGCGCAGCGTGATCTGGCGGCGCAATTCAGGGTTGCCCGGCGACAGATGCTCGACCGTGCGCCACGGATCGAGCCCACGCATGGCCTTGCTTTGCGCCAGCGCCAGTTTGTCGAGCGGGAACAGCGAGGGATCGGGAAAGGCGGATCCCAGCGGAATCAGATCGCGGTCGCGTATCTGCTCCAAGACCTGGAAGACCAGCTCGGACACTTCCACGTCCTGCTGTTCACCGCTGGGCCTGGAAGACTCCGGCTCTGGCACGCCGGCGGCGCCGCAAGCCACGTAGTAGCCCGAGCGCGGCCGGGCCTGCACCAGGCCGCGGGCTTCGAGCAGGTAGTAGGCCTGGAACACGGTGGAAGGGCTGACCCCTCGGCTGGCGGTGGTCTGGCGCACGGATGGCAGCCTGGCCCCCGGGGCCAACGTGCCATTGGCAATGGATTCGGCCATGTCGCCCGCCAACTGTTCGTAGCGCTTCACTTCCTGTTGATCCTCCAATGGAACGTCGTGGCAGAACGGGGCTGATCAAGCGCCGCGCGATCTCTGCCTCCGTATCTTGACAGCGTCTGAAATGGTTTGCCCTGGCACGCCCTGCCGCTCATCGCGGCACCAGGAACGAGGCCTTTTCGGAGACGCGGGCCGGTGCCGGGCCAAGCGACTCCACATCGAAGTACACGGGGTGCGCCCCCTCGGGCGCCGCCCCGTAGGGAATGCGCAGCCGCACGCCGACCCACTGCGATTCGGTGGCGCCGACCTCGATCACGGGCTCGGACGCAAGCTCGATGCCGTCGATGCCGCGCGCGCCGATGCGGTAACGCTGCGGCGCCTCGGTTGCGTTCATGACCTGCAGGCGATACAGGTTTTCGAGCTTTCCCCCGGACACGACGCGTGACAGGGCGGCCCGATCGCGCACCACGTCCACCTTGAGCGGGGTGCGAGCAGCCAGGCTGACGATCATTGCAACGCTCAGCGCCACGAGCAGGGCTGTGTACATGACCACACGCGGCCGAACCACGCGGCGCAGCATGCGCGCGGGACTCCATCGGCCGGCCATGCCATGGGTCGTCGCCAGGCGGATCAGCCCGCGCGGCAGGCCCACCTTGTCCATCACGCTGTTGCATGCGTCGATGCACAGACCGCAGCCAATGCATTCGTACTGCAGGCCATCGCGGATATCAATCCCCACCGGGCAGACCTGTACGCACAGCGTGCAGTCGATGCAGTCGCCCTGCCCCGCGGCAGCTCCATCCTTGCCCCGGGCCGCGCGCGGCTCTCCCCGCTGCGCGTCGTAGGTAACGACCAGCGTGTCCTTGTCGAACATGGCGCTCTGGAAACGCGCGTAGGGACACATGTGCTTGCATACCTGTTCGCGCAGAAAACCCGCGTTACCATAGGTGGCCAAGCCGTAGAACAAGGTCCAGAAAATCTGCCACGAGCCCTGCAACGCCAGCAACTCTCCGCCAAGCTGGCGGATCGGCACGAAGTAGCCCACGAAAGTGAAGCCCGTCCACAGCGAGACAAAGATCCACGCGCCATGCTTGGCCGTTCTCTTCCAGAGTTTCTCGAAGCTCCAGCCACTCGCATCAAGGCGCAGGCGCGCGCTGCGCTCGCCTTCAATCCTGTGCTCAAGCCACAGGAAGATCTCGGTATAGACCGTCTGCGGGCACGCGAAACCGCACCATAGCCGCCCCGCCGTTGCCGTGAAGAGAAACAGCGCCAGCGCCGAGATGACCAGCAAGCCCGTGAGGTAGATGAAATCCTGCGGATACAAGACCAGGCCAAAAAGATAGAAGCGCCGGGCCCCCAGGTCGAACAGGACTATTTGGCGCTGGCCCCACTCCAGCCACGGCAGTCCGTAGAAGACGAGCTGCGTGACCCACACCATGATCCAGCGCCAGGAAGCGAACTTCCCGCTGATGGAGCGCGACTGGATCTTCTTGCGCGCCTCGTAAAGCGAGGCGGATTCCGAGACGATCGGTATGACCTTCTTCGGCTGTCTATGGTTGGAATGTGTGGGATCAGGCATAGGAATCTCGTGGCAGCGGTGTCGGTGCTACCCCTGGGTACCGCTCGAAGCTGGAACTATGGCCTTGATCCCCGCAAAAAAACAGCGGCAGAAATTAACCAATTTTGCGTATCAGATGCCCGGGCAAGGCCGCAAGGGCGACTTAAATCCGCCGTACTCAATGAGCTTGCCGGGAAGCCTGCAGCCGCAAGCCACGCGGCGGCATGGGCCGGTCTTCAAGCGGCCAGGCCTGCGTATCAAAGGCGCTGAACCGGCTGCCAGGCGGCAGCTTGGCGTTGTCGTAATTGCGGGCGTAGTCCGCATAGACCTTGATCAGCGTTTCGGTGGAGGGCGCCGTGCCTTGCACCACGTCCAGCCCTTCGCAGGCGTCGCGCCAGGCGCGGATGCGGGCGAACTCCGGGGTGTCCGGGATCTCGAAGAAGCGGTAGTACTCGACGATGCGCCAGCGCTGGAAGAACGGGCCGAAGCTGTATTCGGCCAGCGTGGGCGCATCGAACAGGAAGCGCTCGCCGGTGCCGAACTCCCGCAGCCGCGCATCGAGCCAGCGCCAGGCATCCAGCGCCTGCGCGCGCAGCTCCTCGTCGCGCGCCTCGTCCTGGTTGCGCAGCAGCCGGTAGAGCAGCGGCAGGAATTTTTCGCCGCCGTAGGCGATGAGCAGGCGCACGATGGCGCGCTGGTAGGCGTCCTGTGGCAGCAGCTTGGGGCCGTCGAACACCTCGTCCACGTACTCGGCGATGACCTCGCTCTCATAGAGCGGGCGTCCGTCATGCACGAGCGTGGGCACCTTGCCGTTGGGCGAGAGCTTCATGAACCAGTCCGGGTAAGGTTTCTTGGTGATGTCCAGCTCGTACTGTTCGTGCGCGATGCCCTTCACGGCCAGCGCGATGCGGGTGCGCTGCGCGAAGGGGCAGTACTGCCAGGTGTAGAGGGTCAGGCTCATGGTTTTCTCCGTGTTCAAAAGATGCCGTCCGGCGCCGCGGGCGAGCGCTCGGGCACGGGTTTTTCTTCCAGGCTGATGTCCGCCTCGTCGTTGTTGGCGGGCGAATGCACGAGGAACAGCTTGAGCTGCCCTTCGTAGTCATAGGGCGTGTTGCGCGGCACCAGCACCGTGTCGCCCTTGGCGACCTCGAAGGCATCGCCGGCCACCGTGAACCGGCCCTGGCCTTCCAGCACCAGGTAGATGCGGTCCGAGGCGATGTTCTTGATCAGGCCGTGGCGCGTCTCGACGCGGAACACGCCGCAGCCCAGGCGCTCGAAATCGTTCGCGGTGACGATGGCCCGGCCCTGCACGCTGGGCCGGCCGATGGTGCGCGTGAGGTCGGGGCGGTAGTGGTATTTCATGGGGGTTTCCTTGAGGTGCGATCAGGCCAGGGCCGGCTGCGTCAGCAAGTCGCCCAGGGCTTGCGCGGCGTAGCGGTGCGAGCGCTGGCGCGCCTGGGGCTCGTAGATGCGGCTGTCGATCATCAACTCGTCGGCACCGGTCTGGGTCACGAGCTGGCGCAGCCCGGCGCCCACCTTGGCCAGGTCACCCGCCACCGTGCAGGCCATGACCTGGTCGAGCACGCCGCGCTCATGCTCGGGCAGGCTCTCGACATAGCCCTCGCGCGGCTTGGGCAGCAGCCCCAGGCGGCCGACATGCAGGTCGGTCATCCATTGGCGGTGCGAGCTGGCCAGAAAATCCGCCTCCTCGTTGCTGTCGGCCGCGAACACGTTCACGCCGACCATGACGTAGGGCTTGGACAGGTGCCTGGACGGGCGGAAATTCTGGCGGTAGTGGGCAATGGCCTGGTGCAGAAAGCGTGGCGCGAAGTGCGAGGCGAACGCATACGGCAGGCCCAGCGCGGCGGCCAGGCCTGCGCCGTACAGGCTGGAGCCGAGAATCCAGACGGGAACATCGTGCCGGCCGGGAACGCCGCGCACCGGCTGCCTGCCGTTGTCGGCCAGGTAGTCCATGACTTCGACGACATCGCGCGCGAAGTCGCGCTCCGGCGCGCCGCGGCGCAGCGCCTGGATGGTGGGGCCCCCGGTGCCGGGCGCGCGGCCCATCCCCAGGTCGATGCGGTCGGGGTACAGCGTGTCGAGCGTGCCGAACTGCTCTGCCACCACCAGCGGTGAATGGTTGGGCAGCATGATGCCGCCGGCACCGACGCGGATGTGCGACGTGGCCGCTGCCATCTGATTGATGATCAGCGAGGTCGCCGCCGAGCCGATGCCCGGCATGTCGTGGTGCTCGGCAATCCAGTAGCGGCCATAGCCGTGCTGCTCCACATGCTGCGCCAGCTGGCGCGACTCGTCGATGGCGCTGGCAAAGCTCTTGCCCTCGCCGACCATGACTAGGTCCAGTACCGATAAGGCTGTCATACGTTCTCCATGGATAAAAAAGGGGGGATGTCGTGTCAGGCCGGCAGCGGCTGTGCTGCCGGCGTTGCCGTGGGCCTGTAGGCTGAGTAAGCGGGGTAGTCGGTATAGCCGCGCGTACCACCGCCATAGAGGGCCTCGTCGCCAGCCTGTGCCAGCGGCCAGTCATGGCGCAGGCGCTCGACCAGATCGGGGTTGGCGATGAAGGGCCGTCCAAACACCACCAGATCGGCCCGCCCCGACGCCACGGCCTGTTGCGCCGTCTCGGCGGTAAAGCCCCCGGCCAGAATCAGCGTGCCGCAGTAAGCCGAGCGGAACGATTGCTCGAAAGCGGGCGTGCCCAGGTGGCTCGCATGGACATAGGCCAGACCACGTTGCGCCAGCGCGCCGGCCAAGGCGAGCCAGGTGGCTTCCTCGCCCTCGAAGGCGTGCAAATCGCCCAGCCGCGCGAACGGCGAGACGCGCACGCCAACGCGCTTGGAACCGATGTCGGTAGCGACGCCATCGACCGTTTCCAGCAGCAGCCGCAGGCGGTTGGCAATGGGCGCGCCGCCGTAGGCGTCGCCCCGGGTGTTGAGCCCGCCGTTGATGAACTGCTCGAACAGGAAGCCGTTGCCCGCATGGATTTCCACGCCGTCAAAGCCCGCGGCCATGGCATTGCGCGCGGCACGGCGGAAGTCCTCGATGACGGCGCGGATGCCCGCGCTGTCCAGCGCCACCGGCTGACTGGCCGGCACCTGGGCAGGCTGGCCCTCGCCATCCAAGGCTTGCACCATGGTGCGCGCGGCGGCAACGGCCACGGGCGCGACAGGTGCCGCGCCGCCTGCGTGCAGCGAGGTATGGGAGATGCGGCCGACATGCCAGAGCTGCACGAAGATGCGCCCGCCCGCGCGGTGCACGGCATCCGTGGTGCGCCGCCATCCCGCGATCTGCTCGGGCGTGTGGATGCCCGGCGTGCACAGGTAGCCGCGCCCCTGCGCAGACACCTGGGCGCTTTCCGTGATGATCAGGCCGGCGCCGGCACGCTGCGCGTAGTACAGCGCCATCTGCTCCGGCGGGATGGTGTCCGGCGCGCGGGCGCGCGTCATGGGCGCCATGACGATGCGGTTGGCCAGCGTGAGGCCCACCAGGTCATAGGAATCGAACAGCGTGGACATGAGTTTCTCCCGCGTTACACATGCGAGGGGAAGTGCGGAAGCACGTACTCCGCCAGCTCATCGAGGATTTCGGCGTAGGGCTGGCGGCTGACCTTGGGGTTCAGCGCGGCGTGGCTCAGACCTGCGGCCTGCGCCCGCTCCAGGTAGTTCACCAAGCCATTGCGCCCCGCACGAAAACCGCCGGGAACGCGCCGGAACGGCTCATCCGGGTGGCTGCTCAGGTCCAGATAGCCGCCCAGGCTCAGTGGCTTGAAAGCACCCTCGCCCGCAGCAGTCCGCACATGGGCCTGCCAGTCGTCGGATATCGACTCCAAACCGTCGGGGCTGGGGGTGAATGCCAGCAGGCCGTCGAGGTTTTCCGCCAGCCATGGCGTGCTCTGCTGTGAGCGGCCTACAGCGATGGACGGAATGCGTCCGAACGGCGGCTTGGGCACCAAGTCCAGTTTGCCGGGAGAACCGCCAAAACGCGCTGAGTGGAAATTGGGGAAGCTCTGCTCGGTCAGCGTGCGAAACACCGAAAAGGCGTCGCGGTAGCGCTCGCCGCGCGTCTCGAAGTCCAGGCCCAGCATCGGGTAGTCGCTATACCGGTCGCCCGACGACAGCCCCAACACCAGCCGCCCGCCGCTGAGCTGATCCAGCGTCGCGGCCTGCTTGGCCAGGTACATGGGCTCATGGGTCGGCAGCACGATGCCGGTCGTGCCCAGCACGATGTTCTGGGTGGCCGCGGCCAGGTAGCCGATGTAGGTCATCGACTCGAAAATGTGCGCCGTGTCGCCATATTCCGGGTCGTAGAAGGGCACGTCGCGCATCCACAGCGCGCCAAAGCCCAGCGCATCGGCACGCTGTGCCATGGCCACGTGGTCGCGCATCGTGGGGGCGGGCCGACTCGGGTGGGTTTCCAGCGGCAGGATCAGGCCGACGGTCAGCGCCCCGGGCCGGAACAGGCGCTGAAAGCCTGGGTGCTGTTGCAGGGCTTCGTGGGGTCGCGGCGCAACGGCGGGTTGCACCGGGGGCAAGGCATAAGCAAGGGAGGAAGACATCGTGGCAACTCCGGTGGGTGGGTGTTCCCATCAGTGTCATTGAATCCACAAAATTGATAAATACTTCCAAATGACCATCACTGGTTCCTTAAAATCCCCATTTTCATCATTCCCTGACAAATCACCGCTCCCAAGGCACGCCATCCTTCCAGTGCTCGACCAGCAGGTCGATGAAGGCGCGGATGCGCGGCGACAGATGGCGCTTGCTGGGATAGACCACGCGGATCGGGTCGGGCGGCGCGCGAAAGGGCTTGAGCACTTCCACCAGGGCGCCGGCGCGCAGATCGTTGCCGGTGACGTAGGTCGGCAGATGCAGCAGGCCAACCCCCGCCAGGGCCGCTTCGCGCATGGCTTCGGAGCTGTCCATGTTCAGGCGGGCCGCACCTTCGCACAGGTGCAGCCCTTCCGGAGTCTGGTAACGCCAGGGGCTGGGCTGCTCGCCGCTGACGAAGGCGATGGTGTCGTGACCAGCCAGCTCCTGTGGCGTCAACGGGACGCCCCGGGCCGCCAGATAATCCGGCGCCGCGCAGGTCACGAACTGCTGCCAGGCCACGGTGCGGGTCAGCAGCTGGGTGTCGTCCTTGGGTTCGCCAATGCGGATGGCGATGTCGAAGCCTTCCTCGACCACATCGACGAAGCGGTCGGTGAAGCGCACGTCCGCACGCAAATCGGGCCACTGCTTCAGATAGCAGTCCAGCAGCGGCAGGATGTGGCGCTGGCCGAACGACAGGGGCGCCGTGAGCTTGAGCATCCCGGCGGGCTGACCACGCCGCACGGCCATCGCGGCCTCCACTTCCTCCAAGTCGTCCAGGATCTGGCGCCAGCGTTCGTACACGGCGCGACCGTCGTCGGTCAGGCTCAGGGTGCGGGTCGTGCGCTGCAGAAGGCGCGTGGCCAGCCGCGCCTCCAGCCGCGCCACGCTCTTGCCCACGGCCGAGCGGGTCAGGCCGAGGGCCGAGGCCGCCGCGGTGAAGCTGCCGGTTTTGACGGCGAAGACAAAGGCGGTGATGTCGCCGAGGCGGTTGGGTTCCATGTCGATAAATCCTGTGGGCACATGCGTTCCCTGACATGGGAACCTATTTCCCTAATGATCTATTTATTCTTGTCACTTGTCCAAACGAAAGACATATCAAGTCAGCGCACCGCACAGCCCTGCGCAATGGAGCCCCCGAAATGACACCGACGAACACACGCCAGACCCTTCTCGATCTGCTGGACGCCTTCTGCGACACCTGGGCCGGTACAAGCTCCATGCCGGTGGCCGATTGGCTGGCCGACGACGTGGAGTGGTTCAGCAGCCACCGTGGCGACGCGCGCGGACGCGAGGCGGTGCTGCGCCTGCTGCGCGAAGACTTCGCAGGTCTGACCGTCCAGATCGCCGCTGCCAACCGCGTGCCGCGGGCCAGCCATGACGAATATCTGATCGGTGCCTATCTCCATGGAGAGGCGCGGCACGGCACCGATGCAGCCCAGACGGAACCCGCAGCCTTCGGCGGCGTGATCATCCTGAGCTTTGAGCAAGGCCAGGAACGCCTGCGCATCCGCCGCATCCGCTACCAGCTCAACTGGCTTCAGGGCAACGTCGGTTTGCTGTCGCACTGGAAGGTTCCGCCGATGGACAGGTTGTGGAAGCCGGGCGATGCACCACCCACCATAGTCAGCGAGTTGGACGCGCCCTGGCATCGCATCGTTGATTCGACGCTGGAAACCAGTGATGAGCAAGCCATCGCTGAAGCGTGGTTCCGCTATGCCTGGGCGCTGGATCAGGCGGACTATGCGCTCTTCGAGGGCAGCTTCAGCGACGATGTGGAAGCGGAACTGACGCCCATGGGCCGCATGCAGGGCCGGCGCACGCTGGTCGGCACGCTCAAGGCGTTTCGCATGCCCTGGCCGTGGATGAAGCACTGCGGCGAGCCAATCCGGATCAACATCGAGGACGGCGGGCGCAGCGCAAAGATGATCCTGGGCCGCATCATGCCCGGCCAGACGCAAACGCCCGAAGGCAAGCGCTTGTACGGTGCCCACTACAACATCGAGGCGGTGCGGGGCGATGGGCAACTCTGGCGCATCCGCCGCATGGACTATGTGCCGGGCTGGATCAGCGTCTGAGAAGGTGGGAGCGCCATTCCGGACTGGGCTGCGCAACAAATCCCACCAGGCGAAAAAAAACCGCTGTGATTCAGCGGCTTTGTTGTTGAGAAGGCCGGTGCCTCAATCCACCAGCCCCACAAACAGGTTCTGCACGTCGTCGTTGTTCTCTATGCCGGCCAGGAAGGCCTGCACCTCCTCCTGCGCCTCGGGCGACAGGCTGGCCATGCTCACCGGGTTCCTGGCCTTGTAGCCCAGCTTGGCCGACAGCACCTTGAAGCCGAACCCGGGCAGCGCCTTGGCGACGGCGTCCAGATCCGAGGGATCGGTCAGGAACAGGGTCTGGCCTTCTTCCTCGCCGGGCTCGAAGTCCTGCGCCCCGGCCTCGATGGCGGCCAGCTCGGCGTCGGCGCCGGGCTGCGCGGGCTCGCCCTCGATCATGCCGACATGGTCGAAGTCCCAGGCCACGGCGCTCATCTGGCCCTTGCGGAAGCACACGCGCATCTCGGGCGCCGTGCGGTTCACGTTGTCGGTCAGGCATTCCACCATCACCGGCACCTGGTGCGGCGCAAAGCCTTCGTAGATCACGTGCTCGTAATTCACTGCGTCGGCGCCGACGCCCGAGCCCTTCTTGATGGCGCGCTCCAGCGTTTCCTTGGGCATGGACGCCTTGCGCGCCGCCTCCACGGCCAGGCGCAGGCGCGAGTTGCCGGCCGGGTCTGCCCCCGCGCGTGCGGCGACGATGATTTCCTTGGCCAGCTTTCCAAAAAGCTTGCCCTTGGCATCGGCGACCAGCGCCTTGCCCTTTGCCTTCCATTGCGCGCCCATGGCTGTGAATCCTTTGCTTGGAGCCAACAAAAAATGCGGCCCGGGGCCGCGTCGCCACAGTGTAAACCTGTCGTTCATGCCTGGCTGGTTTGGCGAGAGCGCCTTTTGCGTGCGCACCTGCGGCAAAATTTCAGTTTTACAAACCTCATTCCCCTTCCAAAAGAGGCACCCGCCCATGAGCAACGTCCATGTCATAGCCCACCCCCTGGTGCAGCACAAACTGACCCTGATGCGCAGGAAGGACGCCAGCACCAACAGCTTTCGCCGCCTGCTTGGCGAACTCTCCACACTGATGGCCTACGAGGTCACGCGCGACATGCCGCTCTCGGACATCACGATAGAAACTCCGCTGGAGACCATGACCGCCAAGGTCATCGACGGCAAGAAGCTGGTGCTCGTATCCATCCTGCGCGCGGGCAATGGCTTTCTGGACGGCATGCTCAACGTGGTGCCCGGCGCGCGCATCGGCCACATCGGCCTGTACCGCGACCCAGAGACGCTGCAGCCCGTGGAGTACTACTTCAAGATGCCGTCCGAGATGGCCGAGCGCGACGTGATCGTGGTAGACCCGATGCTGGCCACCGGCAACTCGGCCGCCGCCGCGGTGGAGCGCATCAAGCAGCTCAAGCCGCGCTCGATCAAGTTCGTCTGCCTGCTGGCCGCGCCCGAGGGCGTGGCCACCCTGCAGAAGGCCCATCCGGACGTGCCGATCTACACCGCCGCCATAGACCGTGAGCTCAACGAGCACGGCTACATACTGCCGGGGCTGGGCGATGCAGGGGACCGCATCTTTGGCACCAAATAGGCAAGAGGCCGTGTGGGTTCAACACCAACGCATCGGCACAAACTTCATAACCATGAGCATTCACGCCCCTGACCGCTCCAGCCTGCTCATCCTGTCCATCCTGCCCATCCTCGTGTCACTGGCCTGCCTGGCCATGCATGGGGCTGCCCAGGCACAGACGGGAGCACAGGCGCATGCGACCTTGCCGACCGTGGTGGTGAGCGGCTCCAGCCAGAACAACCTGCTGGCCGACGACCTGCCGTTGAGCGCCGAGGTCATCGAGGGCCAGAGCCTGAGCGACCAGCAAGTCCACACGCTGCGCCAGGCGCTGCAGGACTTGCCCAACACCGCCGTGCGCAGCGCGCCGACGCGCCTGGCCGTCGGCGCCGGTTCGGCGGCCTTTGCGCGCGACGGCAACATGGGCATCAACATCCGCGGCCTGGGCGGCAACCGCGTGCTGATGACGGTGGACGGCATCCGCCTGCCGCGCAGCTACGTGTCGCGCTCGGCCATGTTCGACCGCGAATATCTGTCGCTGGAACTGTTCAAACGCATCGACGTGATCCGCGGCCCGGCCTCGGCCCAGTACGGCGGCGATGGCATGGCGGGCGTGGTGAACTTTGTCACGCACGACCCGATGGACTTCCTGCGCACGGCCGAGGGCGAAGCACCCAAGACCCTGGGCGGGCGTGTGGCCGCCGGCTGGAGCGAGGACGATCACGGCTACTACGCCGCCGGCACCGTTGCCGCCAAGGCCAGCGACAGCCTGCAGTGGATGCTGACGGCCACCGGACGCCAGTCGCATGCCCTGGACAACATGGGCAGCAACTTTGCCGCAAACAGCAACCGCACCCGCCCCGACCCGGCTGATTACAACGATGGCTCGGTGCTCGGCAAGGTGGTGCTGCACCCGAGCAGCACGCAGCGCCACATCTTCACGCTGGATCACACGCAGAAGAAGTCTGATTTCGACCTGCTGTCCAGCCGCTCGCCCGGTATTCCACCCCGCCCCGCCGACGTCCTGGGTGAGGACGCACGCACCAAGATCAAGCGCGACCGCCTGGCCTGGGACGGGCGCTTTGGCATCAGCACCGCCTGGGCGGATCACCTGCGCACCGTGGTGGCGCTGCAGGACGCGAGCTCGCGGCGCATCGGCAACAGCGATCTGCGCAGTGGCGTGCACCGCATACGCGACAACCGCTATGAGGAGCGCAGCTGGCAGCTTGGCCTGCAGGCCGACAAGGTGTTGCGCCAGGGCGACTGGTCGCACCGCATCGTCTACGGCCTCGACTACGCGCGCAGCAAGATCAGCAACCTGTACGACGGCCAGGCGCCGCTGCCGCCCGAGATCTTTCCGCTCAAGCGCTTCCCGGACACGCGCCAGACCAGCAGCGGCCTGTACGTGCAGGACGAAAGCGTGTATGGCGACTGGACGATCACGCCGGGCCTGCGCATCGATCACTTCGCCATCGACGTGACCAGCCAGAACCTGTACTTCCCACCGGCGCCGCAGCCCGGCAAGTCGCTTTCAGGCACCGCTGCCTTACCCAAGCTCGGCCTGCTCTACCGCGCCACATCCGAATGGAGCGTTTTCGGCCAGTACGCCACCGGCTACCGCGCACCCGACGCGGGCCAGGTGAATGATCGCTTCGAGGCCGTTGCGCTGGGCGTGACCAACATCATCATCGCCAACCCCAACCTGCAGCCCGAGCGCAGCCGCGGCGTGGAGCTGGGCGTGCGTGGGCGCTTTGATCGCCTGAGCGTGGATCTGGTGGGTTTTGCCAACCGCTATTCCAACCTGATCGAGGATGCACGCCTCATCAACAAGACCGCGACGGCGCAGACCTTCCAGGCGGTGAACATCGCCCGTGCGCGCATCCACGGCGTCGAGCTCAAGGGCGGCTATGACTGGGGCAACCTGGGCCCTGGGCGCCTGCGCAACACCTTTGCCTGGGGCGTGACA
Source organism: Pseudomonadota bacterium (assembly GCA_018240985.1). Classification (GTDB taxonomy): domain Bacteria; phylum Pseudomonadota; class Gammaproteobacteria; order Burkholderiales; family Burkholderiaceae_C; genus Alicycliphilus. Next base: position 17,515 of record JAFEER010000273.1, read on the forward strand.
TGCGGCACCGACAAGACCACGAACAGCCCGCTGAACTCCATCACGCCAATGCAGATCGCGCTGGGCCTGCGCTACGACACTGCCCCCTGGAGCGTGTATGCCGACCTGCGCCACTACGCTGCCAAGAGGGACAAGGACATCGATCTGGTGTCCATAGGCAACAGCAAGGCCGGAACCACCCAGTTCGCCACGCCCGCCGCGACCACGCTGGACGTGGGCGCGCAGTGGCGCTTGACCAAGACCGTGCGGCTGAACGTGGCGCTGAACAACCTGACCAACCGCAAGTACTGGTTGTGGCCCGACGTCTACGCCCAGCCCGCAGGCTCGCCCACCATCGATGCCTATACCCAGCCCGGCCGCAACGCGCGCGTATCGCTGGTGGCTGACTTTTAAGAAGCCGAGAAACCGTCTGCGACGGCCTGCAGCGCCTGGCCGACGTCCTGCTCGACTTTGAGTGCCAGCACGGCGTCGGCACGCGTGCGGCCCTGGTTCACGGCCGCCACGGGCAGGCCGCGCTGCACCGCCGCCTGCACGAAGCGGTAGCCCGAATACACCATCAGGGACGAACCGGCGACGAGCACGGCATCGGCCCGCTCAAGAGCCGCATGCGCCGCATCGACACGCCCGCGCGGCACGTTTTCGCCAAAGAACACCACGTCGGGTTTCAGCGGCCCGTTGCCGCAGTGCGCGCAGGCCGGCACCTCGAAGCCTGAAAAGTCACGCCCCTCCAGGTCGGCATCGCCATCGGGCGCGGCCGCTGCCTGCAGCTCTGCCCACGCGGGGTTGCGCCGCAGCAGCTCGGCCTGCAGGGCGGCGCGCGGGCTGCGCGTCTCGCAATGCATGCAGCGCACCTCGTCCACGCGCCCATGCAGATCGACGACCTGCCGGCTGCCCGCGGCCTGGTGCAGGCCGTCCACGTTCTGGGTCACGAGCAGCTCGATGCGGCCAGCCCCCTCCAATGCCGCCAGCGCCCTGTGCGCGGCGCCGGGGCGCGCATGCGCCATCACCGGCCAGCCTACCAGGCTACGCGCCCAGTAGCGCCGGCGCGTGGCCATGTCGCCCATGAAGGCCTGGTAGGTCACAGGTTGGGGGCGCTTCCAGTTGCCGTCCACATCGCGGTAGTCCGGTATGCCGGCCGCCGTGCTGCAGCCAGCGCCAGTGATCACGAACAGGCGTGGGTGGCGACGCACGAAGGACTGCAGTGCCTGCAATGCAGCATCAGTCCATGCCGGGGGCGATGCTTTCAGCATAGTCATAGATGGCTTCCAGAATCTGTTGCGCGCGCTCGTCGGCTTCGCCGCCCAGCCTGTCAAGCTGCTCGAACAACGCGTCGAAGGTCAGGCCCCCGCCCTCGCCTTCCACCAGTTTGGCGCTGCGGTGCGCCTCCCAGCGCTCCTGCTCCTCAGGCGTCAGGGTCTGCGGGAAGTTGCGCGCACGGTAGCGCCAGGCCAGTTCGGCCAGGCGGGCATCGTCAAAACCCAGGCGCTCATGCGCCAGCTCCTCGGCATTCAGGCCGCGCAGGCGGTTCAGCCGCCGGCGATCCTCATTGCCGACAAAGCCGCCGTACAGATCCTGATCGACGTCGGGCACCGCCTCCTGCGGCCGCTTGAACACCTGGGCCCAGATGGCGCTCATGTCGGGCAGATCACGCGCCGCCTGGGCGTGCTGCGCGGCCTGCGCCACCTCCAGGCCCCAGCGCGCGGCCATGGCGGGTGTGAGCGTGTTCACGTTGCCCACCACCATGGGCGATTTGTTCAGGTGCACGCTCTTCATCGGCAGGCGGTTCACGCCTTCCGGCAGATCGGCCTGGCGCGTGAACAGGCGCTGGCGGATCTCGTCGGCGGACAGCAGCGCCAGCTCACCGGGGTTATATGCCAAGTCCCAGGCCAACAGCTCGTTCTTGTTCGTGGGGTGGCTGGCCAGCGGCCACATGATGGCCAGGCAGCCACGTTCGGCCGGGAACATGCCCGAGACATGCAGAAACGGCCGCGCCGTCTGCGCCGTGGCCGGCAGGCGCAGCTCGGCGGCAACGCGCTCTTTTTTGTGTAGCGACAGGGCATAGTCGAACAGCTTGGGGTTGTGCTGGCGAATCAGCCGCGCCAGCGCGATGGTCGCGCGCACGTCGGACAGCGCGTCGTGCGCGGCCTCGTGCGCCAGGCCGTTGGCTTTGCTCAGGTGCTCCAGCCGGAAGCTCGGCTTGCCATCCACCATGGGCCATTCGATACCATGAGGGCGCAGCGCGTAGGTCATGCGCACGACGTCGAGCAAATCCCAGCGGCCGCACTGGTTCTGCCACTCGCGCGCGTAGGGGTCGATCAGGTTGCGCCAGAACATGTGGCGCGTGATCTCATCATCGAAGCGTATGGTGTTGTAGCCCACGCCTATGGTGCCGGGCAGGGCCAGCTCGGCCTCGATGCGGGCGGCAAACTCATGCTCGGGCAGGCCGCGCTCCAGGCACAGCTGGGGCGTGATGCCGGTGATCAGGCAGGCCTCGGGGCTCGGCAGATAGTCGTCGGCCGGCCGGCAGTAAATCATCAGGGGCTGGCCGATCTCGTTCAGCTCGGCATCGGTGCGGATGGCGGCGAACTGCGCCGGGCGATCCCGGCGCGTGTCGGCGCCAAAGGTTTCGTAGTCGTGCCAGAGAAAGGTGTGCATGGGCAGGTCGGTTACGGCCGCAAACTTGGACAAGGCCCGAGTATGCACGGCGCTGCCACAATCGAAGCCATGCGTTTACTGCTTCTTCCTGCCGTCCTTGGCCTGGTGCTCGCCGGCTGCGCCAGCACCCCGGCGCCCACGGCGGCTCCCAACCCCGCCGCAGCCCCGACAATCGCCGCCCCACCAGCCGAGCCTCCCGCCACGCCTGCGGGTGCGAGTGACCTGGCCAGCACCATCGGCGGTTTTCACGCCTGGCTGCAGGCCTTTGCGCGCGACGCCCTGGCAGCGGGCATCAGCCAGCCGACGATAGATGCCACCCTGGCGCATGCCCAGTGGCAGCCGCGCGTGCTGGAGCTTGACCAGGCCCAGCCCGAATTTACGCGCACGCCCTGGGCCTACCTGGACGGCGCCGTCTCGCCCCAGCGCGTGGCCCAGGGGCGCGAGCAGCGCCGCCTGCACGCCGCCGCGCTGGACGCGGCCGCCGCGCGCTATGGCGTGCCGGCCAGCATCATCACGGCCATCTGGGGCATGGAGAGCAACTACGGCCGCAACTTCGGCAGCTTCTCCGCCATCGACGCGCTGGCCACGCTGGCCTACGACGGCCGGCGCCGCGACTGGGCGCGCGGCGAGCTGCTGGCGGCGCTGCGCATCGTGGATCGCGGCGACATGGCGGCCGATGCGCTGATCGGCTCCTGGGCCGGCGCCATGGGGCATACGCAGTTCCTGCCCTCGGTGTATTTGGCCTACGCCGTGGATGGCGACGGCGACGGCCGGCGCGACATCTGGGGCAGCGTGCCGGACGTGGCGGCCTCCACCGCCAACTTCCTGGCGCACTCAGGCTGGCAGAGCGGCCAGCCCTGGGGCGTGGAGGTGCGCCTGCCGCCGGGCTTTGACTATGCCCGCGCCGAGCTCAGCCTACGCCAGGACAGCAGCGCCTGGGCCGCCGAGGGCGTGCGCGCCGTGGATGGCGCTGCACTGCCGGCGCTGCACTATGCGTCCATCCTCACGCCCGCCGGCGCGCGCGGCCCGGCCATCCTGGTGGGGCTCAACTTCCGCGCCCTGTTGCGGTACAACAATTCGGTGAACTATGCGCTGGCCGTGGGCCTGCTGGCGCGCCAGATCGCCGGCGGCGCGGGCCTGGTGGCAGCCTGGCCGCGCGAGCTGCCCGCGCTGTCGCGCAGCGAGATCAAGACCCTGCAGGAACGCCTGAACCGCCGCGGCTTTGACACCGGCGCGCCCGACGGCGTGGCCGGCCCGGCGACGCGTGCCGGCCTGCGCCGCTATCAGCAAAGCCTGGGCCTGCCGGCCGACGGCTATGCGACGCAGGAGCTGCTGCAGCGCCTGGAGCAGCCGTAGATCAGCAGACATCGCCTTCATATTGATAGCTGCTAACGCTTGCTCCACATGCGTTAGAGCCATATTTTTTAGTACCTGAAAAAAAAACCCGCAGCGCAGGCTGCGGGTTTTCTGGATGGGTGATGACAGCGCCGGCAGCTCAATCCGCCGTGGCCTCCTCAGGCTCGGCCGGCTCGGACTTCGATCCGCGTTCCTTCTTCGGCAGCGGATGAATGTCAAGCAGCACCTCGGAAGTCTCCACGCCCTGCTCGTTCGTCTTGTGCTCGATGTCCACCGTCAGGCGCCCGCCCTCGGTCAGGCGGCCAAACAGCAACTCGTCGGCCAGGGCCTTGCGGATCGTGTCCTGAATCAGGCGCTGCATCGGGCGTGCGCCCATCAGCGGGTCGAAGCCCTTCTTGGCCAGGTGCTTGCGCAACTGGTCGGTGAAGGTGACCTCGACCTTCTTCTCGGCCAGCTGGGTTTCGAGCTGCAACAGGAATTTATCGACCACGCGCAGGATGATCTGCTCGTCGAGTGCCTTGAAGCTGACGATGGCGTCCAGGCGGTTGCGGAACTCGGGCGTGAACAATCGCTTGATGTCGCCCATCTCGTCGCCGGCCTGGCGCGCGTTGGTGAAGCCGATCGTCGCCTTGTTGATGGTGTCGGCACCGGCGTTCGTCGTCATGATGATGATGACGTTGCGGAAGTCGGCCTTGCGCCCGTTGTTGTCCGTCAGCGTGCCGTGATCCATGACCTGCAGCAGCACGTTGAAGATGTCGGGGTGCGCCTTCTCGATCTCGTCCAGCAGCAGCACGGCGTGCGGCTTCTTGGTGATGGCCTCGGTCAGCAGGCCGCCCTGGTCGAAGCCCACGTAGCCGGGGGGCGCGCCGATCAGGCGGCTCACGGCATGGCGCTCCATGTACTCCGACATGTCGAAACGGATCAGATCCACGCCCATGATGTAGGCCAGCTGCTTGGCGGCCTCGGTCTTGCCGACGCCGGTGGGGCCGCTGAACAGGAACGAGCCGATCGGCTTGTCGCCCTTGCCCAGGCCCGAGCGCGCCATCTTCACGCTGGCGGCCAGCACTTCCAGGGCCTTGTCCTGGCCGAAGACCACGCTCTTGAGGTCACGCTCCAGCGTCTGCAGCTTGCCGCGGTCGTCGTTGCTGACGTTGGCGGGCGGGATGCGGGCTATTTTTGCGACGATCTCCTCGATCTCGGCCTTGCCTATGGTCTTCTTGCGCTTGGAGGGCGTAAGAATGCGCTGCGCCGCGCCGGCCTCGTCGATCACGTCGATGGCCTTGTCGGGCAGGTGCCGGTCATTGATGTACTTGGCCGACAGCTCGGCCGCCGCCTGCAGCGCGGTGGCGGCGTACTTCACGCCGTGGTGCTCCTCGAAGCGGCTCTTCAGGCCCTTCAAGATGTCCACCGTCTCGGCCACCGAGGGCTCGACCACGTCCACCTTCTGGAAGCGCCGCGACAGCGCAGCGTCCTTCTCGAAGATGCCACGGTATTCGGTAAAGGTGGTCGCACCGATGCACTTGAGCGTGCCCGAGCTGAGCGCCGGCTTCAACAGGTTGGAAGCATCCAGCGTGCCGCCCGAGGCCGCCCCCGCGCCGATCAGCGTGTGGATCTCGTCGATGAACAAAATCGCGTTGGGCTTGTCCTTCAGGTTCTTCAGGACTCCCTTCAGGCGCTGTTCGAAGTCGCCGCGATACTTGGTGCCGGCCAGCAGCGCACCCATGTCCAGCGAGTACACCGTGGCCTCGGCCAGGATCTCGGGCACCGCGCCTTCGGTGATGCGCCAGGCCAAGCCTTCGGCAATCGCCGTCTTGCCCACACCGGCCTCGCCCACCAGCAGCGGATTGTTCTTGCGCCGGCGGCACAGGATCTGGATGGTGCGCTCGACCTCATAATCGCGCCCGATCAGCGGATCTATCCGGCCGTCCTTGGCAGCCTGGTTGAGGTTTTGCGTGTATTGCTCCAGCGGCGACGCCTTCTCGCCGCGCTCGCCCTGGGCGGCCTCTTCGCTCTCGGGCTGGCCCTCGGGCTTGGGCGCCTCGGGCGGATCGCCCTTCTTGATGCCATGGGCGATGAAGTTCACCACGTCCAAGCGCGTCACTCCCTGCTGGTGCAGGTAGTACACGGCGTGTGAATCCTTCTCGCCAAAGATGGCCACGAGCACGTTGGCGCCCGTGACCTCCTTCTTGCCGTTGCCGGTGGACTGCACATGCATGATGGCGCGCTGGATCACGCGCTGGAACCCCAGCGTGGGCTGGGTGTCCACCTCGTCGGTGCCGGCCACCTGCGGGGTGTTGTCTTTGATGAAATTGGTCAGCGATGCGCGCAGATCATCGATGTTGGCCGCGCAGGCGCGCAGCACCTCGGCGGCGCTGGGGTTGTCCAGCAGTGCCAGCAGCAAATGCTCCACGGTGATGAACTCGTGGCGCTGCTGGCGGGCCTCGACGAAGGCCATGTGCAAGCTGACTTCCAGTTCTTGGGCAATCATGTGAGAACTCCTATGTGCTTGCGTTTCAAAGGTGACTTTAGATCAGGGGTAAAGGCCATTTATTCAACAGGCTCACTCAAACATTGCAAGGGGTGTCCGGCCTTGTTCGCCGCATCGAGCACCTGGTCGACCTTGGTGGCCGCCACGTCGCGTGTGTAGACGCCGCAGATGCCTTTTCCGTCCAGATGGATCTTGAGCATGATCTGCGTGGCCGTCTCACGATCCTTGCTGAAGAACTCCTGCAGCACGACGACCACGAACTCCATGGGCGTGTAGTCGTCGTTGAGCATGACCACCTGGTACATCTGGGGCGGCTTGGTTTTCTGCGTCCGCCGCTCGAGCACGACCGAGCCGCCCTCATCCCTGGAGGGCAGGCGTGGCGCGGGCGCGGGCCTGGGGGGTTTGGTTGCCATATGTTTCATTTTAGTGCGCTGCGCCATTCAGCTGCAGCCGTGATAACTGGTGCCGTTTGCGCCCATTTCAAGCGTTTTCATACACCACGCTGACGTTGCCGCTGCCCGCCTGCGCGCCCCAGGCGGCCAAGGCGGCATCCGTGGGGAAAAAGCGGCTGGCATCGCCCAGCTGCAGCTCGGCCACGGCGGCACCGTTGTCAGCCTTGCAGCACACGCCCATGCGCACGCGCAGGCCATGGGCCAGCACCTCGCCATGCTCGGTTTCCTCGCGGCGCGGCGGAAATTCACGCACGAGGCCCGCCACGTCCGGCCTGCCACTGCCCTGCGGCCCGACCAGCAGGTAACGCCCAAAGCGCGCGCGCGCCCCGGCCAGATCCCACACCTGCTGCACCTTCACGCGCAGGCCGCCGCTGAAATGGTCAAACTGCAACCGGCCGCTGATGACCACGAACTCATCGTCCTTGAGCGCGCCGGCGCTGGCGGCAATCACCCCCTCGTCGGCCGAGGCCTCGATCACCGCTGATTTATCGTCGAGCTTGAACAGTGCCAGCTTGCCGCGTTGCCCGGTGATGACGCGCGAGTCGCTGACGATGCCGGCCAGCACCTGGGTCTCGCGGCTGTCGGCCAACTCGGCTATGGGGGTGCGCACGAAGCGGCGCACCTCCTGCTGCACCTCGTCGAACAAATGGCCCGAAAGGTAGAAGCCCACGGCCGTCTTTTCCTGCGTCAGGCGCTCCTTGATGCCCCAGGGCGTGGCCTCGGCCAATTCGGGCTCCTGGGTGCTGGAGCCAATGGCGTCCTCGCCCATCATGTCGAACAGCCCGCCCTGGTTGGCGTTGGCCAGCTGCGCCGCGGCAAAGTCGAAGGCCCGGTCGATCGAGGCCACGAGCGCCGCGCGATCCAGGTGCAGGGCGTCGAAGGCGCCAGCCTTGATGAGCGCCTCCACCGTGCGCTTGTTGATGCGCGCCCGATCCACGCGCACGCAGAAGTCGAACAGGCTCGTGAACGGCCCGCGATCGCCGCCGCGCGGCCCCTCGCCCCGGCCCTCGCGCGCGGCGATGATGGCCTCGATGGCCTGCTGGCCCGTGCCCTTGACGGCGCCCAGGCCGTAGCGGATGACCTTGTCGGTCACGGGTTCGAAGCGATACATGCCGCGATTGATGTCCGGCGGCTCGAACTGCATGCCGAAGTGCTTGGTAGCGTCCTCGTACAGCACCTTGAGCTTGTCGGTGTCGTCCATTTCCACCGTCATGTTGGCGCAGTAGAACTCGGCCGTGTAATGCACCTTGAGCCAGCCCGTGTGGTAGGCCAGCAACGAGTAGGCGGCGGCGTGCGACTTGTTGAAGCCGTAGCCGGCGAACTTCTCCATCAGGTCGAACACCTCGTCAGCCTTGGCCTCGCCAATGCCTTTCTCGGCCGCGCCCTTGCGGAAGATGGCGCGGTGCTCGGCCATCTCCTCGGCCTTTTTCTTGCCCATGGCGCGGCGCAGCATGTCGGCGCCGCCCAGGCTGTAGCCGCCCAGCACCTGGGCCGTCTGCATCACCTGCTCCTGGTAGACCATGATGCCGTAGGTCTCGGCCAGCACGGGCTCGACCAGGGGGTGCGGGTACTCCACCACCTCCTTGCCGTGCTTGCGGTTCACGAAGCTCGGGATCAGATCCATGGGGCCCGGACGGTACAGGGCGTTCAGGGCGATCAAGTCCTCCAGGCGGCTGGGCTTGGCCTCTTTCAGCATGCCCTGCATGCCGCGGCTTTCAAACTGGAACACGGCCTCGGTTCTGCCGTCGGAAAACAGTTTGTAGGTGGCAGCGTCATCCAGCGGGATGTTCTCGAAGGCGAAGCCCTCCTGGCCCTTGTGGCGCTTCTGGATGAATTCGCGCGCGATCTCCAGGATGGTCAGCGTCGCCAGGCCCAGAAAGTCGAACTTCACCAGGCCGATGGCCTCCACGTCGTCCTTGTCGTACTGGCTCACGGCCGATTCGCTGCCGGGTTGCTGGTACAGCGGGCAGAAGTCGGTCAGCTTGCCCGGGGCGATCAAAACGCCGCCGGCGTGCATGCCGATGTTGCGCGTCATGCCCTCCAGCTGCTGCGCCATCTCGATGATGGTGCGCACGTCTTCTTCCTTGCGCACGCGCTCGTAGAGCATGGGCTCCAGCTCCAGGGCGTAGTTGTTCTTGTCGCCCTCCTTCTTGGGCTCGGGCGGGTAGGCCAGGGTGTAGGTCTGGCCAGGCTTGCCGGGCACCAATTTTGAAATGCCGTCGCAAAATGTGTAACTCATGTCCATGACGCGGCCCACGTCACGGATTGCCGCCTTGGCGGCCATGGTGCCGAAGGTGGCGATCTGGCTCACGGCGTCCTTGCCGTATTTGTCCTTCACGTAGTCGATCACCCGGTCGCGGTTGGCCTGGCAAAAGTCGATGTCGAAGTCGGGCATGGACACGCGCTCGGGGTTCAAAAAGCGCTCGAACAGCAAGTTGTATTGCAGTGGATCCAGGTCGGTGATCTTGAGCGCATAGGCCACCAGCGAGCCCGCGCCCGAACCCCGGCCCGGGCCCACCGGGCAGCCATGGGTCTTGGCCCACTGGATGAAGTCGCCCACGATCAGGAAGTAACCCGGAAAGCCCATCTTCAGAATGGTGCCGAGCTCGAACTCCAGGCGCTCCTCGTAGCGCGGGCGCTGCTTCTCACGCTCGGCCTCATTCGGGAACAGATGCGTCAGGCGCTCCTTCAGGCCCTCATGCGAGGCGTAGCGGAAATACTCCTCGATCGGCATGCCGTTGGGCGTGGGAAAGTCCGGCAGCTGCGGCTTGCCCAGCACCAGCGTCAGGTTGCAGCGCTTGGCAATTTCCAGCGTATTGGCGATGGCCGATGGCAGGTCGGCAAACAGCGCCTGCATGTCCGCACCGCTCTTGAAATATTGCTCGCGCGTGAAGCGCCGCACGCGGCGCTGGTTGCCCAGAATTTCGCCCTCGGCAATGCACACGCGCGCCTCATGCGCCTCGTAGCCGTCGGCCTCGCCAAACTGCACCGGGTGCGTCGCCACCACGGGCAGCTGCAACCGCGCGGCCAGCTGCACGGCGGCGGTGACATGGACCTCGTCGTCGGCGCGGCCGGCCCGCTGCAACTCCATGTAAAACCGATGCGGAAAAATACCCGCCAGCCGCAGTGCCAGGGCCTTGGCGCCGGCCTCGTCGCCCTTCATCAGGGCCTGCCCCACGGGGCCGGCCTGCGCGCCAGCCAGCGCGATCAAGCCCTGGTTCAGCTCCTGCAGCCAGTCCCAGGTGCACAGCGGCAAGTTCTTGACGACGTTGCGCGTCCAGGCGCGCGCGAGCAACTCTGACAGGTTCAGGTAGCCCTGGCGGTTTTGCACCAGTAGCAGCAGGCGCGCAGGCGGCCCACCCGCATCGCCTTCCAGGTTGACCTCGGCACCCACGATGGGCTTGACGCCTTTGCCGCGCCCTTCCTTGTAAAACTTGACTGCGCCGAACAGGTTGTTCAGATCGGTGATGGCAAGCGCTGGCTGGCCGTCCTTGGCGGCGGCCTTGATGGCCTCGTCGATGCGGGTGGTGCCGTCGACGACGGAAAATTCGGTGTGCAGGCGCAGGTGGACAAACATCCCGGCATTGTAGGAATGCCGACATGGCCCCGCTGATTGGCGGGTGGGCTTACATACAATGTCGCATCGCGGCTCGGGCCTGCCCTGCAGGCCACGCTGCTGCCACCCGCTTTTTTCTTTTCTGCCCGAGATCCTTCGCCATGCCGCGTTTTCCCCTGCCCTTGTTGTCTGCCCTGCTGGCCGCGGGCCTTCTGGCCGCCTGTTCCAGCACACCTGAAGATAAGACCGCCGGCTGGAGCACCGACAAGATTTACTCCGAGGCACGCGATGAGCTCAACGGCGGCGCCTACGACAAGGCCATTCCGCTGCTGGAAAAGCTCGAAGGCCGTGCCGCCGGCACGCCCCTGGCCCAGCAGGCCCAGCTGGAAAAGGCCTTCGCCCAGTACAAGAGCGGCGAGAAGGCCCAGGCCATCGCCACGCTGGACCGCTTCATGAAGCTGCACCCGGCAAGTCCGGCGTTTGACTATGCGCTCTACCTGAAGGGCCTGGTGAATTTCAACGAAAACCTGGGCCTGTTTTCCTGGATCTCGCGCCAGGATCTGTCCGAGCGCGACCAGAAGGCGGCCAAGGATTCGTTCGAGTCCTTCCGCGAGCTGGTGACACGCTTTCCCGAGTCGCGCTACTCGCCCGACGCACGCCTGCGCATGACCTACATCGTGAACTCGCTGGCGCAATACGAGGTGCATGTGGCGCGCTATTACTACGACCACGGCGCCTATGTGGCGGCCGTGGCCCGGGCACAGACGGCGATTGCGGATTACAAGGAGGTGCCCGCCACCGAGGAGGCGCTCTACATCCTGGTGCGCTCCTACGATGCGCTGGGCATGACGCAGCTGCGCGATGACGCACGCCGCGTGCTGGAGGCCTCATACCCCAACAGCAACCTGCTCAAGTCCGGCTTCAAGAGCGAGGAGAATCCGTGGTGGAAGTTCTGGTGAGCGCATCCAGCGCCGCCTCGAATTCCTCCTGCGACCCCAGCAGCGGCATGGCCGGCAGCGCGCGCAGCAGGCGTTTGCCATAACCCATGCGCAGCAGGCGCTGGTCGGCCACGACCAGCAAGCCGCGGTCGGTTTCGGTGCGTATCAATCGCCCCGCGCCCTGCTTGAGCGCCACGGCTGCGGCCGGCAGCGCAAAATCGCGAAACGCGCTACGCCCCTCTTGCTTCAAGCGCTCACCCTGTGCCTGCACCAGCGGGTCACCCGGTGAGGGAAACGGCAGCTTGTCGATGACCACGAGCTGCAGCGCGGCGCCCGGCACGTCGAACCCCTCCCAGAAGCTGGCAGAGCCGACGAGCACGTAGCCAAGCTCGGCCGCCGGCGCCCGAAAGCGCTCCATGATGCGCCGCTTGGGAAGCTGCCCCTGCACCAACACCTCGATGCCACCACCCGCCGCAAACCGTTGCTGCAGCACAGTTCCAATGATCTGCAAGGCGCGCAGGCTGGTGGTAAGCACCAAGGTGCGCCCGCCCAGGCGCTGCACCGCATCAGCCACCCAATAACCCAGCTGTTCGCTGTGTGACGGATCGGTGGCCGGCGGCAGCTGCTGCGGCACATGGAGTGCCGCCTGGCGCGCATAGTCGAACGGGCTGTCCACGCGCAAAATGGGTGCGCCCTCCAGGCCGCAACCCGATGTGAACCAGTGCAAGCTGGCCTCGTCACCGAGGGTGGCCGAAGTGAATATCCAGGCCGGCCGCTGCACCGGCGCCTGCTCTTCCTCCTCCCAGGCCCCAGGCTCCGCGGCCGGGCCGCACCAGAGCAGCTGCAAGGCGGGTGCCACGTTCAGTGGCAGCTCGTTCAGGCGCAGCTGGCTGGCGATGTCCAGCCAACGCACGCCATCGCCCTCGCGGTCACCAGAAAAATTGGCCACTTGTGCCAGCAACTCGACCGTACGCTCATGCAGGCGCGCGAGGTCTGGCGCCAGCGGCGTCAACTCGTCGAGTGCTGCCAGGCAGGCACGCAGCGCCAGCGCCACGCGCGCCAGCGCGCCTGCCCATTGCGCCACGTCCACGCCATAGGGTGCTGAGCCTGACCAGGGCACGCGCCCATGCGTGCCGGCCGCCGCCTGATCCGCCAGCAGCAGGCGCCAATGCCGGGCCGCCTGGCGCAATGGCTCGGCACAGCCTTGCCAGTCGGCAAATCCACGCGCGTGGCGCAGGCCGGCTACGAGCAAATCCTGGGCAAGATCAAGCAACTGCCCGGTACTGAGCTGCCGCCCGAGAAACTGGCTTGCGGTCTCGGCCAGCTGGTGCGCCTCGTCGAAGATCACCACACCCGTGTCCGGCAGCAATCTGGCCACGCCCGATTCGCGCACCGTCAGGTCGGCAAAGAACAAATGGTGGTTGATGACCAGCACATCGGCTGCCAGAGCCTGGCGCCGCGCCCGGTAGACATGGCAGTCGGCAAAGCACGGACAATCCTGGCCCAGGCAGTTGTCGCGCGTGGATGTGACGAGCCGCAGCACGGGCGAGCGCTCATCGAGCTCGGGCAGCTCCGCCAGATCGCCGGTCTGTGTTCCCTGGGCCCACCACTCTATGCGCGCCAGATCGGGCGCCAGGGCCAGATCCTGCCGCTGGCGCGCCAGCTCGAGCCGGTGACGGCACAGGTAGCTGCCCCGCCCCTTGAGCAAGGCCGTGCGCTGCGGCAACGCCAAGGCACGCAGCAGCATGGGCAGGTCGCGCCCATAGAGCTGATCCTGCAGCGCCTTGGTGGCGGTGGAGACCAGCACCCGTTCGCCACTGAGCAGCGCCGGCACCAGATAGGCAAAGGTCTTGCCCACCCCGGTTCCAGCTTCCACCACCAGGCGTGCGTGATCTGAAATGGCATGCGCCACGGCCTGGGCCATCTCCGTTTGCGCGCCACGGGGGCGAAATTGCGGCTGCGCAAGGGCCAGCGGGCCACCCGGTTCAAATGCCCGGGCCACAAGATCATTGAGGATGTGGGACTCGGGCAGCATGGCCTTCATAATAGTGCGCCATGCACCTGCCGCCACAGACACTGCGGGGCGCTTTGCCGCCCGCCACCCGCCCATGACAAAAGCGTTCCGCCTCATCGCCTCGACCGGCATCCACAAAGGTGACCGTGATTACCAGCAAGACCAGGTCGCCCTGCTGTCGCATCCGCGCTTCAACGGCTGCGTGCTTGGGGTGGTGGCCGATGGCATGGGCGGGCGCAGTGGCGGGCGCAAGGCCTCGGATCAGGTCATGATGACGGCGCGCCAGCTGTTCGAGCGCTATTCGCCCGACTCGGACGACGCCGCGGCCCTGCTCAAGGACATCGTGCAGGAGTCGCATATCGTGATCCGCCTGACCGCGATCTCGGCCGAGCAGGAGCCGCACAGTACGGTTGCCGTCTTTTTGATCAACCCCCGCGGCGACTGCCATTGGGCGCATGCCGGCGACTCGCGCATCTATCACTTCCACGGCGGGCGCTTGATCCACCGCACGTCGGATCACTCCTATGTGCAGGCCCTGGTGGATCGCGGCGAGCTTACCGAGGCCGAGGCCAGCAACCACCCCCACTCCAACATACTGATTGGCTGCCTGGGCTCGGAAAGCGACCCGCCCGTGGCTGCACACCTGATCGCGCAACTGCGGCCGGGCGACACCCTGCTGGCCTGCAGTGACGGCGTCTGGCACTACTTTTCCCCGGCAGAGCTGGCCTCGGTGCTGGAATCGCTGACACCACGCGAGGCCACCGAGTTCCTGATCGAAAAGGCCCGCTCGCGGGCCCGCGGCGGTGGCGACAACCTGTCGCTGGTGGTGGTGAAGATTGAGGCCCTGGTCGAGGAAAAGAAGGTGCCGTCCCTGGTGGCGCCGCTCTCGCTCTCGACCTGATCAGGGGCCAGGGTCTGGCAGCGGCGCTGCCGGTTTGCGCCCTGCTGCCTCTGCCTGCGCCTTGTCGCGCTCATGCTGTTCACGCCGCTCGCGCGCCTTTTGCTGCTTTTCCTGGTAGCGCGTGCGCGCTTCGGGCACCTGTTGCGCCTCGCTCTGCTGACGCTGCTGCAGATCCTGCGCGTGCTGTGCGGCGCGGCGCTGCTGCCCCTCGGCCCGCTGCTGGGCCTCCAGCGCACGCGTCTGCGCGCTGCCGCGCTCGGTTGCACGCATGGGTGGCGCCTTGGTACCGGAGCGCAGGTTCTGCTGTTGCTCCTGTTTGCGCTCGTCGATCGAGCGCAGGCGCTCGGCGGCCTTTTCCCGGCGCTCTTCGTCGTTGATCGTGAGTTCCTGGCGGTGCAGCTGGTTCTCGCTCTCGCGCGCCTTGGCGCGCGCGCGTTGCAGGCAGTCAGTCACCGCAAACTGCTGATAACAGGCGGCTTCATCGGCCTTGAGCCGCGCCTGCAGTGCCTGGCGTTCGGCCTGGATCTGGGCGTGGCGCGCCTGGCGTTGCTCATGTGCGGCAGACGCTGCAGCCGGCTCTGGCGATACGGCCATGGCCTGCAGCGGCAGCAGCGCCGCAAAGCCCAACAGCAGCGTGGAAAAGTTCAGACACCCAGACATCAGGTCAACCCCGTATCCACGATGCGCCGCTCGAGCTGCAGGTATTCCTTGGACTGCATCTCGTTGAGGCGCGAGACGGTGCGCGGAAACTCATGCGCCAGCGGCCCCTCGGTATACAGCCCCTCGGGCGGTACCGCAGCGCTGATGATCAGCTTGACGCGCCGGTCGTACAGCACGTCTATGAGCCAGGTGAAGCGCCGCGCGGGCGATGCCATGTTCACCGGCATGTGCGGCACGTTGGACAGCAGCACGGTGTGGAACTGCGTGGCGATTTCAAGGTAGTCGTTCTGCGAGCGCGGGCCCATGCACAGCTCGCGGAAGTCGAACCACACCACGCCTCCGGCACGGCGCAGGGCGCTGATTTCTCGCGCCTCGATGTGCAGCACCGGGTCTTCGTCACGCACCTCCGCCAGCTGGTCGAAGGTTTGCTGCATCGCCGCGTCGGCCCCAGGCCCCAGCGGGCAGTGGTAGAGCTTGGCGTTTTCCAGCGTGCGGCTGCGGTAGTCCGTGCCGTTGTCAACGTTCACCACTTCCATGCGCTCGTTCAAGAGCGCAATCGCCGGCAGGATGCGGTCACGATGCAGGCCGTCAGGGTAAAGCGCGTCGGGCTTGAAGTTGGAGGTGGTGACGAAACCCACGCCGTTGTCGAACAACGCCACCAGCAAGCGGTGCAGGATCATGGCGTCGGTGATGTCGGCCACGTGGAATTCGTCGAAGCAGATCAGCTTGTAGCGCTTGGCAATCTGCGCGCCCAGCACGTCGAGCGGGTTCTGCGTGCCCTGCAGCGCGGCGAGCTCGCGATGCACCTCGCGCATGAACTCGTGGAAATGCAGGCGCACCTTGCGCTTCAGGGGCACGGCGTTGAAGAAGCAGTCCATGAGGAAGCTCTTGCCGCGCCCCACACCGCCGTACATGTACACGCCCTTGGGGATCTCCGGGTGGTTGACGAGCTTCTTCAACGCGTTGGAGCGGCGGCTCTTGTACCGGCTCCATTCCTGCGCGCAGCGCTCGAGCGCCTCCACGGCGCGCAGCTGCGCCGGGTCGCTCTTGAAACCCTTGGCGGCAAGTTCCGCCTCATAGGCCTGCCTGACGTTCACCGTGCATTCCTTAATCAAAAACAATAGCTGTCAGCGCTTGCCTATCAAGCGTTGGCAGCCATTTTTACCTCAAATGTTTAGAAATTGAGGGTACGCTTGTCCACCGCCAGCGCGGCCTCCTTGGTCGCCTCGGACAGCGACGGATGCGCGTGGCAGATGCGCGCGATGTCTTCGGCGGATGCCTTGAACTCCATCGCCACCACGGCCTCGGCGATCAGCTCGCTGGCCATGGGGCCGACGATGTGCACGCCCAGGATTTCGTCCGTCGCCGCATCGGCCAGGAACTTGACCATGCCCGTGGTGTCGCCCAGCGCACGCGCGCGGCCGTTGGCCAGGAAGGGAAAGGTGCCGGCCTTGTACTTCACGCCGTCGGCTTTGAGCTGCTGCTCGGTGCGGCCCACCCAGGCGATCTCGGGGCTGGTGTAGATGACCCAGGGGATGGTGTTGAAGTTCACATGGCCATGCTGGCCGGCCATGCGCTCGGCCACGGCCACGCCCTCTTCCTCCGCCTTGTGCGCCAGCATCGGGCCGCGCACCACGTCGCCCACGGCCCAGACGCCTGGCAGGTTGGTCTTGCAATCGCCATCCACGACGATGGCGCCGCGCTCGTCGAGCTGCAGGCCCACGGCCTCCACGTTCAGCCCGATGGTGTTGGGCACGCGGCCGATGGAGACGATGAGCTTGTCCACATCGAGCTTTTGCTCCTCGCCCTTGGCATTGGCATAGGCAACGCTCACGCCCTTCTTGCCGTTCTTCACCTCGCCGATCTTCACGCCCAGCTCGACCTTCAGGCCCTGCTTGTCGAAGGCCTTCTTGGCTTCCTTGGCAATCTGCTCATCCACGGCGCCCAGGAAGGTGGGCAGGCCTTCGAGCACCGTCACGTCGGCGCCCAGGCGGCGCCAGACGCTGCCCATTTCCAGGCCGATGACGCCCGAGCCGATCACGCCCAGCTTCTTCGGCACGGCGCCAATCGCCAGCGCGCCGTCGTTGGACAGCACGTTCACCTCGTCGAACTCCACGCCCGGCAGCGCGCGGGCGTTGGAGCCGGTGGCGACGATGACCTGCTTGGCGGTCAGCAACTCCTCGGTCTTGCCGGCGACCTTGATCTCGTAGCCGCCATCGACGGCGCGGGCGAACGAGCCGCGGCCATGGAAGAAGCTGATCTTGTTCTTCTTGAACAGGTACAGGATGCCGTCGTTGTTCTGCTTCACCACGGCGTCCTTGCGGCCGATCATCTTGGCCACGTCCATCGTCACCTTGCCGGTGCTGATGCCATGCTCGGCAAAGTGCTTGTTGGCGTGCTCGAAATGCTCGGAGGACTGCAGCAGCGCCTTGGACGGGATGCAGCCCACGTTGGTGCAGGTGCCGCCAGGGGCCGGGCCGCCGGCGGCGTTCTGCCACTCGTCGATGCAGGCCACATTCATGCCCAACTGCGCTGCGCGGATGGCGCCCACATAGCCGCCGGGGCCGCCGCCGATGACGATGACGTCGAATTGTTTGCTCATGGTGTCAATGCTTGGAAAGGAGTTGAAAAAACCCACCGTTGGGCGTTGCCGAGGGTGGGTTGTTCGTGTGGATGAGAGATTACAGATCGAACAGCAGGCGCGATGGATCTTCCAGCGCGTCCTTCATCGCCACCAGGCCCAGCACGGCTTCGCGGCCGTCGATGATGCGGTGGTCGTAGCTCATCGCCAGGTAGTTCATCGGGCGCACCACGACCTGGCCGTTCTCGACCACGGCGCGATCCTTGGTGGCGTGCACGCCCAGGATGGCCGACTGCGGCGGGTTGATGATGGGGGTGGACATCATCGAGCCGAAGGTGCCGCCGTTGCTGATGGAGAAGGTGCCACCGGTCATCTCCTCGATGCCCAGCTTGCCATCGGCCGCCTTCTTGCCATATTCGGCGATCTTCTTCTCGATGTCGGCAAAGCTCATCTGGTCGGCGTTGCGCAGAATCGGCACCACCAGGCCGCGCGGGCTGCCCACGGCGATCCCGATGTCGAAGTAGCCGTGGTAGACGATGTCGTTGCCATCGACCGAGGCGTTCAGCACCGGGTACTTCTTCAGCGCATGCACGGCCGCCTTCACGAAGAACGACATGAAGCCGATCTTCACGCCATGCTCCTTGGTGAACGCGTCCTGGAACTTCTTGCGCATCTCCATCACCGGGGCCATGTTGACCTCGTTGAAGGTGGTCAGGATGGCGTTGGTGGATTGCGACTGCAGCAGGCGCTCGGCGACGCGGGCGCGCAGGCGGCTCATGGGCACGCGCTGCTCGGGGCGGTCGCCCAGGTTGGGGGCTGCGGGGGCGGCCACTTGCGGCAGCGCCTTGGTGGGCACGCCGGTGGGGATGACGGCGGCGGTGGATTTGACGCCACCGGCCACGGCCGCCAGCGCATCGCCCTTGGTCACGCGGCCATCCTTGCCGCTGCCAGCCACCTGCGAGGCCGACAGATTGGCCTCGGCCAGGATCTTGGCGGCGGCGGGCATGGCCACGTCGCCCTTGTTGCCACCGGCGGCGGGTGCGGCAGCAGCCGCAGGGGTAGCAGCGGCGGCCGGAGCAGCCGCGGCAGCGGGCGCTGCGGCGCCAGCCTTGCCTTCGGTGTCGATCTTGGCGATGACCTGCTCGGAAACCACCGTGCCTCCATCGCCCACCACCAGCTCGGCCATCACGCCGGCAGCGGGTGCGGGCACTTCCAGCACCACCTTGTCGGTTTCGATTTCGATCAGGATTTCATCCTGGGCGATGGCCTCGCCGGGCTTCTTCTTCCACTGCAGCAGCGTGGCCTCGGCCACGGATTCGGACAGCTGGGGAACCTTGACTTCTACGATTGCCATGATTATTCCGTTATGCGTTGTGCGTTTTGCGTTGTGCGTGAGACAGGCGCCGTGCGTGCGTTTCGCAAAACGCTGGACGCACAGCGCCGAACCTGGTTATTTCGTCAGGACAAAACCCTTGAGCTTGCCGAAGGCGGCCTCGATCAGCGACTTTTGCTGATCCTGGTGCAGGTGCGCGTAGCCCACGGCCGGCGAGGCCGAGGCGGCGCGGCCGGCGTAGCCAAGCTTCTGGCCATCCTGCATGTTCTCGTGGATGTTGTGCTGGATGAAGAACCAGGCGCCCTGGTTCTGCGGCTCGTCCTGGCACCACACGATCTCGGTGGCGTTGGGGTACTTCTTCAGCTCGGCGGCGAAGGCCTTGTGCGGGAAGGGGTAGAGCTGCTCGACGCGGACGATGGCCACGTCGCTGCGCTCGGCCTCGGCGCGCTTCTTCACCAGGTCGTAGTACACCTTGCCCGAGCAGGCGATGACGCGCTTGACCTTGGCGGCGTTCTTGGCAATCGCCTCGTCGCGCTCGCCCAGCACGGTCTGGAAACCGCCCTTGGTGAACTCGGACAGCGGCGAGGTCGCGTCCTTGTTACGCAGCAGCGACTTCGGCGTCATGATGACCAGGGGCTTGCGCAGGTTGCGCACCATCTGGCGGCGCAGCACGTGGAAGATCTGGCTGGCCGTGGTGGGCTGCACGATCTGCATGTTGGCGTCCGCCGCCAGCTGCATGAAGCGCTCCAGGCGCGCCGAGCTGTGCTCGGGGCCCTGGCCCTCGTAGCCGTGCGGCAACATCAGCGTGATGCCGTTGACGCGGCCCCACTTGACCTCGCCGGAGGCGATGAACTGGTCGATCACCACCTGTGCGCCGTTGGCGAAGTCGCCAAACTGCGCTTCCCAGACCACCAGGGTGTTGGGGTCGTTCGATGCATAGCCGTACTCGAACGCCAGCACCGCCTCTTCGGACAGGATGGAGTCGATGACCACGAACGGCGCCTGACTCTCGGCCACGTTCTGCAGAGGGATGTAGGTGCCCTCGTCCCACTTCTCGCGCTTCTGGTCGTGGATCACCGCATGGCGGTGCGTGAAGGTGCCGCGGCCGCTGTCCTCGCCCGACAGGCGGATCGGATAGCCCGACGCCACCAGCGACGCGAACGCCATGTGCTCGCCCATGCCCCAATCGACGTTGTGCTCGCCGCGGCCCATGGCGGCGCGGTCATCAATGACCTTTTTCACCAGCATGTGCGGTGTGACACTGTCGGGGATGGTGGTGATTTTTTCCGCCAGGCGCTTCCACTCGGTCAGCGGAATGGCGGTGTCACCGGCGTCCGTCCAGGTCTTGTTCAGGAAGGGACTCCAATCGACGGCGTACTTGCTCTTGAAGTTGGTGAGCACCGGGTCGATGGTGTGCTTGCCCGCGTCCATGGCGGCGCGGTAGGCCTTGGCCATGTCGTCGCCCAGGGTCTCGCCCAGGCCCTGCGCTGCCAGCTTGTCGGCATAGAGCTTGCGCGTGCCGGGATGCTGGGCGATCTTCTTGTACATCAGCGGCTGGGTGAGCATGGGCGTGTCCTGCTCGTTGTGGCCCAGCTTGCGGTAGCAGACGATGTCCACCACCACGTCCTTGGAGAACTCCATGCGGAACTCCAACGCCAGCTGCATGGCCAGGCACACGGACTCCGGATCGTCGCCATTCACGTGCAGCACGGGCGACTCGATCATCTTCACGATGTCGGTGCAGTACAGCGTGGAGCGCAGGTCGCGCGGGTCGCTGGTGGTAAAGCCGATCTGGTTGTTGATGATGATGTGCACCGTACCGCCCGTGGAGTAGCCACGGGTTTCGGACAGCGCCAGGGTTTCCTGGTTCACGCCCTGGCCGGCAAAGGCCGCGTCGCCATGCACCAGCACCGCCAGCACCTGCTTGCCATGGGGGTCATCGCGACGATCCATGCGCGAGCGCACCGAACCCTCGACCACGGGGTTGACGATCTCCAGGTGCGAGGGGTTGAAGGCCAGCGACAGGTGCACCGGGCCGCCAGAGGTGGACACATCCGAGGAAAAGCCCTGGTGGTACTTCACGTCGCCCGCGGGCAGGTCTTCGGGGGCGGTGTGCTCAAACTCCGCGAACAGGTCACCGGGCATCTTGCCCAGGGTGTTGACGAGCACGTTCAGGCGGCCGCGGTGGGCCATGCCGATCACCAGCTCCTGCACACCCTTGGTGCCTGCAGCGGTGACGAGCTCGTCCATGGCGGCGATGAAAGAATCGCCCCCTTCCAGCGAGAAGCGCTTTTGCCCCACAAA
This sequence comes from Pseudomonadota bacterium, assembly GCA_018240985.1. Lineage (GTDB taxonomy): Bacteria > Pseudomonadota > Gammaproteobacteria > Burkholderiales > Burkholderiaceae_C > Alicycliphilus. Next base: position 38,753 of record JAFEER010000273.1, read on the forward strand.
CTTGGTGTGCAGGTAGCGCTCCAGGCCCTCGGCGGCGGTCAGGCGATCGAGGATGCGCTTTTTCTTGTCGGCCGAGAAATTCGGCTTGCTGCGGATCGCCTCCAGCTTCTGCTGCCACCAGCGCTTCTGGTTCTGATCGGAGGCATACATGTACTCGGCGCCAATGGTGCCGCAATAGGTTTCGCGCAGCGCGTTCATGAGCTCGCGCAGCGGCATCTTGTCCTTGCCGAAGAAGGTATTGCTGGCGTCGAACACCGTTTCCTGATCGGCATCGCTGAAGCCGTAGAACACGGGCTCCAGCTCCGGAATGGCGGGGCGCTCGGCGCGCTTCAGGGGATCGAGGTCGGCCCAGCGCGCGCCTACGTTGCGATAGGCTGCAATCAGTTGCTGCACCGCCGTGCGCTTGCGGCCCATTTCGGCATCGGCGCTGGCCACCACGACCTTGGTGCCGCCGGCCTTGGCGCGCTCGGCAAATGCGTTGATGACGGGCTGGTGCGGCACGTCCTTGGCGTCACTGCCGTCGGTGGCGGGCACATGTTGCAGTGCATCAAAGTATTCACGCCAGGAATCTGGCACGCTACCCGGGTTGGCCAGATAGCTTTCGTACATCTCCTCGACATAGGGCGCATTGCCGCCGAAGAGATAGGTGTTGCCTTGGTAGGCTTGGTAGACGGACGTTGTCTCACTCATATTGGCGCTGACCTTCGCCCCCCTGCAGGAGGCTTTAGCTGGTTGAGAAACCTTCCGCGTCACGGCTGAACCGGTTGGCGGATGCGACTGTGGCTGGGAAGGGCCTGAATGTGCGGGCGCTATTGTGCCATCGAATGCCTTGCAGCTGGTTTGCAATGGCGACGCCAGCTTGGCTTACATTGTGGGACTGTCCCCACCCTGCCCCTCAAATGCCCCAGTCCATCATCCAGAACCGCACCCTGCTGCTGCTGCTCACGGCCGTAACGCTGACCTTCGGTGCCATCCTCTGGCCGCTCAATGGCGCCATCTTCTGGGGGGTGGTGCTGGCGATCCTGTTCACGCCGATGCACCGGCGCCTGCTGCGGCGCATGCCGCGCCGGCGCAACCTGGCCGCGTTCATCACGCTGTGCATCTGCCTGGTGATGGTGATCCTGCCCATGGCGGTCATCGGCATGTCGCTGGTGCAGGAAGCAAGCGTCGCCTACGAGCGGGTGCGTTCCGGGCAACTGAACTTCGTAGCCTACCTGCAGCAGGTGCTGGCCGCCCTGCCCGCCTGGGTGCTGGATCTGCTGGATCGCTTTCACCTCACCTCCTTGGCCGAGCTGCAGGAGCGCCTGACGGCGGTCGGCGCCCAGGCCAGCCAGTTTCTGGCCACCAAGGCGCTGGACGTGGGGCAGAACACGCTCCAGTTCATCATGAGCTTCGGCGTCATGCTGTACCTGCTGTTCTTCCTGCTGCGCGATGGGCGCCGGCTGGCGGCGCGCATCCGCGACGCCATTCCGCTGGACGCGGCGCACAAGGATCAGCTGATGCAGAAATTCACCACCGTGATCCGCGCCACCGTCAAGGGCAACCTCGTGGTGGCGGCCTCGCAGGGCGCCTTAGGCGGGCTCATCTTCTGGATCCTGGACATACAGGGGCCGGTGATGTGGGGCGTGGTCATGGCCTTCCTGTCGCTGCTGCCGGCCGTGGGTGCGGGCCTGATCTGGGGGCCCGTGGCGGTCTACTTCATAGCCACAGGCGCCACCAGCCAGGGCCTGATCCTGACCGCCTACGGCGTCGGCGTCATCGGCCTGGTGGACAACCTGCTGCGCCCGCTGCTGGTAGGCAAGGACACCAAGCTGCCCGACTACGTGGTGCTGATCTCCACCCTGGGCGGCATGGCGCTGTTCGGCATCACGGGCTTCGTCATCGGCCCCGCCATCGCGGCGCTGTTCACGGCCACCTGGGAGCTGTTCGCTCCGCCCAACGACGCAAATCACTCCTGAAAGCAGAGCTGCTTGCGCTTATCCAGTGGGCGGTTCAGGGCAAAAAATCACCTGAGCACCCTTGGCTCTCATTCGGGCTCGATCCCCGCAGCCTTGATGACCTTGCCCCATTTCTGGGTCTCGGCGGCCTGGAATTTGGCGAGTTCGTCGGGCGTGGTAGTCCAGGCTTCGGAGCCGGCGTTGGCAAAGAAGCTCTTGGCGGCTGCGCTCTTGGTGGCAGCGCCCAGCAGTTCGTTGAGGCGGGCCACCACGGGTGCGGGCGTGCCGGCGGGCACGTAGGCGGCGAACCAGTATCCCATGTCGTAGCCCTTCACGCCGGCCTCGGCGATGGTGGGCACGTCGGGCAGCTGGGCGCCGCGCTTTTGCGTGGAGTAGCCCAGCGCGCGCAGCTTGCCGGACTTGATCTGCGGCACGCCGGTCGAGGTGTCGGTGATCATCATGTCGATCTGCCCGCCCAGCAGGTCGGTGATGGCCAGTGGGTTGCTCTTGTAGGGCACGTGCAGAATGTCCACATGGGCGAGCTGCTTGAGCATCTCGCCGGCCATGCGGCTCGATGAGCTGCCGCTGCCAAAGCTGAGTTTGCCGGGGTTCTTCCTGGCAAAGGCCAGCAGCTCGGCCAGGTTCTTGTAGGGCGATTTGGCATTGACCACCAGCACCTGCCCGCCCTTACCCAGGCCGGTGACGGGCGCGAAGTCCTTCACGGGGTCGTAGGACAGCTTCTTGTACAGGTGCTCGTTGGCAGCATGCGTGGTGTTGGTGGTGATGAGCACCGTGTAACCGTCGGGCGCGGCCTTGGCCACGGCCTGCGCGGCGATCATGCCGCTGGCGCCGGCCTTGTTGTCCACCACCACCGGCTGCTTGGTGTCGGTGGTGACCGACTGGCCCAGCGCGCGCGCCAGCTGGTCGGTGGCGCTGCCGGCCGCAAACGGCACGACGAAGGTGATGGCCTTGGCCGGGTAGGCCGGCGCCTGCGCGCTGGCCGTGCCGGCAAAACCCAGCGCGAACGCTGTGGATATTGTCAGAACATGGCGTCGGTACGTGGATGAAGGCATGTTGTCTCCAGGTGTTGTGATGAAAAAAAGCGCAAGCGCGCATCAGTGATCAGTGCGTTCCGGCCAGGTACTGCGCCAGCGCCGCCGGTACCTGCACGCTGATGTCCAGCAGCAAGAAAGACAGGGCCTTGCCGTGGCTGTCGAGATTCAGTGCGTCGTTCACGCCGCCGTCGAGCACGTCGTCTAGCACGAAGTTCATCGCGTGCAGGTTCGGCAACAGGTGGCGCGTGACGCGGCTGGGCTGGCGCGCGGCAAACTGGCGCGCCACGGCCTGCTCGGTGACTTGATCGACCAGCACCTCCCAGAGCGCCGGGTGCCAGGCGATCACGCTGATGTTGGAACGATTGCCCTTGTCGCCCGTGCGGCCATGGGCCAGGCGGTACAGGGGAACGGTGAGAACGGTATCCGTCATGGTGGCAATCCCTTTCAGTCCAGCAGCGTGAAACCCGTGGTGACTGCCGCGCGCGGCACCAGGCAGGACACCGTGCCCAGGCGCGGGCGCATCGCCGTGCGCACGCCGCCCCCGCCGGCCGGGCCGCAGCAGTACAGCGCCGTCACCTCGCGCACCAGGCGCTGGGCGCTGGCGTGATCCCGGTGCTGCAGCGCCACGCGCAGGCGCACGTCGCGCGCCTCGCCCGGCGCCTGGGCATCAAGCCAGCGCCCGGCGTCGTCGGCAAACACGCTGGCCACGCCGATCAGGTCGATGCGCAGCGGCGCCACGCCGGCCAGGCGCTCGCGCAGCACCTCGCCGGCGAGGCGCGCACGGGCCTCAGCGCGGGCGCCGGCGTAGGAGATTTCGCCCTCGGCAAACCAGCCGGACTCGAAGCACACATTCACCTTCAGCGACGGCGGCCGCGCATGGCCGCGCACATCCTCCAGCCGCACCCGGTCGGTGCCGACCTGGGTGACACGGGCGGCCGTGATGTCGGCCACCACGTCGGGCGTGAGGTAGGCCGCGGGGTCGTGCAGCTCGTACAGCAGCTGCTCCTTGACTGTGCGCTCATCCACGCGCCCGCCCGTGCCCGCAGGCTTGGTGATGGTGCAGTGGCCGTCGGCATCGATCTCGGCAATCGGGTAACCCAGGCGCGCCATGCCGGGCACGTCCTTGTAGCCTGGGTCGGCAAAGTAGCCACCCGTGACCTGGGCGCCGCATTCGAGCAGGTGGCCGGCCATGGTAGCGCGCGCCAGGCGATCCCAGTCGTCAAGCTGCCAGCCGTAATGCGCCAGGGCCGGGCCCAGCACCAGCGACGGGTCGGCCACACGGCCGCAGACCACGATGTCGGCGCCCGCGCGCAGCGCCTCGGCGATGGGCTGGGCGCCGATGTAGGCATTGGCGCTGACGATGGGTTGCACGGGCATGTCCTGCCCCAGGGCCTGGGTCAGCAGGGCGCGGTGCTCAGGGCCGCTCAGGTCGTCGCCATGCACCACCGCCACGCGCGGGCGGCGCGCGCCCAGCTCGGCCGCCAGTTGCTGGATGCGCAGCGCCGCGCCCTGCGGGTTGGCGGCGCCGAAATTGCTCACGATGCGCACGCCATGTCGCAGGCATTGCGCCAGCACCGGGCGCAACAGTTCTTCGAGCAGCGGCTCGTAGCCCGCTTCGGGGTTGGCACGGCGCGCCAGCTGGGCCAGGGCCAGGGTGCGCTCGGCCAGGGTCTCGAAGATCAGCACGGCCGGCTGGCCGCTGTCCACCAGGGCCTGTACCACGGGTGCGGCGGCGTCGGTGCGGTCGCCCGAGAAGCCAGCCGCGCAGCCAATCAACAAGGGGGGAAGGGTCGCCATGGTCTATCCTTTGCGTTGTCTCTGGGTAGCACTGTAGGCCAATTGCCGGGATGGCTCTCACCTGATGCGCCGGCGCGGCCGTGGCCTGTCCGTCGCCGCGCAAGCGCTGTACGAGCTGATGATGCGCCACCGCCCACAGGATGATTGACACATCAATAACCATAGCTGTTGGCGCTTTTCAGTCAATGGCTTATGGCCCATTTGACTAAAAAAAACACCGGCATGACCCAATGCCTGACTGACAAGCCATGTGCCATGGTGCGACACTCAAGCCATAGTGCAACGACGGGGAGCAGCCTCATGAACAAACACGACACCGTATTTGCCTGCATCGACGGTCTCGCCACCACCCACGCCGTGGTGGACGGTGCATTCTGGGCCGCCGAGCGCGTACAGGCCCCGATGGCGCTGCTGCACACGCTGGAGCGGCCCGAGCCCATGCCGCCCGTCGGCGACTACAGCGGCGTGATCGGCATGGGCGCGCAGGATGTGCTGCTGCAGCGCCTGAACACCCTGGACGAGGAGCGCGGCCAGGTTGCACAGGAGGCCGCGCGGCGCTTGCTGGCCGAGGCCCAGACGCGTGTGGACACGGAGCGCATACCGTCGCTGCAGGTGCTGCTGCGCCAAGGCGACCTGACCGACGTACTGCTGGATCATGAAGCGCAGGCACGGCTGTTCGTGCTCGGCAGCCAGCACCGCGCCAGCGCGGCGCGCAAGCAGCGCCTGGATCACCGCGTGGAGAGCGTGATCCGCAATGTGCGCCAGCCGGTGATGGTGATGACCACACCCGAATTTGCCGCGCCCGCGGGCTTCGTCGTGGCCTTCGATGGCAGCGCCACGGCGCGGCGCGCCGTCGATGCCGTGGCCCGCAGCCCGCTGGTGCGCGGCATGCCCGGCCTGCTGGCCATGGCAGGCGAGCCCACGCCGGACATGCTGCAGCAACTGCAGAGTGCCCGCGATCAACTCACGCAGGCCGGCTTTGCCATGGACACCCAGGTCGTGCCCGGCCTGCCCGAGGAGGCGCTGCCCGCCCTGCTGCAGTCGCGGGGCAACGTGCTGCTGGTGCTCGGCGCCTACGGCCACTCGCGCATACGCCAGCTCATCGTCGGCAGCACCACCACGGCCCTGCTGCGCCTGTGCACGGTGCCGGTCATGGTGCTGCGCTGAAAACCACCAGAATTTGCCATTGGCCGCCTGCGACTGCCGATCACCGCACAGCGGTCAAGTCAAGCCGGCAACCAGGGCCAACGGACGGCGTTCGGCGCAGCGCGCAAGCAGCTGCCGCGCCTCTTCCGGCCGGTCGGCCTTGATGAGCGCCGCGCACAGCGTCCACTCAACCAGGTCGCGCTGGGCGCGACTGCCGCCAATGCGCACCGTCTCGGGCACGGCCTGCCGCAGGCAGCGAATGGCGCCGCTCCAGTCACCCTTGGAATACGCCAAAAATCCCTCGGCGATCAGCGGCACCACCTCGCCCGGAGGGTAGCGGTCGTCGGCGATGCGCTGGCGCACCTCGCCCAGCAGCCTGTGGAGCGAAACCAGGTCGTCGTTGGCGACGCAGGCGATCAAGGTGTGGGTATCGGCGTAGGCAATGCCGGCGCTGGGGTAGCAATGCAGGGCATGCGCATGCACCTCGCCCCACGGCGCTGCGGCGCGGGGTTCGCCGGCGAGTTCGGCGCGCCACAGGAACGAGGTGGCGTCGGTCACGACGTTGATCGGCGGCCCCCATGCGCCGCCCGGGTGTACGCCGTCACGGTAGGCCGCCCAAGCCCGGTCGCGCTCGCCCACGGCCAGCAACGCAAGCGCCAGATGCCAGGACAGGTGGCAATGCGTGAGGCTGCGCTTGTCCAGGGTCGGCAGGAAGGCCTGCAGCAGATCCAGCAAGGCCGTACTCTCGCCGCGTTCGTACATCACATGGGCCCGAAAATGCACCGCATGGCCGTTGTGCGGCCGTGCCTGCAGGCTGCGCTCGAGCAGGCGCTGCGCCTCATCGAGCCTGCCGGTCTCGCAGGCCGCGAAGCCGAGCACCATGTCGAACCACCAGTCGTCCCCATAGTGGGCCGCAAGAGAGCTCAGCAGTGCATACAGCTGCTCCTCGCGCTGCAGCCGCCCGCTGAAGCCGTAGAGGCCGAACACGCTGGTGGCGGGCGCCAGCACCATTGCATCGTTGGGCCATGTGCCCAGGTGCTCGTGCATGGCCGCCAATGCCTGGGCCGGCTGGCCTTCCAAAGGCAGGCAAATGACATTCACGTGGCTTTGCTCGCGCGGCCCCGCCTGGAGCGCCAGCGCGCGTGCCAGCCCGGCGTGCTGGCGTGCCGCCGGGAAATCTCCATCCATGAAGAGCCCGCGCGCCAGCGCCACCTGGGCCAGGGCAAAGCCAGGATCGGCCGCGAGCGCGGCATCGAGGTGCCCGCGATAGCCAGCCACGCCGGAAATCAGGTCATCCACACCCGCGACATAGGCGTCGCGTGCCACCGTCGATGGAGTCGATAGCGGCAAGCCATAACGATCCTTGAGCATGATCCACCCTCCTCGGGCAAGATTTGCATCCGCGCCACCGCCCGGCGGCGAGATCCATGGCACCGACCTTTACAGATGCAGCACGCACAGTAGCACCGAGAACGGCAACGCCGCAAGGCACTGGACTAACGCATAGAGAACAACTCCTGATGGAAGCGCTGCTCCACCGGAAAGCCATGCGCGGCCAGGTCGTTCCTGAGCGCCTCGCCAAAGCCCGCGGGCCCGCAGAACCAGACGCTCGCCTCTTGCCAGCCGGGTACGGCGGCGCGCAGGCGTTCACCCGTCAGCCGGCCGTCGCGCGCGTCGACCAGCAGGTGCAGCTTGACCTGCGCCGAGCGGGCATCGGCCGCCAGCCTGGCCAGCGCGTCCTCATCGACCTCGGTGGTGCTGTGGAAGAGGTCGATCTGCTGGCCCGCGGGCCAATCCTGGTCGGCCTGCCCTATGGTCATGTGCTGCATGCGCCCGATGAAGGGCGTGATGCCGATGCCCCCGCCGATCCAGATCTGGCGCGGGCGGCCGTCGTCGAAGGTGAAGCACCCATAGGGCCCCTCGATCTTCAACGACTGGCCGACCTGAAGCCGCTCGCGCAGCAGGTTGGTGTGATCGCCCAATTCCTTGACGACGAAGCTGATCCGGGGCTGCTTTGGGTGCCAGCCGGATGCGATGGTGTAGGGGTGCGCCCCTTCCGACGCGTCCGACGTGGCAAAAGCGAACTGGCCCGCCTTGTGGCCCGGCCAGCCCGGCGCCTCGGCCTCGATCTGCAACGCCTTCACGCCGTCGAAGTAGTGCAGCGACTGGATCTTTGCCTTCACCTGCCGGCTCGCACCCACCTTGCGCACCAGTACCACCAGCGCGGCCCAGGTGCCGCTGGCCAGCAGCACGGCCGTCAACCAACCCAACGGTTGCACCCAGTTGCGAAACTCCAGCAGCGCCAGGGAGTGATAGACCAGCACCAGGTAGGCGACGGCCAGCAGGCGATGGGTCTTGTAGAAGGCGCGATAGGGAAAGCGCTGGATCAGCGCCAGGGCAATCAGGATGACGGCGGCGTAGAAGGCCCATTCGCCCACGCCCTCGGCCAGGCCGCGCTGGCTGCTCAGCCAGGCCTGGATCGGGTTCTCGATAACCGCCCGCGGGCCACGTACCGGCGGCGCAAGCCAGCCCCAGCCCACCGCCCATTTGGGGCCCTTGGCCCACAGCCAGTGGACAATGGAGACGACCAAGGCCGCGATGCCGAGCCACTTGTGCAGGCGGTACATCTTGTCGAGCCCGCCCAGCCATGCCTGGGGCCACAGCGGCCGCAGCGCCAGCGCCATCGCCAGGCTCATGCAGCCCATGGCGATCACGCCCGTCAACTGCACCATGTGGCCGCGCAGGCCGAAGAAGCTGCTCGACTGAAAAACGGTGGGCTCGGCCACCAGCCACAGGATGGCCAGAATGAGCAGCGCGCCCCAGAACGTGCGCTTGAGATTTCGCATGAATCGCCTTGTCCTTTCTTTGGGAGTCAGTATGGATTTAGGAGCGCCCCGAGCCCTGTCGGGGCGACGGTCGAACACGGCGGCTTGAAAGGCCGGAACGGCGTTAGGGTCATGATGCCAGATGGAATTCACGTGCTGTTGTCGATCACGACGAAGCATGCGATAGCTCAAATCAACCCGAAGGGCTGCAACTTTCCAGGGAACCTTTGGTGCGGACGAGCAGTGGCGCTGCGCCATACTCTCCCGCCTGCGGCGCCACCCTGGCGCCTCCTTCAGGAGCATGCGTGCAATCCGCCAGCGACCAATGGTTCGACGAAGCGTATTACCAGCGCTTTTACTTCGACAAGAAGACCCGCGTGATCGACCCCGCCCACACTGAGCGGCTGGTCGCCTTTGTCTGCAGCTACCTGCACTACCTGCGCGTGCCCGTGGCGCGGGTGCTGGACATGGGCTGCGGCATTGGCCTGTGGCAGGGTCTGGTGGCGCGGCATCTGCCCGGTGCCGAGTACCAGGGCGTGGAATACAGCAGCTACCTATGCCAGCGCTTTGGCTGGCAGCGCGGCTCGGTGGTCGATTACCAGGCCAACGAGCCTTTTGACTTCGTGATCTGCCAGGGCGTGCTGCCCTACCTGGGCGTGCAGGATCTGCGCCGGGCCCTGGACAACCTGGGCCGGCTGTGCCGGGGCGCTCTGTACCTGGAGGCCGTGACCATGGAAGACTACGAGCGCGGCACCATCGACGAAGGCCTGACCGACGCGCGCCAGTACCGCCACCGCGCGACCCTGTACCGCCAGGGCCTGGCGCGGCATTTCAGCGACATGGGCGGTGGCCTGTGGCTGAGCCACCGGGCGCAGCTGCCTGTGTTTGCGCTGGAATCGCCTGGCAGCCGCTGATCATGGCCCGCAGCCTCTGCCCACGCTGCCAGCGCCCCCAAACCACCTGCCTGTGCGCCGCCGTGCACACGGCACGGCACCAGGTGCAGGTGCTGATCCTGATGCACCCGCTGGAGCAGCACCAGGCCAAGGGCACGGCGCGCCTGCTGCACATGTGTCTGCCGGGCAGCCGCCTGGTCGTGGGCGAGACCCATGACTGCGAAGCCCTGGCGCGGCTGCTGGCCGAGCCGTGGAACGATGCCGATCGCCAGGCCCCGCGCCGCACACTGCTGCTATACCCGCCGACCACAGCCGACGCGCCCTGCCCCGCGCCGCCGCCACTGCCGCCAGGCTGGCTGGCCGCACCCGAGCGGCTGCGCCTGGTGGTGCTGGACGGCACCTGGCGCAAAAGCCGCAAGATGCTGTGGACTAACCCGGCCCTGCAGGCATTGCCGCGCCTGGCCCTGGAGGAAGTTGGAGCCTCAGGCTACGCCATCCGCAAGGCGCATGCGCCGCACCAACTGTCCACCCTGGAGGCCACGCAGCAGGCGCTGCAGCAACTCGAACCCGCCAATCAAAGCATCGCCGCCCTGGGTGCTGCCATGCAGGCCTTCATGGCGCAGCAGCGCAGCCACTGGCCCGCGGCACGCTCGGCTATGCTCAAGCCAGCCTTTCATGAACCCAAGGAGACACCATGTCCGAGCGCTACCCCTTCCCCGACCTGAACACGCTGCCCGAGGACATCCGCGCGCGCATCCTGGAGGCGCAGGAAAAGGCCGGTTTCATCCCCAACGTATTCCTGGCCTTTGCACGCCGCCCGGCCGAGTGGCGCGCCTTCTTTGCCTACCACGATGCGCTCATGCTCAAGGAAGAAGGCAGTCTGACCAAGGGCGAGCGCGAGATGATCGTCACCGCCACCAGCGCCGCCAACCAGTGCCTGTACTGCGTGGTGGCCCATGGCGCCATCCTGCGCATCTACGAAAAAAACCCGCTGATCGCAGACCAGGTGGCAGTGAACCACCGCAAGGCCGACATCCCGCCGCGCCAGAAGGCCATGCTGGACTTCGCCATGAAGGTTTGCCAACAGGCGCAAAACATAGCGGACGCCGATTTCGATGCCCTCTACCCCCACGGCTTCGACGACGAGGACATCTGGGACATCGCCGCCATCACCGCCTTCTTCGGCCTGTCCAACCGCATGGCCAGCTTTGCCGGCATGCAGCCCAACCCCGAGTTCTATCTGATGGGGCGCCTGCCACGCGAGAAGAAGGGCTGACGCCCTGCGGTCCTAGCACCCCGCGCCATCAAAAAACCCGGCAGTGCCGGGTTTTTTGATGCAATCAATGCTCGCTCAAGGCGCCAGCACCACTTCCACACGGCGCGCCTCGGCGTTGCTGCCGCTGCCTTGCGTGACTTCGGGCTTCTTCAGCTCCACCTTGTCTTCGGCCACGCCCAGGGCCTTGAGCGCGTCGCGCACGGCAAAGGCGCGCTTCTTGGCCAGTTCTTCGTTCAAAGCGGCATCGCCGGTGGAGTCGTGAAAGCCCGAGACCACGGCCGTCTTGCCGCCTTCGAGCACGCCCTTGACCACCTCGCCCAGGGCTTCGTTGGCGCCGGCGGCCAGGTCGGCCTTGCCGGTGGCAAAGTAGAACTTCACCACACCGCCTTCGACCACCACCGAGGCGGCATCCGCAACCACCACGACGCCCGGGGCCGCAGCACCGCCGGCGTTCACCACGGCAGCGGCCGGCGCCTTGGGCGCGTGGGCAATGCCGCGCTTGTAGACCACCACGCCGAGCACGGTGGAGATCACCAGGGCGATCAGGGCAAAGAGAAAGCCGAGTGCGAAGCGTTGTTGGCTGTCGTCGTCGGAACTACTGAAGGACATGATGAAAACTCCCGTGAATAATGGGTGCGTTGGACAAAACCTGTTGATTGTAAAGTCTCGCCATGCCACCGCTTGCCGTTCCCCTGCGCGACCCCGCCCCCATGCTAGAGCGCGCGCTCGACGAATGGGGCGGCCACGGTGATCTGTGGATCTTCGGCTATGGCTCGCTGATCTGGCGCCCGGACTTCGACTTTGCCGAGCGCCGCGCGGCCAAGGTGCACGGCTGGCACCGAGCCCTGAAGATGTGGAGCCGCGTGAACCGCGGCACGCCCGAATGCCCGGGCCTGGTGTTCGGCATGCTGCCCGGCGGCAGCTGCCGCGGCATGGTGTTTCGCGTGCCGCGCGAGCATGCGCGCCAGGTCATGGTCAACCTGTGGCAGCGCGAGATGGCATTGGGCGTGTACGACCCGCGCTGGCTGCCCAGCCAGACGCCGCAAGGCCAGGTGCGCGCCCTCGCCTTCACGCTGTCGCGCAGCAGCCCGAGCCACACCGGCGTGCTGGCGGACGATGAATACCGGCGCATCTTTGCCCAGGCCAGCGGCATTTACGGCAGCACGCGCGACTACGCCGAATCGACCCACGCCGAGCTGCAGCGCTTAGGGATACACGACCGCGCGCTGGCCCGGCTCATTGCCCTGACCCGGCAACCGCATTGAGCGGCGGCACAATCGCGGCATGAGCAAAAGCCACCTCTCCTCCTCCATCGCCGACCTGCGCAAGAGCTACGAGCGCGCCGAACTCAGCGAGGACGCATCGCTGGCCGACCCGCTGCAGCAGTTCGACCAGTGGCTGCACGAGGCCGTGAACGCCCAGGTGCATGAACCCAACGCCATGACCGTGGCCACCGTGGGCAGCGACCTGCGGCCCAGCACGCGCATCGTGCTCATCAAGGGCTATGACGCACAGGGCATCGTCTGGTACACCAACTACGACAGCCGCAAGGGCCGCCAGCTGGCCGGCAACCCCTATGCCGCGCTGCAATTCCACTGGGTAGAGCTGGAGCGCGTGGTGCGCATCGAGGGCATGGTGGAGAAGGTGAGCGATGCCGAGAGCGACGAGTATTTCAACAGCCGTCCGCTGGATTCGCGCATCGGCGCCTGGGCCAGCCCGCAAAGCCAGGTGATTGTCAGCCGCAACCTGCTGGTGGTCAACGCCGCCAAATATGGCGCCCAATTCCTGCTCAAGCCGCCGCGCCCGCCGCACTGGGGCGGCTACCGCCTGAAGCCCGACCAGTGGGAGTTCTGGCAGGGCCGCAAGAGCCGGCTGCACGACCGCCTGCGCTACCGCGCGGACGGCGATGCCTGGGTGCGCGAGCGCCTGGCGCCGTGAACTCCGCGCACGGCTAAAGCCACAACCCCATCAACCCGCACAGCGGCACCACCAGCCAGGGCGGCATGCGCCCCCACATCAGCTCGACAAACACCGCCAGGGCCAGCAGCAGATCCGACGGCGTATGGATGGCACTGGTCCAGACGGGATCGTAGAGCGCCGCCAGCAGCACGCCGACCACGGCCGCATTCACCCCCGAAAGCGCCGCGCGAACGCGCAGATTGTGCCGCAGCCGCTCCCAAAACGGTAGCACCCCCGCCACCAGCAGGAAGGCCGGCAGGAAGATGGCGACCAGGCACACCACGGCCTGCGGCCAGCCACCCGCGGCCGCGCCCAGAAAGGCGGCAAAGCTGAACAGCGGCCCCGGCAGCGCCTGCGCCAGGCCGTAGCCGGCCAGGAAGTCGTCCAGCGCCACCCAGCCGGGGGCCACCACCTCGGCCTGCAGCAGGGGCAGCACCACATGGCCGCCGCCAAACACCAGGGCGCCGACGCGGTAGAAGGTATCGGCCAGCGCCAGCCATGGCTGCGGCCAGCTGCGTGCCGCCAGCGGCAGCAATACCAGCAACGCCGCAAAGACGGCCAGCAAAAACGCACCCACGGCTGCCCGCGCGCCCGCGGATTCTGCTGGCACGGCTTGAACCGACACCGGCGCCGCGCCGCGCCGCCCCCACAGTGCCAGGCCCGCCAGGGCGGCCAGCAGCATGGCGCCCAGCTGACCCGCCAGTCCCGGCTGCAGCAGCACCAGGGTGCAGGCAAACGCCATCAGCAGCAGCCTGTGCCAGCCCCGGCACAGATTGCGCGCCATGCCCCACACGGCCTGCGCCACCACGGCCACGGCCGCCACCTTCAACCCGCTGAGCACGCCCTCGGGCACCAGCCCCTGGCCCGCCACCAGGCCCAGGCCGAGCAGCGTCATCACCAGGGCCGATGGCAGCGTAAAGCCCAGCCAGGCCGCCAACGCACCGGCCAGGCCCGCCTGGCGCAGCCCCAGCGCCATGCCCAGCTGGCTGCTGGCAGGGCCGGGCAGGAACTGGCACAACGCCACCAGATCCGCATAGGCCGCCTCGTCCAGCCAGCGCCGGCGCGCGACGAACTCCTGGCGGAAGTAGCCCAGGTGCGCCACGGGCCCGCCAAACGAAGTCAGGCCCAGGCGCAGAAAGATGGCAAATACCTGCCAGGCGCTGTTGCTGTGCATGGCGATGGAGTCAGCAGGGGGCGAGTGGCGGTACATGGTGCCAGGTGGGGGAAAGCTGGCGCCAAGTATCGCCGCGGATGGCTCGCCGCACCTCGCGGCGTCAGAACGACACGCGCGCGCCCAGCGTGATGTTGCGCCCTGCCAACGGCGCCGCGTCCTTGATGAACGAAGTGTGGGCGTAGGCCAGGCGGTTGGTCAGGTTGCGTGCCTTCAGGTAGACCTGCCAGGGCATGCCGCTCGTCGTCTGACCGTTGTAGGCCAGGCCCAGGTGCAGCAACCCATAGCCGGGGGTTGGGGACTCCAACTGCGCCACGCGGTTCTGGCGTGCCACCTGCACCCATTCCACCTGCCCCTCCCAGGACTGCCAGTTGGCATCCATGCGCACGCCGATGCGCGCCGGTGCGATGCGCGGCAGCATGGCGCCGCCAGCCAGGCGCGCGCGCACGCTGTCGCCCCACAGCGTGACACCCAGGCGGCGCGTGAGCTGCTGGCGCACACGGCCCTCGGCGCCGGTAAACGTGGCGTCGGCCTGGCTGTATTGCAGCAGCTGCAGGCCATCGAGCTCGTCGAGCGTGCGCCCGTAGATGTAATTGCGGATGCGGTTGCGGTACAGGCTCAGGTCGAAGGTGGTGTCGCCGCTGGTCTTGTGCAGCCCTAAGTCGATGTTGCGCGAGGACTCGGCGCGCAGACTGGCGTCGCCGCGTTCGTAGGTGGCGGTGGCCAGGTGCAGGCCGCGTGCGTACAGCTCCTCGGCCGTGGGTGCGCGGCTGGCACGGGTCAGGCTGGCGCCGGCCGAATAGCCCGGCGCAAAGCGCCACCGGGCACCCAGCGAGGCCGATGTGCCGTTGTGGCTGCGCTGGGCCGTGCCGTCCTGGAGCTCGGCCTGCTGCCGGTCGTGGCGCAGCGCGCCTTCCAGCCGCCAATCGCCGTGCCAATCCCCAAGGCGGTATTCCTCCAGTACGAACAGGCCCCACTTGCGCGTGAGCGTGGGCTGAATGTAGGCCTCCTCGCCCACGGCGCTGAATTTGCGGCGCGAGCTTTGCACGCCAATCAGGCCGCGCAGGCCGGCGATGGGCTGGTGCTGCAGCTCCACGCGCAGGTCATGCGCCTTGTTGCGGAAGGTGGTCGCGATAGCGCCGTCCTCCACCTCGTCGTGCCGGTAGTCGGTCACGCCGGCACGCAGGCGCAGCGCGGAAAAGCCGGCGAACGGGTCGCGCAGCTCGCCACGGATGTCCATGCGCTCGCTGCGCAGATCCACCACCGGCACGCTGCCCGCCTGCGCCATGTCACCGTGGTCATGGCCGTGGTCATCGCCGTCGTGGCTGCCGCAGTGCAGATGGTCGCCATGGGCATGGCAGCCCTCGAAGCCATGGTTGTGGCCCGGCAGGCCGTAGCGGGCGTTCTGGCGCGTCACGGCCAGGCCCAGATAGCCGCGGCTGCCGATCCAGGACAGGCCCACGCTGCCGCTTTCACCCCGGTTGAAGCTGCCCGGCACGCGGCCGCCGCCGGCCCAGCCGCTGCCGACGCGGTAGTCGCCGCCGTCACGGCCCGCAGCCTCCACATGCACCGCCACATTGCCCGCGCCGCCGGTCAGTGACAAGGCGCCGGCGGTCTCGCGCGCGGCGCTGCCGGCGCGCAGCTCGGCGCTGCTCTCGTAGCCCTTGTCCGGAATGGCCGTGGGCACCTTGTCGTCGAGTACGTTGACCACGCCACCCACGGCGCCCGCGCCATAGACCAGGGCCGCGGGGCCGCGCAGCACCTCGATCTGCCGCGCCAGCAGTGGCTCGGTGGTCACGGCATGGTCGGGGCTGACGGTGGAGGCGTCCTGCAGTTCGGAGCCATCGGACAGCACGCGCACGCGCGCGCCGTCCATGCCGCGGATGATGGGACGGCTGGCGCCGGCGCCGAAATGGCTGGCGCTGATGCCGGGCTCGCCCTCCAGCGTCTCGCCCAGCGTGGCCTCGCGCTGGCGCACCAGCGCGTCGCCCTCCAGCACGGTGACGGGCTGCGTCATCTCGGACGCGCCCAACTGCAGGCCGCTGGCAGACACGGTGACCTCAGGCAGGCTGGCCGCGGCCTGGGCCCAGGCCTGCGGTGCCGTGCCGGCCAGGCACAGCAGCGCCGCCCAGGCCAGGGGATGGCGAGCGCCAGGCGCCCGCAACAATGAAGTGGGAAGAAAATTCATGAATCGATTGCTCCAACGAGCTGGCGCCCGCGCGCATGCCGTGTGCGGGGCGTACTTGAATTTGAATGAAAAGTGGCTAAAACGCTTGCTCAGCAAGCGCCTTAAGCTATCAAAAATGCTTGATTGCTAAGCTGTCTCAGACCCCTTCCCCCTTTGAGGGAAGGTTGGGATGAGGGCTGGAGCGCCGGCATCTTGCCGGCATCGACGCGCTAGCGTCGCTGGCCCCCACCCCTGCCCTCCCCCAGAGGGGGAGGGAGTAAAACCGGCCATCTGAGACCAGTTGTCAATCAAGCAAAGGGGATGCTTCAATACGCCGCGCCCACAGGGGGCTGGCGGCTGCTTCAGGCGTTCAGCGGGGGAGCGCGCGCTTGGAAAGGGACGGCCTCGCGCGCCCCGATGGTGGCTGCGGGCCGCGCGGCGGGCGGCAGCTGCGGTGCGGCCTGTCCCAGCACCGGCGCCTGCCCAGCCGCGGCCCCCACCAGCGTCTGATGATCCAGCACCTGGCAGTCGGCGTTGCCATGGCCGGCAAACAGGGCATGCAAGGCATCCAGCGCCTGCTGCGCCACCGTGGAAACGGGCGCGGCCCCATGCTGCAGGTGTGGCAGTGCCGGGCCGCTGACTGGCACGTGCAACACCTGGTGCATGCGTCCCAGCAACGGCGCGAGCACCAGCGCCAGCAACAGCCAAGCCAGCGCCAATCGATGGCGCAGTGGCTGCAATGGGGTGTGGGTCTGGGGTGGGTGCACGAACCCGCGAGGATAACCCGTGGATCAGGCGCCGGGCTTCAGATGGCTTGCGAAGGTCTTGCGGAACTTCTCCACCTTCGGCCCCACGACATAGGCGCAATAGCCCTGCCCGGGATGCTTGGCAAAGTAGTCCTGGTGGTAATCCTCGGCCGGCCAGTAGTTCGTCAGCTCCTGCAACTCGGTCACCACGGGTCTGCCAAACTGCCCGCCCTGCTCCAGTTCTCGTAGCAGATCCTCGGCCACCTGCCGGTGCGCGGGTTCGGTGTAATAGATGCCGCTGCGATATTGCGTGCCCACGTCGTTGCCCTGGCGGTTGCGCGTTGTGGGGTCGTGGGTGGCAAAGAAGATCTCCAGGATCTCGCGCACGCCAATCTGCGCCGGATCAAAGCTGATGCGCACCACCTCCGCATGGCCCGTCTCGCCGGTGCACACCTGCTCGTAGGTCGGCGCAACCACCGCGCCATTGGCGTAGCCGCTTTGCACATCGGTCACGCCGCGCACGCGGTCGAACACCGCCTCTGTGCACCAGAAACAGCCGCCGGCCAATGTGATGTTCTGCAATGCTGGGGACATGGACGCACTCCTTGAAACACAGGCCCACATCATAGAAAGCAAGTCAAAACCCGGTGGCAGCTGCCGTGCATTGACACGGCGCCGGTGCGATTGTTACTATTGCTAACCATTCGGTCAGTAAGCAATGTCCTCCGCTCTTCCCTCCACCACCGTCCACGATGCCTCCCGGCGCGGCCGCCGCAAAGAGTCGCGTCCGGGCGAGCTGCTGGACGCAGCGCTGGATCTATTCGTCGAAAAGGGCTATGCCGCCACGCATGTGGAAGACGTGGCGGCGCGCGCCGGCGTCTCCAAGGGCACGCTGTTTTTGTACTTCCCCAGCAAGCAGGAGTTGTTCCAGGCCGTGGTACGCCAGGCCATCGCCGGGCGCTTTGCCGAGTGGGATCTGGAGCTCGAAGGCTATGATGGCACGAGCGATGAGCTGGTGCTCTATTGCTTTGAGACCTGGTGGGAACGCATAGGCTCCACCAAGGCCGCGGGCCTGGGCAGGCTGATGCTCAGCGAAGCCAACAACTTCCCGGAAATCGCCGAGTTCTACCGCCGCGAGGTGGTGGAGCCCGGCCATGGCCTGATTCGCCGCGTGCTGCAGCGCGGCATGGATCGCGGCGAGCTGCGCCCGCTGGATCTGGAGCACGCCGTCTACCTGGTGCTGGCGCCGCTCATGTTTTTGATGTTTTCGGGCTCCGCGCCCACGCTGTGCATCCCCAACGCCGAGCGGTTTTCGCCACAAACATACATCAGGCTGCAGGCCGACAACGTTTTGCAGGGCCTGCGCGTGCGCTCGTCCTAAAATTGCGGGTTTATCCCACCACCGTGACCGCCTTCCGGAGTATTTCATGAACTTGCCTCTGAACACGTCCGCCGACATCCGTGACACCGTCGAGCAGGCCCGCTACAACATGGTGGAGCAGCAGATTCGCCCCTGGAACGTGCTTGACGCCGGCGTGCTCGCACTGCTGTCGCGCGTGCGCCGCGAAGACTTCGTGCCCCCCAGCTACCAGGGGCTGGCCTTCATCGACACCGAAATCCCGCTCAACCCCGACGCCCAGGAAGCCGCGCGCCTGGGCCAGGTGATGCTGGCGCCGCGCGTGGATGCGCGCATGCTGCAAGACCTGCGGGTCTTGCCCACCGACCGGGTGCTGGAGATTGGCGCCGGCTCGGGCTACATGGCCGCCCTGCTGGCCGCCAGCGCCCAGCGCGTGGTGACGCTGGAGATCGACCCCGATCTGTGCGAATTTGCGCGCGAAAACCTGCGCAGCGCCGGGGTGGACAACGCCGACGTGCGCCAGTCCGATGGCGCGCGCGACGCTGTTCCCGATGGCCCGTTCGACGTCATCGTGCTCAGCGGCTCGGTGGCCGAGGTGCCGAAAAACCTGCTGGCGCTGCTGCGCGACGGCGGCCGCCTGGGCGCCTACGTAGGCCAGGAGCCCATGATGCGCGCCACCCTCGTGCGCCGCGAGGGCGAGCGCTTCGAGACCACCCAGCCCTGGGACGTGGTGGTGCCGCGGCTGCGCCACTTTCCCGAGCCTTCGTCCTTCAAGTTTTGAGTTCGGCTCGTTGCATGATTGAACAAGTCCGTCCCGCCCAGCTGTCCGATTGGCTCCAGACGCACGAGGCCGCAAGCCCGCTGGTGCTGGACGTGCGCGAACCCTGGGAGCTGCAAAGCGCCAGCGTTGCCGCCCAGGGCTTTGAACTCGTCGCCATCCCCATGGGCCAGCTGCCGGCACGGCTGACCGAGCTCGATCCCACCCGCCCCACGGCCTGCCTTTGCCACCACGGCGTGCGCAGCCTGCGCGTGGCCGTATTCCTGGCGCAAAGCGGCTTCGGCAACGTGGCCAACATCACCGGCGGCATAGACGCCTGGTCGCATGAACGCGACCCGGCAGTGCCGCGGTATTGATCTTCGGCACCCGGCTACCGCCATCACTTCATCCACCGTCCCCCACCAACCCATGGCCATGAAAGCACTGCAGCGCTTCGTTTCCTCCACTCTCGGCGCCAGCGCCGTCTATGCCCTGTGCGCAACGGCCGCGGGCATGGCACAGGCACAAAGCCTGTCCACCATGGTGGAGCAAGCGCGCGGATATGACGCGGCATGGTTGGGCGCACAGGCCCAGCTGCAAGCTGCCGGCAGCCGAGCGGAACAGGCCCGCGCCGGCCTGCTGCCCAATGCAGCCTTGACTGGCGGCGCCAATTACTCGCGCACCGACATGACGCGCGGCCCCCTGCCCGATGTGAAGGTCAACAGCCCCGGGCAGACCGTGGGCCTGCAGGCCTCCCAACCCCTGTACCGCCCAGCCAATCGCATTGGCTTCGAGCAGGGGCAGCGCGGCATCGACTTTGCCCAGGCCCAGCTTGACGGCGCCGAACAAGATCTGCTGATCCGCGTCAGCCAGGCCTACTTCGACGTGCTGGCCGCGCAGGACACACTGACCTTCGTGCGTGCGCAAAAGGCCGCCGTGGCAGAACAACTGGCCGCCGCCAGGCGCAACTTCGAGGTCGGCACCACCACCGTCACCGACGAGCGCGAAGCCCGCGCACGCCACGACTTGGTGACGGCCCAGGAGATTGCGGCCGACAACGACCTGCACGTGAAACGCCTGGCGCTCGACCAGCTGGTCGGCCGCGTCGGCACCGCCCCCGTGCCCCTGGCGCAACCGGTGCAACTGCCTGGCGTGCAGCCCGACGATGTGAACAACTGGGTGCGCACGTCGGAAGAGCGCCAGCCCCAGGTGCGCCAGGCATTGTTGGCGCTGGACGTAGCCAAGCTGGAGACCGACAAGGCGAAAACCGGCCACCTGCCCACCGTGGATCTGCAGGTCGGCTACAACGTGCAGCGCACGCCCAACGGCACCGTCCTCATGCCGGGCGTGAACACGCGCACCAATGTCGCCACCGTCGGCGTGGCGGTCAACGTGCCGCTGTTCGCCGGCTTCTCCGTGCAGAACCGCATCAAGGAAACCCTGGCGCTCGAAGAAAAAGCCCGCGCCGACCTGGAAAACGCCCGTCGCACCGTGGCCCAGGCGGCACGCACGGCCTTCTTTGGCGTGCAGTCGGGCCTGAGCCAGGTCGCGGCGCTGCAGGCGGCAGAGGAATCCAGCCAGAGTGCGCTGGATGCCAACAAGCTCGGCTACCAGGTGGGCGTGCGCATCAACATCGACGTGCTCAACGCGCAAAGCCAGCTCTACCAGACCAAGCGCGACCTGGCCGCGGCGCGCTACAACGTGCTGGTGAGCACGCTGCGCCTGAAACAGGTGGCGGGTACGCTCAGCAACGCCGACGTGGCGGCGGTTGACGCCTTGCTGTTGCGTTGATGCTCTGATAGATATAGCGCCCGGCGCTCGTCAGGCGCAGGGCGCCATACCACTTTGCCTGACTATGCACATACCGCAGAAGCCCCTCACCCCTCCCTCTCCCCAAAGGGGCGAGGGCGATCGGTTGCGCCGGTATTTCTTCCTCTCCCTCTGGGAGAGGGTGGGGGTGAGGGCCCGCGGGTTGATCTGAAATATGTCGCCAATCAGGCCATTTGGCTACAACTGGTGCACCACCAGCTTGAAATCGGGGTCTTCATCAAACGCCCGCACCTCGAAGCCCAGCCGGCGCATCAGCTTGAGCATGGTGGGGTTGTTGGCCAGCACCAGGCCCTGGATTTCGGCCAGGCCGCGGTCGCGGGCGACATCCATGATGCTGTGCATGAGGCGCGAGCCCAGGCCCTTGCCGGCCAGGTCGTCTGCTACCACCAGCGCAAACTCGCAGCTCGTATGGTCGGGGTTGGTGACGTAGCGCGACACGCCGACGATGCGCTCCTTGTGGCTGACCTCGCCCTCCTCGTCCACCACGCTCTCACGCTGCACGGCCACCAGGGCCATCTCGCGGTCGTAGTCGATGAGCGTGAAGCGCGCCAGCATGGACGGCGGCAGTTCGGCGATCTGCGACACAAAACGGAAGTATCGGCTCTCCGGTGACAGCTCCTTGACCAGGCGCTGCATCATCTCCCCGTCGTCCGTGCGTATCGGGCGCACCAGGCATTCGCCACCGCCACGCAGCGGCAAAGTCTGCTCGTAGCGCGCCGGATAAGGGTGTATGGACAGATGGCCGTAGTGGCCCGGCGCCAGGCTTTCGCCGCGGCTGCCGGTCTGGGCGTTCTCGTGGATGGCAATGCGCGCATCCACGGCCACGGCGCCCTGGTCGTCCACGATCAGCGGGTTGATGTCCATCTCGCGCAGCTGGGGCAGCGCGCACACCATTTCGGACACACGCAGCAGCACCTGCTCCAGCGCCTCCATATTGACGGCCGATGCGCCGCGCCATTCGGCCAGGGTCTGGGCCACGCGTGAGCGGCTGATCAGGCTGCGGGCCAGGAACTGGTTCAGCGGCGGCAGCTCCATGGCGCGGTCGTTGATCAGCTCGATCATGGTGCCGCCGGCGCCAAAGGTGATCACGGGGCCGAAGGGATCGTCGCAGACCAGGCCGATGCAGATTTCGCGCCCGCGGCGCGCGCGCGCCATTTGCTGCACCGTGATGCCGTCGATGCGCGCATCGGGCTTGAGACGCTTCACGCGCTGCATCATGTCGTTGTAGGCGTCGCGCACAGAAGCGCCATTGGACAGGTTGAGCACGACGCCGCCGACGTCGGACTTGTGCGCGATGTCGGGCGAATGGATCTTCAGCACCACCGGGAAACCCAGCTGCGTGGCGGTCATCATGGCCTCGTGGGCGCTGCGCGCCAGCAGCGTCTTGGTGACCGGGATGTGGAAGGCTGCCAGCAGCGTCTTGGACTCCATCTCGGTGAGCACGTTGCGGCGCTCGGCCAGCACGCTCTCGATGACCAGGCGGGCCCCGTCGATGTCGGGCTTGGCCAGCGTGGTGAGCGACGGCGGTGTCTGCTGCAGCAGCTGCTGGTTCTGGTAGTACGAGGCGATGTTGCCGAATGCGCCCACCGCCGCCTCCGGCGTGCGGAAGGTGGGGATCTGCGCCTCGCGCAGTATCTGGCGCGCCGACGTCACGGAAACATCACCCATCCAGCAGCTCACCAGCGGCTTGGGCGCCAGGCGCTTGGCGTCGGCCAGGGCCTGGGCCACGCCCTGGGCGTCGGAGCCGGGCTTGGGCGAGAAGATGGCCAGCACACCGTCGATCTGCCGGTCGGCGAACGCCGCCTTCAGGGCCTGGGCGTAGTGCTGGGGCGTGGCCTCCTCGGACAGGTCTATGAGCCCGCACAGCGAGGCCAGGGCCGGCAGCTCTGGCGCCAGGCTGGTACTGGATTCTTGCGACAGCAGGCCCAGATCCAGGCCGATCTCATTCTCCCAGTCGGCCGCCAGCACGCCGGGGCCGCCGCCATTGGTGATGATGGCCAGGCGCTTGCCCACGGGCCGATAGCGCGAGGCCAGGCATTTGGCGGCCGAAAACAGCGCCACGAAGGAGCGCACGCGCACCGCGCCGGAGCGGCGCAGCACGGCGTCGAACACGTCGTCGCTGCCCACGATGGCGCCGCTGTGCGTCTGTGCGGCCTGGTTGCCCGCCGGCTTGCGCCCGGCCTTCAGCACCACCACCGGCTTGGCAAAGGCGGCCGAGCGCATGGCGCTCATGAAACGGCGGGCATCCTGTATGCCTTCCATGTAGACCACGATGCTGTGCGTGCGCGCATCGTTGGCCAGGAAGTCCAGCGCCTCGCTCAGGCCCATGTCGGTGTGCGGGCCGAGCGAGATCACGCTGGAGAAGCCCACGCCGTTGTTCGCTGCCCAGTCGAGTATGGATGAGGTGAGCGCGCCCGACTGGCACACCAGTGCCAGCTGGCCGTCATGCGCCAGCGGCCCCGCAGCGCTGGCGTTGAGCTGCAGCGACGGGCGCTGAATGCCCAGCGAGTTAGGGCCCAGCAGGTGAATGCCCTCGCGCCGCGCGATCTTGTGCAGTTGGTCGGCCAGCTCGGCATCCACGCCGCTGGACAGCACCAGGGCGGAACGGCAGTTCATACGGCCGGCCAGCTCCAGCGTCTGCGGCAGATCTTTGTTGGGCTGGGCAATGATGGCCAGGTCGGCACGGATCTGCGCCAGGTCGGCCAGGGTACCGGTGGTGTTGGTATCAAAGAACTGCAGCGTGCCGGTGGGCGTCTGCGCCTTCAGTGCCTGCAGCAACGCGCGTGCCTGTGGGGTTTGAGACTCCGGGGCATCCGTGTCGCCGGCCAGCACGATGACCGAGCTGGGTGCGAACACGGGGGTGAGGTAGTGCTTATCCATCATGGTGGTTGCGATTGTGCGCTACCCAGGGAAAACCCGTAAGTACGTAAGCATCCTGACATGTCAATTGTTGTTAATTCGTAACTAAATGCATTTCATGCACGCACCGAGCTGTCGCGCGATCGCGTCGGCCGTTGCCCGCGCGGCTCCGCGGTGCGCCTGGGTAAAGGCCTGGCAGCCATCGGCCAAGCTGGCCTGGCGCGGCCTGTCGTGGGCCAGTGCGATGGCGGCTGCGACGCCCTCTTTCATGTCGGCCACACGCAGGGCGGCACCCGCCGAAATCGCCATCTGCGCCGCCTCGGCAAAATTGAAGGTATGCGGGCCCATGACCAGCGGGCAGCCGCAGGCCGCGGCCTCGATCAGGTTTTGCCCGCCCAGCGGCGCATAGCTGCCGCCCAGCAGGGCCACATGGGCCAGGCTGTAATAGAGCGCCATCTCGCCCAGCGAGTCGCCAAGCCACACATCGGCCTGCTGCGGGCCGTCCGTCCACTGGCTGCGCCGCGCGACGCTCAGACCGGCCGCCTCGCACAGGCGCTGCACCTCGTCAAAGCGCTGCGGGTGGCGCGGCACGAGCAGCCATTGAACAGCCTCGTTTACTTCTGATTTGATAGCTGCTTGCGCTTTACCTGCGGGCGCTTGAAGGCTTTTTTGCTTCAAAACATCGAGCCACATCGCCTCCTCGCCTTCGCGTGTGCTGGCCAGCAGCAGCACGGGGCGCGGGCTGGCATCGCGCCAGGAACGCCCCCGGGCCTGCTGCTCGGGTACGGGCACAATGTCGAACTTGAGGTTGCCAAACACCCCGGCCACCGGTGCGCCCACGTCGCGCAGGCGCGCGGCGTCGTCCTGCGTCTGGGCCCACACCGCCGCCAGGCCGGCATAGGCGGGGCGCGACAGCCAGGCCAGGCGCTGCGCACCGACGCGGGATTTTTCATTCAGGCGCGCATTGGCCAGCACCAGCGGCACACCGAAGGCGCGGCAGCCGGCCGCCAGATTCGGCCAGATCTCGGTCTCCATCAGGATGCCGATGGCCGGGCGGAACTGGCGCAGAAAGCGCCGCACGGCGCCCGGTGTGTCCCAGGGCTGCCAGACCTGCATGTCGCCCGCCTGCAGCAGCTTGGCGCCCTCGGCCCGGCCCGTGGCGGTGCCATGCGTCAGCAGCAGGCGCATGCCGGGCAGCTGGGCGCGCAGCTCTTTCAGCAGGATGGCGGCGGCACGCGTCTCGCCCAGCGAGACGGCGTGTAGCCACACCACGGTGCCGCCCTGCCCGGCCAGGCGCTGTTCGTACTGGCCAAAGCGCTCGGGCACGGCCACGGCGTAGCCGGGTTCGTTCAGCGCGCGGCGGCGCAGTTTGCGCTTGAGCAGCGGCGTCGCCAGCCAGATGGCCAGGCTGTACAGCCATAGGGCAAGGGTCTGCATGATGCGCCGTGGAGTCTGGCGCAGTGTTCAGTGCGCGGCGCCGCCGATCTGGGCACCCGGCTTGACGCGCTCCAGGAGCGCCAGCATCTCGCCCTCGATGCGCTTGAGCGCGGCATCGGTATGGCCCTCGAAACGCAGCACCAGCACGGGCGTGGTGTTGCTGGCGCGGATCAAGCCAAAGCCATCGGGCCAGTCCACGCGCAGGCCGTCGATGGTGCTGATGCTGGCGGGCGCGGCAAAGGCGTTGGCCGCCAGGGCTTGCAGCTCGTCTGTCAACCGGTGCGGCTCGCCCTCGGCGCAGTGCACGTTCAGCTCGGGCGTGCTGTGGCTGGTGGGAAGTTGATTCAGCACGGCGCTCGGGTCGGCGGCGCGGCTCAGAATCTCCAGCAGGCGACAGCCGGCATAGGTGCCGTCGTCGAACCCGTACCAGCGCTCCTTGAAGAAGATATGGCCGCTCATCTCGCCGCCCAGCGGCGCCTGCAGCTCCTTCATGCGCGCCTTGATGAGCGAGTGGCCGGTCTTGTACATCACCGGCTCGCCGCCCGCGGCGGCAATGGCGGGTGCCAGGCGCTGGGTGCACTTCACGTCGAACAGGATGGGAGCGCCCGGCACGCGCGACAGCACGTCCTGCGCGAACAGCATCATCTGGCGATCCGGGAAGATGTTCTGGCCGTCCTTGGTGACGATGCCCAAACGGTCGCCGTCGCCATCAAAGGCCAGGCCCAGCTCGGCGTCCGTGGTCTGCAGGGCCTGGATCACATCGCGCAGGTTCTCCGGCTTGCTGGGGTCGGGATGGTGGTTGGGGAAGTTGCCATCCACCTCGGAGAACAGCTCCAACACCTCGCAGCCCAAGGCGCGGAAGATGCCCGGCGCCGACGCGCCGGCAATGCCGTTGCCGCTGTCCACCACGATCTTCATCGGGCGCGCCAGTTTCACGTCGCCCACGATGCGCTCGGTGTAGGCCGGCAGCACGTCGGCATGGCGCACGCTGCCGCCACCCTGCAGCTGCCAGCGCTCTTCCTCCATGGTGCGGCGCAGGTTCTGGATCTCCTCGCCATAGATGGCGCGGCCCGCCAGCACCATCTTGAAGCCGTTGTAATCCCTGGGGTTGTGGCTGCCGGTGACCTGTATGCCGCTGTGGCACAGGGTGTTGGCGGCAAAGTACAGCATGGGCGTGGTGCACAGGCCCACGTCGATGACCTCGATGCCGGCGTCCACCAGCCCCTGAATCAAGGCCTGGGACAAGACCGCGCCAGACAGCCGCCCGTCACGCCCCACCGCCACCACGCGCTCGCCCTGCGCCCGGGCGGCCGTGCCAAAGGCGCGGCCCAGGCCCAGGGCGACCTTGTCATTGAGGGTGCTCGGCACGATGCCGCGGATGTCGTAGGCCTTGAAGATGGAAGGGGCGAGTTGCACGGGAGAGCCTGCCTTGGGTATGAAAACAATCGGCGCATTGTAGGTGCCCCCCTGCAGCTGGCGACACCAACCGCATGTCCGAAAACGGCGAGCCATGGCGCGGGCGCGGCCTATCATGCACTCCATGGCCAGCGACATTCCCGCCGATGATGACGAAGCCCGTTACCTTGCTTTGAAGGCCCGCGACGCACGCTTTGACGGGCGCTTCTTCACCGGCGTCACCTCCACCGGCATCTACTGCCGCCCGGTCTGCGCCGTGCGCACGCCGCGGCGCGAGAACTGCCGCTTCTTCGCCCTGGCGGCGCAAGCGGAAAGCGCCGGCTTTCGCCCCTGCCTGCGTTGCCGGCCTGAGCTGGCGCCGCAGGCGTTGGTGTGGTCGCTGCAGGACGCCTCCGGCATCCTGGTGCGCCAGGCGCTGCGCCTGCTGGATGCTCCCGAGGCCTGGAGCGAACCGGGTGGCGCTCCGCTGGTGGCCCGGCTGGCCGCGCGGCTGGGCATCAGCGACCGGCATTTGCGCCGCATCTTCGAAGCTGCGCTAGGCATTTCGCCGCTGCAGTACCTGCAGACAAGGCGGCTGCTGACCGCCAAGCAACTCCTGACCGACACGCGCCTGCCCGTGACCCAGGTGGCGCTGGCCAGCGGCTTTGCCAGCGTGCGGCGCTTCAATGCGGCCTTCGGCGCGCATTACGGCCTCAACCCAACGCGGCTGCGTGGCCAGGGTGTTGCCAACCAGGTGACGCAAGACAGCACGCACCCCGTGCGCCTGGGCTACCGGCCGCCGTTCGACGTGCAGGCCTTGCTCAATTTTTTTGCGGCCCGCCGCATCCAGGGCCTGGAAGAGGTCGAAGGGCTGGCCCTGCGCCGCACGGTGCAGCTGAACAGCAGCGGCACAATGTCCACCGGCTGGCTGGAGGCGCGCTTCGACCCGGCGCGCGTGCAACTGCTGCTGCAGGTCAGCGACGAGCTGCAGGGCGCCCTGCCCCAGGTCATCGCCCGCGTGCGCGCCTTGCTCGACCTGGATGCCGACCCCGCCGCCATCAACGCCGTGCTGCACCCCTTCTTCCCGCAGGGCGACGGCCTGCGCGTGCCAGGCGCGCTCGACGGCTTCGAGCTGGCGGTGCGCGCCGTGCTGGGCCAGCAGATCACCGTGGCAGCTGCGCGCACGCTGGCCGAGCGGCTGGTGGTGCAGTTTGGCGCGCCCATCGCCACGCCTTGGCCGGGGCTGGATCGGCTGTTCCCGACGCCCGCCGCCCTGGCCGCGGCCGATGGCGATGCGCTCGGCCGCCTGGGCATCGTGCGCCAGCGCCAGGCGGCCATCGTTGCGCTGGCGCGCGCGGTGGACGGCGGGCAGCTCCACCTGCATGCCAGCGCCGATGTGGATGCCACCGTGGCCACCCTGCGCCAACTGCCCGGCATTGGCAACTGGACGGCGCAGTACATCGCCATGCGTGCCCTGCGCTGGCCCGATGCCTTTCCGGCCGGCGACGTGGCGCTGCACAAGGCCCTGGGCGTGCAGGGCCGGCCGCAGCCCGCACGCATGGCCACCGACGCGGCCCAGGCCTGGCGCCCATGGCGCAGCTACGGCGTCATAAGGGCCTGGAGCAGCCTGCCATAGTGACTATCAAATCAGTAGCTGCCAGCGCTTGCCCCTCAAGCGCAAACCGGCAATTTCGTTTCAAATCGAGGTCTGACCATGCAATACCCACCCAACACCGTGCAAAGCCGCATCGCCACCCATCTGGGCGAGGTGCGCCTGGCCGCCAGCGCACACGGCCTGGTCGGCTTGTGGTTTGACGGGCAGCGCCACCTGCCGGCGCAGCTCGACGGCCCACAGCACTGGCCTTACGACGACAAGCACCCCGTGCTGGTCGCCGCGGCGCTGCAGCTGCGGCAATATCTGGACGGCCAGCGCAGGCAGTTCGACCTGCCGCTCGATCTATCGGGCGGCACGCCGTTTCAGCAAGCCGTTTGGCAGGCGCTGCTCACGTTGGCGCATGGCACCACCAGCGGCTATGGCGCGCTGGCCAGCCAGATGGGCAAGCCCAAGGCCGCGCGCGCGGTAGGCGCCGCCGTCGGGCGCAACCCGATCAGCGTGGTGGTGCCCTGCCACCGCGTGCTGGGCAGCGCCGGCGCCCTCACCGGCTATGCCGGCGGACTGCAGCGCAAGCAGGCGCTGCTGGCGCTTGAGGGCCATGCCCCCGCCCTGGCGTGAGCCACGACCCCAGAACCGGCACACAAGGGAACCAAGTCAGCCTATGACACACGATGAATACGATCTGCAGCGCTTTCTGCAGGCGCAGGAGCAGGCCTATGCCCCGGCCCTGGCGGAGTTGCAGGCGGGCCGCAAGCGCAGCCATTGGATCTGGTACATCTTTCCGCAGCTGCAGGGCCTGGGCTACAGCGCCATGTCGCAGCGCTATGCCATCGGCAGCCTTGCCGAGGCCAGGGCCTACCTGGCGCATCCGCTGCTCGGGCCGCGCCTGCTCGAATGTGTGCGGGCCATGCTTGCGCACACGGGCTCGGATGCGGAGGACATCCTGGGCGGGATCGACGCCGTGAAATTCCGCTCCTGCCTGACGTTGTTTGCCGCGGCCAGGCGCGACGAGGCGGTGTTCGATGCGGCGCTGCGGCAATTCTTCGCCGGGCAACCCGACCCTCGGACGCTTGCGCTGCTGCAGCGCCAGTGTTGACTCTTCGTGGCGACAGGCCTGCTTGCGCCTCCCTTCGATCGGGGCGCAGGATTGTCCTAGTGAACGGCAGAATCGTCCTAACGCCGCCCCTGGGCGGACGCTAAGGTTGAAGCGAGTGAACCTGCTGTCGGGCGATTCCACCGGGGTGTGATCGCAAGACTTGCCCACTGAACCGAGAACGCGGCCTCCGCGACAAAGGGTTGATATGTCACTGCTCACCTACGGCGTGCTGAAAGGGACGGTCATCGGGCATTTGCGCAATGCCGACGACGACCACTATCAGATTCTGGTGCATGCCGGCCAGACCCTGCATCGCATCGCATCGAACGTCAAGTCATCGGCCCCCAAGGCGCCATCCACGGTGCTATTCCTCTCAACAACCACGCTGCCGAAGACGCTCACCGACGGCCTGACGGCGCTGCCCGTGGGCTACAAGCCGCTGCCCTCGAAGCCGGGTGGCCTGGCGCTGGACTATCTGCGCAGCGGCGTGGTTCAGACCGGTTCCATGAAACCCGTTCCGCCCGACGTGCCCGGAGCGAACAACGACCTGAAGGATCTGCTTGAGACAGCGGTAGTTCAGGCTATGAAGGAAGAGGGTTCGGTCATCTATGCCCTGGGCGCGAAATGGGGCCCGGAGAACGGTATACCGGATCAATATTTCCAGTTCAGTCCGGGCAATGGGATCCATGACATCCACATGAACCAGGGCAATTCCGGGAAATACAAGAAGGACAACGGGACGTTCCAGGATGGCGCGCTGTTCATCGCCTACCCCGGCGCGCGGTGGAGCGCGTTCTTCTTCGCGTTCCAGTCACAGTCCTTCAAGACCGATGACCATGGAAACCCGCGGATCAAATAGCGGCCAGGCCTGAACGGTGAGCGCTGGGCAAGCAAATGGCCTCTTTGGATGACGGCGTCATCATTGCGCCCGATGGCCCAAATGAACGGCTTGGGATCGATGTTGTGATGGGCGACATATCCATCGAGGGCGTGGACTAATTCCAGCATGCTGGTGAAGACGCCGCGCCGCAGGCTCACGGCCGCGCGCGGTCGCGGGCCGCCATGCGCTCCAATTCTGCAGCGACCGTCTCCATGGCCTGGAACACGGGATCGAAGGCCTGCCCGCGTTGGCTCAACGAGTACTCGACCTGCGGCGGCGACGACGGGATCACCCGGCGCACGACGAGGTTCTCCTGCTCAAGTGCGCGCAGCTTGGCCGTCAGCACCTTCGGCGAGATGCCTTCCAGGTCGCGGCGCAAATCGCCGAAGCGGCGCGGGCCGAAACGCAAAAACCAGATGATCCTCGGCACCCACGTGCCCGACACGATGTGCAGGTAACGCGATAAAGGGCAATCGCGCGGCGGCGGCAGAGGTGTCGCAGGGCTCGGGTTCATCGCTTGCTCCTTCAGGATGGTGGTTACCAAATGGTACCTACTTGCTTGTTTGCCTGCGCGCAACTAGAGTTTTCGCCTTCTGACGGAGATCGGCATGGACATTTCGCAAGGCACTGAAGAGCAGCAACTCGATCACCTCCATCGTGAGGCCGTCAAGGCCAAGGAGTCCTTGCTGGTGTGGGCCGGAGGCGATGCCAAATCTCAGGCGGGGATGTACACCGCAGCCTTCGGCAAGCGCTTCCCCGACGTGCCGATCGAGGCCGTCGTGGAGCTCTCGAAGTACCTCGACGCTCGGCTCGATCACCGTCTGCTGACCGGTGGCCAAGTGCCCGACGTGATCCACTTGCAGTCGCTGCACGATTACGACTACTGGAAAGACGCCGGCGTGCTCGAACGCTACCGTCCCATGGGCCTGGAACAGACGCCGCAGGCGTTCGTCGATCCAGACGGCTTCTTCATCCCGCTCTTCGTGTTCGCCTTCTCGAATGTCTACGACTCGCGTGCCGTCGACGATGCCGAGGCGCCGATCGAGGCGCCGGACTACCTGGCCCCGAAATGGAAAGGGCAGATCGTCCTGACCTATCCCCATGACGATGACGCCGTGCTCTACCAGTTCGACCAGGTCGTGGCCCAGTTCGGCTGGAAGTGGCTCCATGCCTTGCTGGAGCAGGACGTGAAGTGGGCGCGCGGCACACAGACCCCGGCGCATCTGATTGCCACAGGCAAGAAGAAGGTGTCTTTCACCACGTACAACACCTTGGTGGATCAGCCGGGCAATCCGCTGCGCTTTCGCATTCCAGAGCGCACCTATTTCCAATCCTGGTACCAGACGGGGGCCATCGTCTCGTCAGCGAAGAACAAGTGGGCGGCGCGCCTGTATCTGTCGTTCTGGCTGTCCCAGTCGCAGCAGCAGAACGTATTCCAGTGGCCCGCGCGCGAGGATATCGCCCTGCCGGCCGGCTTCCGCCATGTCCGGCACTACCCGAACACCTCGCCGCACGGCTTCCGGGAGTTCATGCGCGACCGGGCGCGGGTCGAACGCCTGCGCGGCATCTACGAGAACTTCATCGGGCCGATAGAAGGCCCGAACCCGAACACGTTGGACCTCTGACCTACTTCGACCACCGCAAAGGAATCATCATGATCAACCGACCTGCCGACATCGTCAGCGACATCCATTCGAACATGCCGGATCCTTTCGGCATGGTCAAGTAGCGCTTGGTGGCGGCGGGCACGCTTCGGCAGGCGGCCGCCGCAGGCAAACCTGGGAGATTGCGTCATGAAGATTGCATTGATAGGCGCCACCGGCTTCGTCGGCTCGGCGCTGCTGGCCGAGGCGCTGGATCGCGGCCATCAGGTGACCGCCGTCGTGCGGCAGCCCGCCAAGCTGCCGCAGCGTGCCGGTCTCACCGGCGCGGCGGCCGACGTCAACGATGTCGATGCGCTGGCTGCGGTGCTGGCAGGCCACGAGGCCGTGATCAGCGCGTTCAACCCCGGCTGGACGCCTGGCACCGTGAACCCCGCGATGTACGAGCAGCAGCTGCGCGGCACGCAGGCGATCCTTGCGGCGGTGAAGAAGGCGGGCATCCGGCGCGTGCTGTGGGTCGGCGGCGCCGGCGGGCTCGAAGTGGCACCTGGCGTGCAGCTGATCGACACGCCCGGCTTCCCCGACTGGATCAAGCCCGGCTCGCGTGCCACCTCGGAGGCGCTGCGCGCCTTGCAAGCCGAGCCGGCGCTCGACTGGAGCTTCCTCGCGCCGGCCGCGCTGCTCGAACCCGGGCAGCGCACCGGACACTTCCGCCTCGGAGGCGAGCAGTTGCTCACCGACGCCCAAGGCCAGAGCCGCATCTCGGTGCAGGACTATGCGGTAGCGATGATCGACGAACTGGAGCGGCCGGCGCATTCGCGGCAGCGCTTCAGCGTCGCGTACTGAGCCACTGGTCGAAGGGGGCGCTGTGATGCGGTTTCCCACCTACTTCATCTCGCACGGCGGCGGCCCGTGGCCCTGGATGCTGGACGAATGGCAGGGAGCCTACGACCAACTGGCCGCGGCACTGCGCCATATGCCGCAGGACACCGGCGCAGCGCCGCAGGCCGTGCTGATGGTGTCGGCGCACTGGGAGGCGCCTGAGTTCACGGTGCAGTCGCATCCGGCGCCGGGCATGATTTATGACTACGGCGGCTTTCCCGAGCACACCTACCACATCCGCTATCCGGCCAGTGGATCGCCAGCGCTGGCGCAGCGCGTGCAGCACCTGCTGCAGGCGGCCGGCATCGCCGCGCGGCAGGACGCCGAACGCGGCTTCGACCACGGCATGTACGCGCCGATGGCGGTGATCTATCCCGAGGCCGACATGCCGACGGTGCAGTTGTCGCTCAAGCGTGGGCTTGATCCACAGACGCATCTGGCGATGGGCCGCGCCCTCGCGCCGCTGCGCGACGAGGGCATGCTGATCGTCGGCAGCGGCCTGAGCTACCACAACCTGCGTGCGTTCGGCCCGGCCGGGAAGCAGCCCTCGGCGGCCTTCGATGCCTGGCTGAGCGAATCGCTGGCGAATACCGGCGCCGTGCGTTCGGCTGCACTGGAACGCTGGCAGCAGGCGCCGTCGGCGCGCCAGGCGCATCCGCGCGAGGAGCACCTGCTGCCGCTGATGGTGGCCGTCGGCGCCGCCGAAGACGACGCTGCCCTGCGCACCTATCACCAGGACGACTTCTTTGGCGGCCTCTCGGTGTCGAACTGGCGCTTCGGGCCAGCGGCTGGAGGTGCGTGATGACATCCACCGAGCCGACCATGCTGCGCCTCGAAGACCATTGCACGACGCTGGCGCACGGCACCGGGCCCGAGGAGGCGATCGGCGTCGGCATCCGCGACATCGCAGAGCGTCACTTCAGGCATGAGCCGCCGACTTCGCTGGAGATGGAGCAGGCCATCGATGTGGTTGAAGACGCGCTGGCGGCTACCGGTCTGCGTCACGCGGCGCGCGGCGAGTTACTGAGCTCCGACCCGCGACTGCACGCGCTGCTGGGCCTGACGGTGGACGGCGCTCGGCTCGCCCGCGAGGACGTGGAAGACCGTTTCCAGCGCCTGGCTTCGGCCACACTCGGCCTGGGTGCGGTTGCGGATCGATCCGTGGGCCGGGACGCCGCGGCGGCACTGCTGATCCTTCGGGAATGTATGCACCACCTCGGTTACGAAGCAGTGCGGCGGGTTCGGTAAGGTCGACGGTGCGTGTCGTGAGGGGGTGTTGCGTCGCACCGGAGCCGTCACCGCCTCGACCACGCCGCGAAACGTGCGCTCGATGAACTGGCTCGAATTCCCGGTCATCGGACGCTTCAGCGATTGAAGTGTTCCGTTCTGTTTGGAACTTCAGCGGCTATTGGCGCGAATGATCTTTTGCAAGATATCGCGCGCACTTGGCTCAAATGAGCGGCTTGGGATCGATGTTGTGATGGGCGACATATCCAACGATGGCGCCTTGGCCGAGCCCCATCCGGAGCCCGGCGCTTTCCTGGTACAGCAACCCGGAAGTAGAGGAACACAATGAAAGCGATGGATTCGTGCCCAGGGCAAGGCGCAAACCGCAGCGATAGCCGTAGCTATCGCGAGGATTTGCAACGCCGCCATGGGTGCGAAGA
>JAFEER010000274.1 GCA_018240985.1 Pseudomonadota bacterium
CATGGCCTATCGGAGTTGTAGGCCTGCATTGTTCCAGACTCATTGGTGAACACTATCATCGGCCCAGTTCCACGGCATCGCAGCGCAAACCCCAGTCACGACTCACGGCGCATGGCTTCGCAGCACTTCGGCCAGGCGGTCGGCCAGCTTGCGCAGTGCGGCGGGGTCGGGCAGGGGCAGGTGCAGATAGCGCTCGCCGGTGGCGGGGTCGGTGCGCACCGCCGAGGCGGGCCGGGGTTGACCTCCCGCCGGTGTATCGGCCGGCGGCGCAGCCATCGATTCCAGCCATTGCAGGCCCGCCTGCAGCAGCGGCGCCCAGGGATCACCTGCGGCCGGCGCCGCAGCGGCGCTCTCCTGGCTGGGCGGCGAAACGTCCGGCGCAGGGCCTGGCGCTGGTGCCGGCGGGTCGGACATCCAGTCCGTTTCCGTGGCCGCCATGTCCCCTTGCGGGCCGACGTCGGCAGGCCCGGGCTGCGCGGATGCGGTTTCGTCCTGGGGTGCGGGTTCGGATTCGGGCTCGGGCGTGGAGGCCGATGCCGCCGCGCCTTCCGTGGCCTTGTCCACCGTTTCCATGAAGCGCGACAGGCGGCTGCCCGCCATGAAGACTTCGCTGTCGCCGCCGTCGAGCACGCCGTCGAACAAGGCGCGCTTGAACGACAGCAGCGACAGCATGCCTTGCTCGATCGAGGCCTCGGCCACCAGGTTGACGACCTGCACGCCGCGCCGCTGGCCCATGCGGTGCACGCGGCCGATGCGCTGCTCCAACAGGGCCGGGTTCCAGGGCTGATCCATGTTGACCACGACGGCGGCGGCATGCTGCAGGTTCAGCCCCGCGCTGCCGGCGTCGGTGGACAGGAACAGCCGGCAGCCCTCGTCCTCATGGAAACGTTGCACCAGCGCGCCGCGCTGTTCGGCCGGCACGCTGCCATGGAAGAACACATGCCCCCAGCCGCGCGCGGCCAGGCGGCGCATCAGCACCTCGTGCGTGCCCAGCCACTGGCTGAACACCACGGCCTTGGCCTGCGGATCCTCAAGGATTTCGTCCAGCACCGCCATCAGCTCGTCCGCCTTGCCGCCGTGGTCGGTCTCATGATCCAGCAGCCAGGTGCTGTTGCAGACCATGCGCATGTTCTGCAGGGCGCACTGCAGGCGGCGCTGGTCGATGTCGGACAGGTAGCCGGTCTGGCGCCAGCGTTGCACGATCCGGGTGACGATCTGGCCGTTCTCGTCGTGGTGCAGGCGCTGCTCGGGCGTCAGCGGCACGAACAGGGTCTTGTCCACCCGTTCGGGCAGCTGCGTCAGCACTTCGCTCTTGCGCCGGCGCAGCAGGATCGGCGCCAACCGCTCGCCGATGCGGTGCAGATCGCGGTAGCCGACCACGCGGCCGGACTCGTCGGTCTGCTGGTGCTCGTGCAGCAGGCGCCAGGTCGCGCCCAGGCTGTGCTGATCGACCACCTGGACGATGGACAGCAGTTCCTCCAGGCGGTTTTCCAGCGGCGTGCCGGTCAGCACCACCACGTTGGGGCACAGCCCGGGGTCGGCCACGCGTTTGATGGCGCGCGCGGCCTGCGTGTTCCAGTTCTTGACGCGCTGCGCCTCGTCCACGATCAGCAGCTCGGGCGCCCAGCCACTGGCCAAGTCGGCGTCGCGCACCAGCGTCTCGTAATTGGCGATCTTGCAGAACGCATCCTCGCGCCACTGCGCCTGCCTGGCCGGGCGCAGGCCTTGCAGCACCTGCGCCTCGCGCCCCGCGAAGCGCTGGAACTCGGCCTGCCACTGGTGCTTGAGCGAGGTCGGGCACACCACCAGCACGCGGCGCACGCCGAAGTGGCGCGCCATCAGCTCCGCCGCCGCGATGGCCTGCACGGTCTTGCCCAGGCCCATGTCGTCGCCGATCAGCACGCGGCCGGCCCGCGCCGCGAACAGCGCACCTTCGACCTGATAGGGATACAGCCGGGTCGTCAGCAGCTTGCCCAGGCCCTTGTCTCTGGCGCCCCTGGGGTAGGCTTGATCCAGCACCTGGGCGCGGTGGCGGGCATCGCGGGCGCGGGCCACGAAGGCCAGCACGTCTTCATGCACCTGCAGGCCATGCCCCAGCTTGCCGGCCAGGCGCCGCGCCTGCCGCAGCAGCCGGTCGAAAGCCCAAGGCGCGCCCGCCTCCCGCCAGGCGCCGCCCTGCGTCAGGTCGAAATGGCGGCCGGCCCAAGTCAACAGCGCCGGCGGGCAGTCGTGGCCGGGCGTGAAGCACAGCGTCCGCTGTTCACCGTAGCGCAGCCAGATCTCGCTTTCCTCGGGCTGCCACCCGGCCTTGAACGCGGCCCGCGCGCCCCGCTTGCGCAACAGCCGGTGCAAGGCGAACTCGATGTGCTTGCAGGTGCCCAGGCCATTGGTGGCGTAATCGGCACAGGTGCAGAAGTTGTCGCCCGGCTGCAAGCCCCGGATGGCCACGCGGTAGCTGGATTGGCCGCCTGGGTTGACGACGCCCCAGTCGCCCAGCACTGGCCCCGGGCCCAGGCTTTCCAGCTCGAAGGCCTGCACCTGGCCGAACTGGCGGCGCAGCCCGCGCTGCCATTCGGCCGCGTCCATGCCCTCGGGGCAGCGCTGGCGGTGCAGCGGCGGCGGCGCGGCCTTGGACTTCTTTCCTCGCGGCTTGGTCTGCCTGGATGGCGCGTTGGAGCTGGCGCGGGCGGCGCGGATGGGCGGGGTTTTGGCATCTGCCATCCTGAAACCTCACTCTATGTTCTGCACCTGCTCACGCATCTGCTCGACCAGCACCTTCATGTCCACGCTGATGCGCGTGAGCTCCATGGCCGCCGACTTGGAGCCCAGGGTGTTGGCCTCGCGGTGCAGTTCCTGGATCAGGAAATCCAGCCGCTTGCCAACCTCACCGCCCTTTTTCAACAAGCGCTCGATCTCGTCCAGGTGCGATTGCAGCCGCGTGATTTCCTCGGCCGCGTCGATGCGGATGGCAAATGCCGTGGCCTCGGTCAGCGCGCGGTCTTGCGCGGCCTCGGGCACGGCCGTGCCCTCGGCCAATTGCATGGCCTCCCGCCAGCGCTCCATGAAGCGCTGGCGCTGCTGCTCCACCAATTGCGGCACCAGGGGCGCGGCCTGAGCGGCCAGCGCACGCAGTTGCTCAAGACGGTCATGCAGCATGGCGGCCAGGCGTTCGCCCTCGCGCTGGCGCGCAGCCACCATGTCATCCAGCGCGCGCTCGGCCAGTTCCAGCACCGGCCCGCTCCAGTCCTGCTCCGGGGCGCCGGCGTTGGCGCACAGGCGCAGCACCTCGGCCACGCTCAAGGGTGCGGCCTCGGGCAGCCAGGTGCGCACGGCGTCCTGCACCGCATCCAGGCGCTGCAGCAGCCGCGCTGTGGGCTCGGCCAAGGACGCGGAGTCATCGGCGACGACAAAGGCACGCACCTCGACCTTGCCGCGCTTGAGGCGCTGCGTGAGCAGGCCGCGCAGTGCGGGCTCCTGCGCCCGCAGCTCATCGGACAGGCGCAGCGACAAGTCCAGAAAACGGCTGTTGACGGAGCGGATTTCCAGGCCCAGGCGGCGCGCATTGCCAGGCCTGCCCTCCCCTGCCGCAGCTTCTGCCAGCTGTAAGCTGGCGTATCCGGTCATGCTGTAAACTGCCATGAGACTTCTCGGTGGTTGGTTGCTTGCAATCCGCCGATTATCCGGGTTCCCACCTGCGCCTGTGCCCGCTCTTGCTACCCATGTCGAAAATCAAACCCGCTCCACTGCCCCCCGATACCGTCATTGGCGGTTATCGCGTGGTGCGCAAGCTTGCGGCAGGCGGCTTCGGCGTGGTCTACCTGGCAAGGGATGCCGAGGGGCAGCAGGTAGCCATCAAGGAATACCTGCCCGCATCGCTGGCCACGCGCGCGCCGGGCGAGCTGCTGCCCCAGGTGCAACCCGAGAAGCTGTCGCTGTACCGCCTGGGCCTGAAGAGTTTTTTTGAAGAGGGGCGCTCGCTGGCGCAGATCTCGCACGCTTCGGTGGTGAGCGTGCTGAATTTCTTTCGCGAGAACGAAACCGTCTACATGGTGATGAACCACCTGGAGGGCGCGTCCCTGCAGGACTTCATCATCACGGCGCGCGAACTCAAGGCGGAAAAGGTGTTTCGCGAGTCCACCATCCGCTCGCTGTTCGACGAGGTGCTGCGCGGCCTGCGCATCGTGCACCAGCACAAGATGCTGCACCTCGACATTAAGCCGGCCAACATCTTCATCACCGACGACAACCGCGCGGTGATGATCGACTTTGGCGCCGCGCGCGAGGTGCTGTCCAAGGAGGGCAACTTCATCCGCCCCATGTACACGCCCGGCTTTGCCGCGCCCGAGATGTACCGGCGCGACGCCCAGATGGGGCCCTGGACTGACATCTATGCCATTGGTGCCTGCATCTACGCCTGCATGCAGGGTTATCCGCCGGCCGAGGCGCCGCAGCGCCAGGAGAAGGATCGCCTGACGCTGGCGCTGAACAAGCTGCGCGGCATTTACTCCGACAACCTCATCGAGGTGGTCGAATGGTGCATGGCGCTCGACCCGCTGTCGCGCCCGCAGTCGGTGTTTGCACTGCAAAAGGAATTGAGCCGCGAGGGCGAGCGCCGCTACACCAAGCTGTCGGTGGCCGAGAAGATGCGCATGCAGCTGGACACGCTGATCACCGACACCAAAAAGACCCCTCAGAAGCCAGTCGCCGACACCACGCACGCCGGGAGCCGGGCGAAATGAAGTTCTCCGTGTTCCAGCTCAGCCGCCGCGGCGGGCGTCAGAAGAACGAAGACCGCATGGGCTACAGCTACACGCGCGGGTCGGCGCTGTTCGTGCTGGCCGATGGCATGGGCGGCCACCCCAAGGGCGAGGTTGCGGCGCAGATCGCGATTCAAACCGTGTCCTCGATGTTCCAGCGCCAGGCCAGGCCGGCGTTGAAGAACGTACCCGAATTCCTCTCGGCCGCACTGCTGGCCGCACACCACCAGCTGCTGCGCTACAGCAACGAGCGCGCCATGCTGGACACGCCCCGCACCACGCTGGTGGTGGCGGTGGTGCAGGATGGCTGCGCGCACTGGATCCACTGCGGTGATTCGCGCCTGTACCTGGTGCGTGGCGGCGAGATCCTGACGCGCACGCGCGACCACTCCTACCAGGAGCTGCGCAACGCCGCCGTCGCCGGCCTGGGGCATGTGAACCGCAATGTGCTGTTCACCTGCCTGGGCTCGCCCACCAAGCCGCTGTTCGATGTTGCCGGCCCGGTGCTGCTGGAACAGGGCGACCGCCTGCTGCTGTGCTCGGACGGGCTGTGGGGCACGCTCGATGATGACACCATCGCCCAGGAACTGGACAGCAATGCGGTTGCCCAGGCCGTGCCGAAGCTGGTCGAGGACGCCCTGCGCAAGGCCGGCGACCGCAGCGACAACGTCACCGTGGTGGCCATGGAATGGGAGACGCCGAACGCGTTTGCCGAATCCAGCCTGGGCGTAAGCACCGACGACATCAACGAGGAGGTGTTCGCCTCCACCATCCAGGCCGGCTCACTCGAAGACTTCGTGGACGGGCAGGACGACATGGACGACGAAGCCATTGAGCGCTCCATCGCCGAAATCAACGAGGCCATCAAGCGCACTGCCGCGCGCAAGCCGTAGGCCGGCACCTTCCCTGCCGTGCTGCATGCCGCAAAGCCAGTGCGGCAGTTTTCTCTCATCAACCCGTACACCATGCACACCACCCACTTCGCCCGCAGCGGCGGCCGCGCCTTTGACCAGCTGCGCCCCATACGCATCACGCGCCACTACACCATGCATGCCGAAGGCGCGGTGCTGATCGAATTCGGCAACACCCGCGTGCTGTGCACCGCCTCGGTCGAAGAGAAGGTGCCACCGCACAAGCGCGGCAGCGGTGAGGGCTGGGTGACGGCCGAATACGGCATGCTGCCGCGCGCCACGCATACGCGCAGCGACCGCGAGGCCGCGCGCGGCAAGCAAAGCGGGCGCACGCAGGAGATCCAGCGCCTGATAGGCCGCAGCCTGCGCGCGGTGTTCGACCTGAAAGCACTGGGCGAGCGCACCATTCAACTCGACTGCGACGTGCTCCAGGCCGATGGCGGCACGCGCACCGCCGCCATCACCGGCGCCTGGGTGGCTGCGCAAGACGCCGTGGCGACGCTGCTGGCAGCGGGCAAGCTTGCCGCATCGCCGATCACCGGCGCCGTCGCCGCGGTCTCGGTCGGCATCGTGCAGGGCCAGCCGCTGCTGGACTTGGAATACGTGGAGGACGTGGCCTGCGACACCGACATGAACGTGGTCATGACCGGCGCCGGCCACTTCATCGAGGTGCAGGGCACGGCCGAAGGCGCGGCCTTCTCGCGCAGCGAGATGGAGCAGCTGCTCGGACTGGCCGAAAAAGGCATTGCCGAGCTGGTCGCCCTGCAGCACGAAGCACTACGTAATTAAGAGCGTTCAGCGCTTACCAGACGGGCGTTAGCAGCCAATTGACCATGAAACTTGTACTCGCCTCCAACAACCGCGGCAAGCTGGCCGAGCTGCAGGCCATGCTGGCGCCGCTGGGCGTGCAGCTGATCCCCCAGGCCGAGCTGGGCGTGGGCGAGGCCGAGGAGCCCTTCCCCACCTTCGTCGAGAACGCCCTGGCCAAGGCGCGCTTTGCCAGCGCCCACACCGGCCTGCCGGCGCTGGCCGACGATGCCGGCCTGTGCGTGGAGGCCTTCGGCGGCCTGCCCGGCGTGCAGACGGCCTACTACGCCACCCAGTTCGGTTACGACAAGGGCGACGCCAACAACGTGCGCGCCCTGCTGGAACAGATGGAGGGCGTCGATAACCGCCGCGCCGCCATGGTCAGCACCCTGGTGGCCGTGCGCAGCCCGCAGGACCCGGAGCCGCTGATTGCCGTGGGCCGCGTGGCCGGAGAGATCGCGCGCGAGCCTCGCGGCACGGGCGGCTTCGGCTTCGACCCGGTGATGTACATCCCCGCCTTCGGCAAGACCTTTGCCGAGTTGCCCACCGAGGTGAAGAACGCCCACAGCCACCGCGGCCGATCCGCCCTGCAGATGCTGGCGCTGATGCGCGAGCACTGGTTTGCCAATGGGGCAAAGCCATGACCATCCCCATCGTCCCCGCAGCCCCGTCCGGCAGCGCCCCGCGCGACGTGCAGCACTACATGCGCCCGGGGCTGCTGCAGCTGTCCAGCCTGCCGCCGCTGTCGCTCTACGTGCACCTGCCCTGGTGCC
This sequence comes from Pseudomonadota bacterium, assembly GCA_018240985.1. Lineage (GTDB taxonomy): Bacteria > Pseudomonadota > Gammaproteobacteria > Burkholderiales > Burkholderiaceae_C > Alicycliphilus. Next base: position 7,249 of record JAFEER010000274.1, read on the forward strand.
TGCGCAAATGCCCGTATTGCGACTTCAACTCGCACGAGGCCAGGGACGGCATTCCCGAGCAGCGCTACCTCGATGCCCTGGTGGCCGACCTGGAGGCCGCCCTGCCCCTGATCTGGGGCCGCCAGGTGCAGACCATCTTCATCGGCGGCGGCACGCCCAGCCTGTTCTCGCCCGAGTCCATCGACCGGCTGCTGAGCGACATCCGCGCCCGCCTGCGCCTGGAGGCCGACTGCGAGATCACGCTGGAGGCCAATCCCGGCACCTTCGAGAAGGAACGCTTTCGCGCCTACCGCGGCGCGGGCGTGACGCGCCTGTCCGTGGGCGTGCAAAGCTTCAACGACCAGCACCTGGAGGCCCTGGGCCGCGTGCATGACCGCGCCCAGGCGCTGGCCGCGGTCGAAGAGGCTGCCGCCGCCTTCGACACCTTCAACCTCGACATCATGTACGCCCTGCCCGGCCAGACCCCGGCCGAGCAGGAAGAGGACATGCGCACCGCGCTCGGCTTTGCGCCGCCGCACATCTCCATCTACCACCTGACGATAGAGCCCAACACCTACTTCGCCAAATACCCGCCGCGCCTGCCCGAGGACGACACGGCCTACGCCATGCTCGATCGCATCACCGAGATCACGGCCGCAGCCGGCCTGGAGCGCTACGAGGTCTCGGCCTATGCGCGCGCCAAGCACCAGTGCCGGCACAACCTCAACTACTGGCAGTTTGGCGACTACCTCGGCATAGGCGCTGGCGCGCACAGCAAGCTGAGCTTTGCCCACCGCGTGGTGCGCCAGGTGCGCCTGCGCGAGCCGCAGCTGTACATGGCCGGCGCCCTGGCCGGCCGCGCCATCGCCCAGGACGAGGACGTGCGCCGCGCCGAACTGCCGTTCGAATTCATGCTCAACGCCCTGCGCCTGCGCGATGGCTTTGCGCTGAAGGACTTCAGCGAACGCACGGGCCTGGCCGTCACCGCCATCGCCAAGGGCCTGCAGGAGGGCGAGGCGCGCGGCCTCATCACGCGCGACATGGAGCATGTGTGCCCCACCGAGCGCGGCTTTGATTTTTTAAGCGACCTGCAGGCGCTGTTTCTGCCGGACTGAGCACCATCAGCCGCAGCGCGCGGCGACGATCTTGCCGCTGCCATCCACCTCCAGGCTCAGGCGCTCGGCGTCCAGGGCCTGGGCCGGCTGGCCGGCATACACCACGCGCGCCATGCGCGCACCGGCGCGCACGCGGGCCTCTTCCACCACGCGGGCCGTGCCGCTCTTGCCCAGCGCCCACTGCGCAGCCTGGGCATTGCAGGTGCCGCCCACGGGCGCGGTGCTGGCACCCGTCGGCCGCGGGGCGCTGGCCGGCCCCGGCTGTGCACATCCCGTCAGCAATACCAAGAGCCCCACCGCAGTCAACCAGCAGGCGTGCAAAACATGGCGCATATCCATCCCCTCCAGAAAGCCAGGCACCATAACCTTAAATCCGGCGCCAGCGATTGCCGCGTCACTTTAGCTGGTGCATCACCTGATTATTTCGGCGTGAGCCGATACAAGCCGCCCTCGTGGTCGTCCTCGATCAACCACAGCGCGCCATCGGGCGCCTGCGCGACGTCGCGGACGCGAAAGCCGACCGTCCAGTGCTCGGCTGGTTTCGCGGTCGCGCCATGCACCTCGATCCGGTGCAGGGCGCGGCTGACCAGGCCGGTGGCGAACGCCGAGCCCTGCCACTGCGGAAACATCGCGCCGCTGTAGAACATCAGGCTGCCCGGTGCGAGCACCGGCGTCCAGTAGATCACCGGCTTGGCGAGGTCGGCTCGCGTGTCGGGGCTGGCAATGGGCACGCCGTCGTAGTTCACCGCATAGGAGACGAGCGGCCAGCCGTAGTTCTTGCCGGGTTCGATCAGGTTGAGTTCATCCCCGCCGCGCGGCCCATGTTCGAGCTCCCAAAGACGGCCATCCGGCGCGAACGCAAGGCCGTAGGGTGTGCGATGGCCCGATGTCCAGATCTCGGACGGCGTCAGATTGGGGCCGTCAAAGACATGGGTGCGCACGACCGGCGCGGTCTTGGCGGCCTCCGTGTCTCTGGGCGGATCGATCACCGGAACCGACGGTGCGCCCATCTTGCCCTCCATGGGGTTGCCGGGTGCGGGCTTGCCGTCCAGGGTCAGCCGCAGGATCTTGCCGGCCGGTTGGTTCGGGTCTTGGGCGGGGGTAAAGCGCTGCCGATCACCGGCCGTGAGGAAGAGAAACTTCTGATCCGGCGAAAAGGCCACGGCGGCGCCGACCTGGCCGCCCTTGCCCTTGATCGGGTCGCGCCAGAGGACCTTCAGGTTCTCCAGCGCGGCGGCGGCGCCGATCCTGAGGGTCGCACGGGCCAGTGCCAGGCTCGAGGTGCCGGGGATCGGCCCAGGCTCCGAATAGGTCAGGTAGATCGCCCCATCGCTCGCATAGGACGGGGCCAGGTAGACGCCGAGCAGGCCGTTCTGCTGCTGGTACAGCACCGGCGGCACGCCAGTGACGGCCAGCTTCTCCCCGGATGGGGTGACGAGGAACAGCTTGCCGATCTTCTCCGTGATCAGCATGCGTCCGTCCGGCAGGAAGGCAATGCGCCATGGCAGATCGAACTGCGCGACCTTCGTGAGCTTGAACGGTGGCGATGGGGTCGGCGGCAGGGCTCCGGCGTTGATCTGCGCCATCACGGGCGTCGCACCGAGGAGCAAGCAAGGGATGAATCGGAATTTCGAAAATGGCATGCTTCGCTCCTCATTGGCCAACCTGCACCAGGCATCACTCACTACTGCGCGGCTGCCACGGCCTCCAGCCCCAGCGCGCGCACCCGCGCCGCCGCCACATTGGCCTGCGCCGCCGAGTTGAACGGCCCTACGCGCACGCGCTGCAGGCGGCTGCCATCGGCGCGCACCAAGGGCTCGACAGCGGACGGCAGGCCCGCCTGGCGCAAGCGCGCATCGGCACGGCGTGCATTCTCGGGGTCGGCGAACAGCCCCACATTGATGTAGAGCCGGCGGTGCACGGCCGGTGCGGCCGGACGTTCGACCGCTGGCGCAGGGCGTTGCGCCTGGCGCGGTTCCTGCGCCGGTTCGGGCGCGGGTGCTGGTGACGCTTGCGGCTGCTGCTCTTGTTCCAGTAGCGTTTCCTGCATCGACTCCTGCGGCGCAGGCCGCTCTTCAGCGTCCGCAGTGGGGGATGGCACTGCAGCGGATGCTTCAGGCGCTTGCGCCAGTGCGGGCTCCTGCGCCGGCTCGGGCTTGAACACCGCGGCCGCGACCACCGCACCCCGCGCAGGCTTGCTGATCCATTGGCTGCCAGCACCCAACCACGCCGCCATTGCCGCCAGCATCAGCACCACTGCCAGCCCGGCCACCGACAGCAGCCAGCGCCGGCTGGCAGCCTCATGCTGCAGCGTGGCCATGGCCTCACGCATGGTGGGAGCGGCAGACACCGCCCTGGCGATGCGCCGCTGCACATCCGCATGCATGAGCGCATCACCGAACAAGCCAAACCCGCCACACAGCATCAACAGGCCTGCAATGGCCACGCCGGCCAGTATGGGCAGCGGCAGGGCCAGCCAGAACTGCGCAGCCCACAGCAGCGCCGCCGCCAATGCCAGGCCCAACAGCAGCAACACAGCCGGCCGCCACAGTTTTCTGAACAGCAACCAACCCGGCGGGCACAGCGCCGCAGCCAGGTTCCACCCTGGCAGCACACGCCCGGCGCTATCCAGGCGCTCGAATGCAGCTAGATAGTGATCCGGGTTCACGGCACCCAGGGCCGCGCGGTATAGCGCCGGCGCTACGCTGGTGTACTGCGCGGCCGCGCCCGCCGGCTCGGCAGCATGTGCGGCAAAAGCGGTATGGCTTGGCATACGCGCGATTCTGCCAGTCTCCACCTGCCAAGCCGGCAGGCGCGGGCAGCTTGTTGAATGGGCGGCAACGCGGTCGTGGCCGCTATCACCCAGCGCTGGTAGCGGTCGTCTCGTTATTCAACCGAACAGCGCCGTGGCATCGAAGACCTCGCCGCGCTCCTCTGCCAGCCACTGCAGCACCGGATAGGCGCCGGGCAGCACCGGCCGCACCTGCGGCGGCCACGACTGCCAGGCCATGGTCTGGCCCTCGCGCATCTCGAATTCGCCGCTCCACGCATGCACCTTGCACCAGTGCAGGCGCACCAGGGCGTGCGGATAGTCGTGCTCGGTCACCTTCCAGGGCTCGACTGGCCCTATGGTCACGCCCAGCTCCTCGATGAGCTCGCGGCGCAGCGCCTGCTCCACGCTCTCGCCCGCCTCGATCTTGCCGCCGGGAAACTCCCAGTAGCCGGCGTAGGGCTTGCCCGGCGGCCGGGTGGACAGCAGCATGGCGCCATCGGCGCGCAGCAGGATGCCGACGGCGACCTCGGTGTGCTTGCGCCCGCCCTGCCCGCTCATGCGCCCTGCCGTCCCGCGAAATCGCGCGCGAACTGGTAGGCCACGCGGCCGCTGCGCGAGCCGCGCTCCAGCGCCCAGACCAGGGCCTGGGGCCGCGCCGCCGCTATGTCCGGCTGCGCCACGCCCAGGGCCGACAGCCACTGTGCAACGATGGCCAGGTATTCGTCCTGGCTGAAGGGGTAGAAGCTGACCCACAGGCCAAAGCGCTCGGACAGGGAGATTTTTTCCTCCACCACCTCGCCGGGGTGGATCTCGCCGTCCGCCGCGGTGCTGTAGCTCAGGTTGTCCTTCATCTGCTCGGGCAGCAGGTGGCGGCGGTTGCTGGTGGCGTAGACCAGCACGTTGGGCGTACTGGCGGCCACCGAGCCATCCAGAATCGACTTGAGCGCCTTGTAGCCGCCCTCGCCCTCCTCGAAGCTCAGGTCGTCGCAGTAGATGATGAATTTCTCGGGCAGGCCCGAGACCACGTCCACGATGTCGGGCAAGTCCGTCAGGTCGGCCTTGTCCACCTCGATCAGGCGCAGGCCGCGCGCCGCGTAGCTGTTCAGGCAGGCCTTGATCAGGGACGACTTGCCGGTGCCGCGCGCGCCCGTCAGCAGCACGTTGTTGGCGGGCCGGCCGGACACGAACTGCTCGGTGTTGCGCTGGATCTTCTCCTTCTGCGCGTCGATCTCCTTGAGGTCGGACAGGCGCATGCCGGCCACATGGCGCACGGGCTCCAGCACGCCGTGCCCGCTGCTGCGCTTGCGGTAGCGCCAGGCGATGGAGGCGCTCCAGTCGGGCGCCGACAAGGGCTGGGGCAGCACCGCTTCGATGCGCGAGATGAGCTGCTCGGCGCGTGCGATCAGTTGGTCAAATTTATCAGTCATTTTTGGCCCTAACGCTTACACAGCAAGCGCTGGTAGCTATCAAATCAACTTGACTAAAACACTGTCTCAGACACCTTCCCCCTTTGGGGCTGAAGGCTGCGGCTCCAGTTCCGCAAGTGCGGAACTGGACTGCCTGAAGAGCGGCGGCGTCTCGCCGCCAGCACCGAGGCTGGCATGGGGGCTGGAGCGCCGGCATCTTGCCGGCATCGACGCGCTAGCGTCGCTGGCCCCCACCCCGGCCCTCCCCCAGAGGGGGAGGGAGTAAGACGAGCCATCTGAGACTCGTTGCGAATCAAGCAAATCAATGTAATCAGGAACGGTAATCGGCGTTGATCGTCACGTATTCATGGCTCAGGTCGCAGGTCCACACCGTATCAAACGCGGCGCCGCGCCCGAGCAGCACGCGCACGGTGATCTCCTGCTGCTGCATCACGCGCTGGCCGTCTTCCTCACGGTAGGTCGGATTGCGCCCACCCTGCACGGCCACATGTACGTCGTCCAGGTACAGGTCGATCAAGGTCTGATCCAGGTCGGCAATACCGGCATAGCCCACGGCGGCGAGGATGCGGCCCAGGTTCGGGTCGCTGGCAAAGAACGCCGTTTTCACCAGCGGCGAATGGGCGATGGCATAGGCCACCTGGCGGCATTCCTCGCCCGTCCTGCCGCCTTCCACGCGCACGGTGATGAACTTGGTCGCGCCCTCGCCGTCGCGCACGATGGCCTGGGCCAGCTGTTGCGCCACCGACAGCAGCGCCGCCTTGAGCGCCCGGCCCTCGCTGCTGTCCAGTGCCGTGATGGGCGCATTGCCGGCCTGGTGCGTGGCCATGAGCACGAAGGAGTCGTTGGTACTCGTGTCGCCATCGATGGTCACGCGGTTGAAGGACTGGTCGGCCAGTTCGCGCACCAGCTGGCGCACCAGCTCGGGGGCAATGCAGGCATCCGTGGCCAGAAAGCCCAGCATGGTCGCCATGTTCGGGCGGATCATGCCCGCGCCCTTGGAGATGCCGGTGACCGTGACCGTGGCGCCGCCCAGCTGCAGCTGGGTGCTGAAGGCCTTGGGAATCGTGTCCGTGGTCATGATGCCCTCGGCCGCGCGCGCCCAATGGCCGGCTTGCGCGTCCGCCAGGGCCGCGGGCAGCGCGGCGGCGATGCGCTCGTGCGGCAGCGGCTCCATGATCACGCCGGTGGAAAACGGCAGCACCTGGCTGGCGGCCAGCCCCAGCTGGCCCGCCAGCGCCTCGCAGGTGGCGCGCGCACGCGCCAGGCCATCTGCGCCCGTGCCCGCGTTGGCGTTGCCGGTGTTGATGACCATGGCGCGGATCGCCTGGCCGCCGTCCAGGTGCTCGCGGCAGACCTGCACCGGTGCGGCGCAGAAACGGTTCTGCGTGAACACGCCGGCCACCGTGGTGCCCTCATCCAGCAGAAACACGGTCACATCCTTGCGGTTGGCCTTGCGCACGCCGGCCTCGGTCACACCGATGCGCACACCGGCAACGGGATGCAGGTCTTGAGCGATGGGAGCGGGGAGATTCACGGGCATAGGTCGCCTTTCTTGAGAATGCAAAACACGGGCACAAGTCCATGCCACCGGCGCGACCTGTGCCAGAGACACCGCGCAAGGGCCGCCCCGCCGCGCTGGTGTCGTCCCCCTTCCCGGCGAAGCCGAGAGAAGGGGGAAGCGGCGCAGCCGCTCAGGGGGTTGTTCCTAAGCTTTCAGGCGAGCTTGCCGTGGCACTGCTTGTATTTCTTTCCGCTGCCGCAGGGGCAGGGGTCGTTGCGGCCCACGCGCACGCCCGGGGTGGCCTGGGTGGCCTGGGTTGAGGCCGCCTTGGCGGTCTCGGCATCGACCACCACCTCCACCTCGCCGGTCTCGGTGGGCGACGAGTAGGTCACATTGCTGACCTTTTCGCCGCGCTCCTCCATGGCCTGCGTGGCCTGGTCGAGCTCGGCATTGGACTGCACCTGCACCGTCAGCATGACCCGCGTGACCTCGTTCTTCACCTGGTCGATGAGCTGGCGGAACATCTCGAAGGCCTCGCGCTTGTATTCCTGCTTGGGCTGCTTCTGCGCATAGCCGCGCAGATGTATGCCCTGGCGCAGGTAGTCGAGTGCCGAGAGATGGTCGCGCCAATTGGTGTCAAAGCTCTGCAGCAGCACGGCGCGCTGGAAGGGCGAGAAATTCTCCTTGCCCACCAGCGTCACCTTGGTTTCGAAGGATTCACGAGCGGTCTGCTGCACCTTCTCCAGAATGTCTTCATCGGTAATGGCCTCCGAGCTGGCCACCTCCTGCTGCAGCGCCAGCTGCAGCTGCCAGTCGCTGGCTAGGGACTTCTCCAGGCTGGGCAGATCCCACTGTTCCTCGACCGATTCGGCCGGCACGTACTGGCGCACCAGATCGGCCATGCAGTCGTCGCGCATGGCGGCAATCAGGGTATCCAGGTCGGGCGCATCCAGGATCTCGTTGCGCTGCTGGTAGATGACCTTGCGCTGGTCATTGGCCACGTCGTCGTATTCAAGCAGCTGCTTGCGGACGTCGAAGTTGCGCGCCTCGACCTTGCGCTGTGCGCTCTCGATGCTGCGCGTGACGATGCCCGCCTCGATGGCCTCGCCGTCGGGCATCTTCAGCTTGTCCATGATGGCCTTGACGCGGTCGCCGGCAAAGATGCGCATCAGCGCATCGTCCAGGCTCAGGTAGAAGCGCGAGGAGCCGGGGTCGCCCTGGCGGCCGGAGCGCCCGCGCAGCTGGTTGTCGATGCGGCGCGACTCGTGGCGCTCGGTGGCGATGATGCGCAGGCCGCCCAGGGCCGTGACCTTTTCATGGTCGATCTTCCACTCGGCACGCAGTTCCTCGGCCTTGGCCGCGCGCTGCTCGGGCGTCAGCGACGCGTCGGCCTCCAGCGCCGCCACGGCCTTCTCCACGTTGCCGCCCAGCACGATGTCGGTGCCGCGGCCGGCCATGTTGGTGGCGATGGTGATCATGCCGGAGCGCCCCGCCTGGGCCACGATGTCGGCCTCGCGCGCGTGCTGCTTGGCGTTCAGCACCTGGTGCGGCAGGCCCACCTGGTTCAAGAGGCCGTCGATGATCTCGGAGTTCTCGATGGACGTGGTGCCCACCAGCACGGGCTGGCCGCGCTCATGGCATTCGCGGATGTCGGCAATCGCCGCCTCGTATTTCTCGCGCGTGGTCTTGTAGACGCGGTCGAGCTGGTCGTCGCGCTTGCTCGGGCGGTTCGGCGGGATGATCACCGTCTCCAGGCCGTAGATTTCCTGGAATTCGTAGGCCTCGGTGTCGGCCGTGCCGGTCATGCCGGCCAGTTTGCCGTACAGGCGGAAGTAGTTCTGGAAGGTGATCGAGGCCAGGGTCTGGTTCTCGGCCTGGATCTGCACGCCCTCCTTGGCCTCGACGGCCTGGTGCAGGCCATCGCTCCAGCGCCGGCCGGCCATCAGGCGGCCCGTGAACTCGTCCACGATGATGATCTCGCCGTTCTGCACCACGTAATGCTGGTCGCGGTGGTACAGGTTGTTGGCACGCAGCGCCGCGTACAGGTGGTGCACCAGGGTGATGTTGGCCGGGTCGTAGAGCGACGCGCCCTCGGCAATCAGGTTGGCCTGCGCCAGGATGCGCTCGGCGTTTTCATGGCCCTGCTCGGTCAGGAACACCTGGTGCGTCTTCTCATCGACGGTGAAGTCGCCGGGCTTGGTCACGCCCTCGCCGGTGCGCGGATCGGCCTCGCCCTCCTGGCGCGTGAGCAGCGGCACCACCTTGTTGATGGAGAGGTAGACGGCGGTGTGATCCTCGGCCTGGCCGCTGATGATGAGCGGCGTGCGCGCCTCGTCGATCAGGATCGAGTCCACCTCGTCCACGATGGCGAAGTTCAGGCCGCGCTGCACGCGCTCGCGCGCCTCGTACACCATGTTGTCGCGCAGGTAGTCGAAGCCGTACTCGTTGTTCGTGCCGTAGGTGATGTCGGAGTTGTAGGCGGCCTGCTTTTCCTCGCGCGGCATCTGCGGCAGGTTGATGCCCACCGTCAGGCCCAGGAAGTTGTACAGGCGCCCCATCCACTGCGCGTCGCGCCCGGCCAGGTAGTCGTTCACCGTGACCACGTGCACGCCCTGGCCCGACAGGGCATTCAGGTACACCGGCAGCGTGGCGGTCAGGGTCTTGCCCTCGCCGGTGCGCATCTCGGCGATCTTGCCGAAATGCAGGGCCATGCCGCCTACCAGCTGCACGTCGAAGTGGCGCATCTTCATGACGCGCTTGGAGCCCTCGCGCACCACGGCAAAGGCCTCGGGCAGCAGCTCATCCAGCGCCTCGCCCTTGGCGATGCGCTCCTTGAACTCCTGCGTCTTGCCGCGCAGCGCCTCGTCGCTGAGCTTTTCGTACTCCGGCTCCATGGCGTTGATGCGCGCCACGGTCTTGCGGTATTGCTTGAGCAGCCGGTCATTGCGGCTGCCGAAGAGTTTGGTGAGGAAATTGGTTGCCATGCGAGCGAGACCGCGCTGCACTGCCCGAGCAAAGCAGCAAAGCGACCGGAATCCTTGAGATGAATTGAATTCAGATAGGGCCTGCGCTTCCTATTGCAAGCACTTGCAACCTGCAAACCGGCCCAAAGCCTGACATTCTACCGTTGCGCCTGCCGCCATCCCCCGCCTGGCAGGAAAGGGCGCAGCATCCGCAATAATGTCGCTGCGCATGCCCCGCCGTGCGTGCACTCTTGCCATGAACCGCCGCCACTACGCCATCCCATTGCAACAAGCCAGCCAGGAATCCCCCACGCTGGCGCGGCTCACAGCCCTGACGCGCGACTCCAGCGCCCGACTCAAGGCCATCGAGGGTTTGATTCCGGCCATGCTGCGCCCCTCCGTGCAGGCCGGCCCCATCGACGGCAACAGCTGGTGCCTGCTGGTGAAAAGCAATGCTGCCGCGGCCAAGCTGCGGCAGCTGCTGCCGGCATTCCAGGCCCATCTGCGCGTCAAGGGATGGGAGGTGGATTCGATTCGGCTGAAAATTCAGTCCTGAGTATGAAGAGGGTGTTGCTGACGCGATTGGCAGCATCTCGCACGATGCGATAGCGGATGAAATCAAGGACACGCTTGATGGCAAGGCCCGATCATTTCAGGCCACCTGTTCAGGCCACCTGTTCAACCGCGCCCTGCACAGGCTGGCGCAGCTGCCGGTACACCTCCTGCACCAGCAGGCTGGCCAGGCCCTTGAACACCTTTTCGTGGCGCAGCGCCTGGTCAGCCATGGCGTTGTGGCTCTCCAGCGCATCGACCACGGCAATGTTCAGCTTTTCTTCGTAGGCTCCGTTGGCAAAGGCCTGCACCGTGTCATTGGCCTGCGCCTGCTGCTGCAAGGTGGGGTCGGCCACCATCTTGCCGATCAAGGTCGTGGCGTAGCCGCGCATATCCGCCTCCGACAGATTGCCCGAGAACACCTGGTTCATCTTCTGAATGATGATGGACAGGCGCTCCTGCGGATCGTCCCAGGCCTGCCCGGCACCGCCACCCATGGGTTTGAGCAAGATGGCCTTGCCCTTATCCAGCTCAAGCTGGTGCTGCTGCTCATTGACTACCTTGTAGCCCGAGAGGCGCACCGATCCATCCAGCGCGTCATCGCCGTCCGCCTTACCCTGCAGGCGCGGCAGCAGCATGCGGCAAAAGGCGTGCAGGCGCTCCAGGTCGGCATCGCCGTAGCTCACCAGTTGCGACAAAAAGTCGTAGGCGCTGATGAAGGACGACACGTCGCCCCGAAACAGGTCTTGTACCTCCTTGGGCTGTGCCTTGAAGCGTTCGTGCGCTTTTTTCAGTGGTGCCTGAATGCTCGCCTGCTTGCCCTTGCGGTCAAAAAAACCCTTGGCAAACGCCAGCACTTCTTCCCACAAGTAAAGGCCTGAGCCGTCGAGCTTGGCGCGTAGCTGATGCACCAGGTTCCTATCGGTGACGCCAGACAGCTGCGCCGTCCGGTAATAGGGCAAGAAGGCTTTCAGAATGTCCTTGGCCTCGTTGCGAAAATCCAGCACAAAGGTGGTGCTCTTGCCCGGATGGATACGGTTCAGACGCGAAAGGGTTTGCACCGCCAGCACGCCATCGAGGCGCTTGTCCACATACATGGCGCACAGCTTGGGCTGGTCAAAACCGGTCTGGAATTTGGAGGCCACGATCAGCACCTGGTAGGCGCTGGTTTCAAACGCCTCCTTGATACCGTCGCCTTGCTCCTTCAGGTCGTTCAGGTCGCCTTCCTTGGCCTTGAGCACCCTGGATTCCTCATCCGTCACCTCGCCCGAGAACGCCACCAGCGCCCTGCAGTCGGCATAGCCCTGCTGGCGCATGTAGTCGTCCAGCGCCTTTTTGTAGCGCACCGCCGCCACGCGGCTATCGGTCACCACCATGGCCTTGGCTTGGCCGCCCAGCTGGTGCATCACATGGGTGCGAAAGTGCTCGACGATGACCGCCACCTTCTGCGCAATGCTGGTGGGGTGCAGCTGCGCGTAGCGAAACAGCCGCGCAGTAGCCTTGCCTTTCTTGACCGACTTGTCCTCGCCCGCCTGCTCCAGCTTGAAGGCAAAGTCATACGTCGTGTAGCCGCGCAGCACGTCCAGGATGAAACCCTCTTCAATCGCCTGGCGCATGGAATACACATGAAACGGCGTCGGCGTGCCGTCTTGCCCCATGCGCCCAAACAGCTCCAGCGTCTTGGGCTTGGGCGTGGCGGTAAAGGCGTAGTACGACACATTGGGTGGACGCTGGCGCGCGGCCATCAGGGCGTTGATGGCATCCTCCTCGGTCAGGTCGGCATCTTCACGCGCAGCGGCTGCGGCCTCGTCATATGCATCGAATTGCGCCAACTCTGCCCCGTGCGCCGGTGGCCCGCCCGTGGTCGTCAGCACCTGGCGCAGCTTCACGGCCCCTTTGCCCGCCTGGCTGGAATGCGCCTCGTCCAGAATCAAGGCAAAACGCCGCTCGCCCAGCGCGCCCACCTTGCTGAGCACCCACGGAAATTTTTGCAGCGTGGTGATGATGATGAGCTTGCCCTTGTCCAGCGCCTGGGCCAGCTGGGTGCTGTTGTCGTCAATCTTTTCCACCACGCCATGCTGGTGGTCAAACTGGTAAATCGTGTCCTGCAACTGCGTATCCAGCACGCGCCGATCCGTCACCACAATCACGCTGCTGAACACCTTTTGATCCTGCGCATCGTGCAGCGAGGCCAGCCGGTGCGCCAGCCAGCCAATGGTGTTGGACTTGCCCGAACCCGCCGAATGCTGCACCAGATAGGTTTGGCCCACGCCCTCGGCCAGTGTGGCCGCTACCAGCCGGTTCACCGCATCCCACTGGTGGTAACGCGGAAACAGCAGCGCCGTTTTGAAAACCTTTTTGCCCTTGGCATCCTGCTCTTCACTCACCTGCGCCGACAAAAACTTGCCCACCACCGCCATCCAGGCATCGGGCTGCAACACCTCGCGCCACAGGTAGCCCGTGGCGTAGCCTAGTTTGTCATCGGCCGCATTGCCCGCCCCCGCGCCGCCCAGGCCGTCGGGCCGGCCCCGGTTGAAGGGCAAAAAGCGCGTCGCCTTGCCCGCCAGGCGCGTACTCATGCGCACCTCGTCGCAGCTCACGGCAAAGTGCACCAGCGCCCGCTTGCCAAACGACAGCAGCGGCTCCGGCTGGCGCGTGGCGGCATCCACCGGCTGACGGTCGTGCTGGTACTGGCGCACCGCGTCTTCAATGTTCTGCGTGGTATCGGTTTTCAGCTCGATGGTGGCCAGCGGCAGGCCGTTCAAGAACAGCACCAGGTCGATGCACCGCTGGTTGTGCAGCGAGTAATGCAGCTGGCGCACCACGCGCAGGCGGTTTTTTTGGTAATGCTCCCAGGTCGTGGCGTTTTGCTTGTTGCTGGGCGCAAACTGCGCCATCCTGAAAGTGGCGTTGATGTCCTTGAAGCCCTTGCGCAGCACCTGCAGCGTGCCCCATAGCTGCGGCTGCTCCTTGCGCAGCGTCGGGCGCTCCATGTCCAGCTCCTGCGCCAGCCGCTCGATGAACACCGCCTCGGGGTTCTTGGCGTGGTTCTTGGTGAATTTTTCCCAGGCCTCGGGCTGCGTCTCCTTCACCCAGGCCAGCGCATCCTCGGGGTAGAGCGCCGTGCGCCGGTCGTAGCCCGCGTCGTAGGCGTAGCCCGGCTGGTAGGGCAGCGGCCCATCCACCCGCCAGCCCTGGGCTTGGAGCGCCGCGCAAATCTCGTCTTCAAACTGGGCTTCGGTGTGGATGGCGGACATGAAAACCTTTCGCAGATGCATCAACTGCACTTTTTCGCACTTATTGTGCAAAAATGTCGGTGAAATCATAGACCAAAGCCATGCTCATCGAATTTTCGGTCGCGAACTATCGCTCCATCCTGGGGCGGCAGACCCTGAACTTGACCGCCTCCAGCACCTACAAGGAGTTGGACGATACCAACACCTTTGCCCCAGAGCCCAAGGGGGAGGCCATGCCCCGCCTGCTGCACGCTGCGGTGCTCTACGGCCCCAACGCCTCGGGCAAGAGCACCCTGATTGAAGCCCTGCAATTCATGCAGCAGCAAGTCATCCACTCGCAAAAAGACAGCCAGGCCGGGGAGGCCATTGACGTCACGCCCTTCAAACTCACGGCGCAATCGCGCGGGGCCGACAGTGAATTTGAAATCGTCTTCGTCGAACAAGGCGTGCGCTATGAATATGGGTTTTGCTGCAACCGCGACCGCTTTACGGAAGAATGGCTATTTGCCTACCCGCTGGGGCGTGCGCAAAAATGGTTTCATCGCGTTTTTGATGCGGAGCAACAAAAATACAAGTACAAATTCAACACCTCATTTCAGGGCGGAAAGCAGCGCGATGTTTGGGCCGCGCAAACACGCCCGAATGCACTCTTCCTCTCAACCGCTATCCAGCTCAATAACGAACAATTAAAACCCATTTTTCATTGGTTTCAAGCGCGGCTGCGAGTGCTCAATTCAGTTCAAGGCATACACCCGGGGTACACCTTGCAGCGCTGCAAAAATGAGTCCGACAGAAAAAACATTGTTCAATTCATGAATGCCGCCGACCTGTCAATTGCCGACATCCAACTGAAAGAAACCCCGTTTCATGCGGATGAACTCCCCAAGGATATGCCCGCCATGATGAAGCAAGAGTTCATCAAGGAAATGTCTGGAAAAATTTTCCTGGAACCTCTCTTTTTTCATACAGACACGCACACCGAAGAATTCATTGAGTTTCAGGAGCAAGAAGAATCCGACGGCACCCGTGCGCTCTTCGCCTTTGCTGGCCCTTGGCTAGACGTGCTGGAAAACCAACGAATTTTGGTGGTGGATGAACTAGACTCCAGCCTACACCCCTTGTTGGTACACCAATTGGTCAAAACGCTGCACCACGCGGGCGCCCAGGCGCAGCTGATTTTCACGACGCATGACACCACCCTGCTCAGCCAAAAAATTCTGCGCCGCGACCAAGTTTGGTTTATGGAAAAAGATGCGCACAGAGCCACCCAACTCTATCCCCTGTCAGATTTCAGCCCCCGGGAAAACGAAGCCATTGAGCGCGGCTACCTCAATGGCCGCTACGGCGCGATTCCCTTTTTGAAGACGCTGGACTTTTATGGGCTCTGACGACCTGTTTCACAAACGCAAGGCGCGCAGCAACGCCGCCCTGCAACGCCAGCAAAAGCAACGCGCACAAAACATCCGCTACCTGATCGTCTGCGAAGGCGCAAAAACCGAGCCGTATTACTTTCAAGGGCTGCTTGACGACCGGGGCATACGCCCCACCAGCGTGCGCATTGCCTCCAACCAGGGGGCATCACCCGATAGGGTGGTGGAACATGCCCTGCGCTTGTACGAAGAAGATGCCCACCTAGGCGACCCCTACGATGCCGTGTACTGCGTTTTTGACCGCGACAAACACACCACTTTTGACGCTTCCGTGCAACGCACCAAAGATTGCAGCGCTCATGGCAAGCCGCTGATTGCCATTACCTCTACCCCCTGTTTTGAGGTTTGGTTGCTGCTGCACTTTGGCTATTGGGATCAGCCTTTTCATGCGGCGGGAAAAAAATCCGTGGGCGACCAAGTGGTGACGCAGTTACGCAAAAAAGCTGGCATGGCGCAATACGGCAAAGGGCAAAAAGACGTGTATGCCCAGTTGAAAAATCGCCTAGACAGTGCATTGACGCAGGCCGAACGATTGCGCCAGCATGGCCAGGCCAGTGCCAGCATCAACCCCGCTACCGAGGTAGATCAATTGGTGCGGGTACTGCTGACGCTGGGGCGCTGACGGCACCTGCCAGACTGATCGCCTCTTGCAGGAGGCCGATCGGGTGGATAATATGACCATATAGTCATTTTTGAGCACCCCATGATCAACGTCACCGTCGTAGAAGCCAAAAGCCGCTTTTCCGCCCTGTTGGCCGAGGTGGATGCGGGCGCAGAAATCGACATCACCCGCCACGGCAAGGTGGTGGCGCGGCTGGTACCGGCGCGCCCGCGCATGGCCAGCGAGGCCTTTGCCGATTTTTGGGATGACAGCACCGGCTTTGACCTGCAAGCGCCGCCCGACCTGCCTCCCGAAGACGCCCCCGCCTGGGACGCCGCGCAATGAGCACGCGCTACCTGCTGGACACCAACATCTTGATTGCCGCACTCAAGGGCGCGCCCAGCGTGCGCCAGCGGCTGGAAACCACGGCCTTGAACGACCTGCTGCTCTCCACCGTGGTGCTGGGCGAGCTGGAGTTTGGCGCCGAGAAAAGCGCCTGGGCCACGCGTAACCGAGAACGGCTGCAAGCCCTGACCGAGCGCCTGCCGCTGCTGGGCGTGGAGGCCAGCACCGCCCGGCACTACGGGCAGATTCGCGCGGTGCTGGAGCGCCAGGGCCAGCCCATAGGCGCCAACGATTTGTGGATTGCCGCCCAAGCGCTGGCCGCAGGCGCCACGCTGGTGACGGACAACGAGCGTGAGTTTGCCCGCGTGCCGGGGCTGGCGCTGGAAAACTGGCTCAGGGATGCGGTGCCAGAATAAGCATGAAATAAGCCTCTAACGCTTGCCGCACAAGCGCAAGCAGCTATTATTTTTGCTTTGCCGTGCACACATCCACCCGCCCCAGCACGGCATCGGCAATGGTGGCGCTGCGCAGCTCTTTGAGCAGGGTGATTTCTTCTTGGGTGTGGGTGATGAGGGCGTCAAACGCGGTCAGCTCTGCGCTCAACCCCTGAAGCAGCGCATCACGCTGTGCTTTGGGCGGCAGTAAAACAGGCAACTCGCGCACGCTGGTTTGGCTGATGGATGCCAGATTGGTGCTTTGCTTGGCGTTGTTCATGAAATAGAACTTGGCGTATTGCGTTTGCGTAATCGCAGCCAGCCATTCCGATAAATCCCGCTGCTGCGGGCGCACGGCAAATACGTGGTTCTGGTGCAAGCAAGGGGTGATTTCACCCGTCCATACCGCGCCGCGCCCCACCTTGTCGTAGTCGCCTCCCTCATTCATCAAAACATCGCCGGCCACCAAGGAAAAACGCTCTACGGCATCCAACTCCACCGGCATGGTCGCAATTTCACGCAAATCCAAACGGCCTTCCTGCACGTTGGCAACGCGCAAATAGGGTAATTCCACTGTCTGCCTATCGCCTGCATCCTTGCCCTTGGCCAAGCCGGAGCGCACCTGGGCCAGATGCTTCAAACGCTTGAACTCCCAGCCGTCTGGCAGATGCGGCGCCCACGGATCGCCGGTCGGTTTTCCGGGCAGATCGTCGCCGGAAATACGTTCGCTGATACGGCTGCCGCGTGCCTCCCGCAGCAAAGCAACCAACTCCTCCTTCTCCCGCACCAGCGTATCCAGGCGGGCGGTTTCGGTGTCGAGGTAGGCGGCGATGGCTTGTTGTTCGGCCAGGGGTGGCATCGCAATCTGCATGTGCAATATCGTCGATTGCCCAATATTCAACATCGAGCTACTAGAGCCTGTTGCTGCCAATTCAATCTGCCCACGCGCCCCAGTAGTACCAAGAAAAAAAGCAATGAATGATGGGCTATAGGCGCTGTGATCTACGCGCAAACGATATAGCTTGTCGCATAGCATCAGTTTGGGGTAATTTTTCAAAGTAACCGCAGCGCTGCCTACGAGTTCGCGCGTATTTGCGCGTGAAATCAACAAATCACCGACACTCAGCCCCAATTCTGGAATGGGGTCAAACTCTGTTGGCAATTGTTTGTTTTCTTCCGGTTGAAAAACGCCTCCATTGACACAACCCACTTTTAAAACAGCCCATTCATCCTCAGACTGCGCTGGGAACCCTTCGCATTGAGGGCTCCATCCCTGTTCAATGGTGGTGATGAGGTATTTGATGCGCTTTACTTCCCAATGCCCCGGCACCTCCCCCAGCCAATCCACCCCCGAAGCCTGGTACTGCGCATACGGCTTCATGCCTGCTCCTCACCCTGAATGCCACGCAGCAGTTCCATAAAGCGCTGCTCTTTGGCCTGGATATCGGCCGCAATCTCGGCGCGGCTGCGTGGGCTTTGATAGCGGTAGAACTCGCGGTTGAAGTTGATTTCGGTGCCGACCACGCCGGTGTGGCCGTCTTGGGCGTCGCGCACTTCGTGGTTGATCCAGGCGTCGGGCCAGTGCGGCGCCACTTCGCGGGCAAAGTAGGCTGCAATGTCCTCGCCATAGGGCACGTATTCGGCGTCGCGCAATTCAGAATCGCTCAGGGTTTGGCCTTTTTCATTCGTCGTTGGCGCGGCGCTTGGGTCTTTGACGCCCAGGCAGACGCGGGCACGTTCCACGGCCTTGCTGCTGAGTTGGGCGGCCTTGCCGGTCAGCCCCTGTGCTTTGGCTATGGCGGCGGCGGATGCGTGCAGCGCGGTGCGAAAGCTCTCGGCATCAAGGTAGGTGGCCTGCCCGTTCATGGCGTGCAGCGCCTGGGTGAGCAGGTGTTGCTGCTCTTGCGGCAGTTTTTGAAAGGCGGTGTCCCAGCCCAGCTGCTTCAAGCCTTGTTCGCTGACCGCAAAACGCGTGCGCAAGGGGCGCTCTATGGTCACGCGGCGGTAGAAGAAATGTTCGCGCGCCAACACCTTGGCTTGGAGCACGCGCCCGGTTTTGCCGCTGCGGCTGTGTTCGTCGGCGGGGTTTTCGTACCACTGCATGGTTTGAAAATCCGCATAGGCCTGGGCGATGCGCTGCAGGCAGTCGGGCGTGAACTCGCGGCGCTTTTTACCCAGGTTTTTCTTCATCAGCACGCTCATGGCGCTGGCGTCGATCAGCAGCACCTGGCCCCGGCGCTCGGGCGGTTTGCGGTTGCTCATGAACCACAGGTAGGTGGTGATGTTGGTGTTGTAGAACATGTCCGTGGGCAGGGCCACGATGCAGTCCAGGTAGTCGCTCTCCAGAATGTGGCGGCGAATTTCGCTCTCGCCGCTGCCCGCGTCGCCGGTGAACAGGGGCGAGCCGTTGTGGACGACGCCCACGCGGCCCCCGCCGCGTTGCTCGTTCTGGCCATCGCCCTTGCCACCAATGACCGGCGCCATCTTGGACAGCAGGTGCAGCATGAACAGCATTTGCCCGTCGCGAATGGCGGGCAGCCCCGGCCCAAAGCGCCCGGCCGCACCTTTGGCATGTTCGCGCCTGACTGCCGCTTCGGCGGGCTTCCATTCCACGCCGTAGGGCGGGTTGGCGGCCTGGTAGTCGAAGGTTTTGCCCGGGTGCATGTCCAGCGCCAGGGTGTCGCCGTTTTGAATGTCCGCCGGGTTTTGCCCGCGAATCAGCATGTCGGCCTTGCAGATGGCGTAGGTTTCGTCTTCCAGCTCCTGGCCGAACAGGCGCAGCGTGGCGGCGCTGTTGAAGCTGCGCAGTTGCTCTTCGGCCACGCTCAAGATGCCGCCGGTGCCCGCTGTCGGGTCGTACATGGTGCGGATGGTGCCGGGCACGGCCAGCGCGGGCTGGTCGCCGTCAAACAGCAAGGTCACCATCAGCTCGATGACGTCGCGCGGGGTGTATTGCTCGCCGGCGGGCGATACGTCGTTGAACTTGCGCAGCAGCTCTTCAAACGCCTGGCCCATGTCGTGGTTGCTGACGGCCTCGGGCGACAAATCGGTTTCGGCAAAGCGCTGGACTACCAGGTAGAGGCGGTTTTTCTCGGCCAGCTTGTCCAGGGTGGCGGCAAAGCCGAACTTCTCGAAGATGTCGCGCACGTTCTGCGAGAAGCCGTTGATGAGCGCTTCCAGGTTGTCGCGCACGTCGTCGGGCGTCTGGGCAATGCCGGGCAGGGTGAAGCGCGCGGTGTTGAAGAAGGGATAGCCGCTGACGGGGGTGAGCAGCTTGTCGAGGTCGTAGCCCTTGCTGCGAATGGCTTCGTACTTGGCCAGCACCGCGCCGCGCGTGGGTTCCAGCACACAATCCAAACGGCGCAAGATGGTGAAGGGCAGGATGACCTTGCGGTATTCGTTTTCTTTGTACGCGCCGCGCAGCAGCTCGGCGTTTTTCCAGATCAGGTCAGCGAGTTTGGACATGCAGGGGGGAGTGAAGGCAGGTGTTGCTCTCTGGCCGCAGCCAAGACGGCGGCGCGTGGGAGGTATGCGCCTGAGGTTAGCCGATCAACAATGCGGGTATGCCACAAGCCTGATTTCCGTGCGCACCGACCTGCGTCCGGCGAACATACTTTTTCTCTGGCGTCCAGGTGGCATTTCGGCACTACGCATCGATCAGCATGGCATCCCTCGGTGTAGTTGTTCCCCGGCAACCGCCGCAAAAGCAGCTTTGTTCCCCGATGTGTGCCCCACTCACGGCCTGGCTGCAAACGGTTATTCTTGTACGCCATTGCCCTTTAAGTCGCTGATTTACCAATGAAAAAGGCCCCGAGGTGGTCATACCTGAGGGCCTTTGTTTGAGTGACTGGTGCCGGTTGTCGGATTCGAACTGACGACCTACCGCTTACAAGGCGGGTGCTCTACCAACTGAGCTAAACCGGCGCAGGCTGCATTCTAGCTGCCAAAAACAGCCAGAACGCCCACTGCTGCGCGGCAACCCTCGACGGTTTATTTGACGCGCTTGAGCGACGGGCGCCCACCGCCCGCCGGCGGCCGGGGGGGGCGCGGCGGCTTCTTGTCCGGCACCTGGCCCGCATGGCCGTCTATGGATTGCAACTGCACGGGGGCACGATCGGTGTTTTCTCCGGCGGGCGCTGGCTCGGCTGCAGGACTGGTGATGTCACTTGGAACGCCTTCGTCCTCTTCCAGCGGGAAGGCCATGCCCTGGCCGTTCTCGCGCGCGTAGATGGCAATCACCCGGTGTACCGGAACCAGAATGTCACGGGGCTTGCCGCCAAAGCGCGCCTTGAACTCGATGAAGTCGTTGCCAATGTGCAAACCGCTCGTCGCGTCATAGCTGACGTTGAGCACTATTTCGCCATTGTTGACATATTCGCGCGGCACCTGCACCGCCTCGTTCACACGCACCACCAGGTAGGGCGTGAAACCATTGTCCGTGCACCACTCATACAGCGCCCGAACCAGGTAGGGACGCGTGGAGGGGAGATCTTGAGCATTCATCATGCGCAAAGGGTACTCTGCTTACTTGCGCATGACCTTTTCCGAGGGCGTCAGCGCCTCGATATAGGCCGGGCGGGAGAAGATGCGCTCTGCGTACTTGAGCAAGGGCGCAGCGTTCTTGGAGAGCTCAATGCCGTAGTAATCCAGGCGCCACAGCAGCGGTGCAATGGCGACATCCAGCATGGAGAAGCCGTCGCCCAACATGTACTTGTTCTTCAGGAACACCGGGGCCAGCTGGGTCAGGCGGTCGCGGATGTGAGAGCGGGCCTTTTCGAGGGCCTTTTCGTTGCCCTTGGTGGCGCGGGACTCCAGTGCGTTCACGTGGACGAACAGTTCCTTCTCGAAGTTCAGCAGGAACAGGCGCACGCGGGCGCGATCCACGGGGTCGCCGGGCATCAGCTGCGGGTGCGGGAAGCGCTCATCGATGTACTCGTTGATGATGTTCGACTCGTACAGGATCAGATCACGTTCGACCAGGATGGGAACCTGGCCGTAGGGGTTCATCACGCTGATGTCTTCGGGCTTGTTGTACAGGTCCACATCGCGAATTTCAAAGTCCATGCCTTTTTCGAACAGCACGAAACGGCAACGATGGGAGAAGGGGCAGGTCGTACCCGAATAAAGCACCATCATGGTGAAGAGCTCCTAAAAATCAAAAGAGTGGGTGCCAAGGCACCCACTCTGTGCAGGCTCGCGTCGCGCGAGAATTGCGGCGCAAGAGTCCCGAGGTTACTTGACGTCCTTCCAGTAGGCTGCGTTCAGCCTCCAGGCGATGAAGGTGAAACCAGCGAGGAAGAGCAGTACCCAGACGCCGACGCGGACACGGGTAGTTTGCGCCGGCTCACCCATCCACTGCAGGTAGTTGACCAGATCACCTACGGCCTGGTCGTATTGCTGGGCCGTCATGCTGCCGCCGGACATCTGCTCCCAGCCCTTGAACACCTGCTCGGTCACGCCATGGCTTTCACGCTCTTCGAAAACAGCACGGCGCTCGCCCTGCAGCTGCCACAGTGCATGCGGCATGCCCACGCTGGGGAAGGCCAGGTTGTTCCAACCCGTGGCCTTGCTGTCGTCACGGTAGAAGGTGCGCAGGAAGGTGTAGAGGTAATCGGCGCCTGAGCCTTGATGGCCGGCACGCGAGCGCGCAATCACCGTCAGGTCTGGCGGGTTGGCACCAAACCAGGCCGCAGCCTGCTTGGGATCAATGGCCGCCTTCATGGTTTCACCGATCTTATCGGTGGTGAACAGCAGGTTGTCCTTGATCTGTTGATCGGTCAGACCGATGTCGTTCAGACGGTTGAAGCGCATGAAAGCGGCCGAGTGGCAGCTCAGGCAGTAGTTGACGAACAACTTGGCGCCGCTTTGCAACGATGCCTGGTTGGTGACGTCAACGGGAGCCTTGTCCCAGGCGATGCCGCCTTCGGAAGCCTGGGCGCCGCTGGCGATGCCCAGTGCTGCAATCAGGGAGAGAAGCAGTTTTTTCATTGTTGTCATCTCCGGCTCAGTGAGGCTTGAAGGTCACGCGATCAGGCACGGGCTTGGGCGTGCCAAGACGAGTCCACCAGGGCATGAGCAGGAAAAAGCCGAAGTAAAACAGCGTGCCCACCTGCGACAGGCGTTCGCCCACCGGGAAGGGCGCCTGTGTGCCCAGGTAGGCCAGCACCACGAACCACACGACAAAGATGGCATACAGCCACTTGTGCCAACCCGGACGGTAGCGGATCGAGCGCGCCGGGCTGCAATCGAGCCAGGGCAGGAAGAACAGGATGATCACGGCTCCGCCCATCACCACAACGCCCCAGAACTTGGCGTCGATGGAGAGCATGAGTGCAATGACCACAGCTGCGGCGACGGCGATACCCGCCTTGACGAAGCCAGGCAGCTTGGCCTTGAACACGCCGTAGCCCGCGCCCAGCACCACGCAGGCAATCAGCGCATACATCATCTCGCTGGTGATGGCGCGCAGCATGGAATAGAAGGGCGTGAAGTACCAGACTGGTGCAATGTGATTGGGCGTCTTGAGCGGGTCGGCCGGAATGAAGTTGTTGTACTCCAGGAAGTAGCCGCCAAACTCGGGCGCAAAGAACATCACGGCCGAGAAGATGAACAGGAAGATGCTCACGCCGAAGATGTCGTGCACCGAGTAGTAGGGATGGAAAGGCACGCCGTCGAGCGGGTGGCCATGCTCGTCCACCGGCTTGCCGGGGCCCTTGATCTCGATGCCGTCGGGGTTGTTCGAGCCCACGTCGTGCAGCGCCAGCAGGTGCGCCACCACCAGGCCCAGCAGCACCAGGGGCACGGCGATGACGTGGAAGCTGAAGAAGCGGTTCAGCGTTGCATCACCCACCACGTAGTCGCCACGGATCAGCAGCGCCAGATCCGGGCCGACGAAGGGGATGGCGGCGAACAGGTTCACGATCACCTGGGCGCCCCAGTAGGACATCTGGCCCCAGGGCAGCAGGTAGCCCATGAAGGCCTCGGCCATCAGCGCCAGGAAGATGGCGCAGCCGAAGATCCAGACCAGCTCGCGCGGTTTGCGGTACGAACCGTACAGCAAACCGCGGAACATGTGCAGATAGACGACGATGAAGAAGGCCGATGCACCCGTGGAATGCATGTAGCGGATCAGCCAGCCCCAGGGCACGTCGCGCATGATGAACTCAACCGACTCGAACGCCTTCGCGGCATCGGGCTTGTAGTTCATCACCAGAAAGATCCCGGTGACGATCTGGATCACCAGCACCAGAAGGGCCAGCGAGCCGAAGATGTACCAGAAGTTGAAGTTCTTCGGAGCGTAGTACTCCGACATGTGAACCTTGTAGGCATCGAACGCCGTCGGGAAACGGTTTTCGAGCCAGTTCATGGTTTTCGCGCCTGCCGAGGCATTGGGCGAGATCTCTTTGAATTCGCGGTAAGCAGCCATTTTCAGTACCTCTCTCAGGCCTTTTTGTCGTCACCAATCAGGATTTTGGTGTCTGACAGGTACATATGCGGTGGCACCTCGAGGTTGTCGGGCGCAGGCTTGTTCTTGAACACGCGGCCGGCCATGTCGAACGTGGAGCCGTGGCAGGGGCAGAGGAAGCCACCCTGCCAGTCATTGGGCAGGGAGGGCTGGGGGCCCGGCGTGAATTTATCGGTAGGCGAGCAGCCGAGGTGGGTGCAGATACCCACCACTACCAGGACTTCGGGCTTGATCGAGCGCCACTCGTTGCGCGCATAGGGCGGTGTGAATTCATCCGGGTGGCGTTTGGACTCGGGGTCGGCCAGCTGGCTATCGAGCTTGGGCAGCTCGGCCAACTGCTCCTTGGAGCGCCTGATGATCCAGACCGGCTTGCCGCGCCACTCCACGGTGAGCTTTTCATCCGGCTTGAGACCTGAGATGTCCACCTCGACGGCGGCACCTGCGGCCTTTGCCTTCTCGGAAGGCTGGAACGTACTCACAAAGGGGACGGCAACTGCCACTCCGCCCACCGCACCGGCACAGCTGGAGGCAATGAGCCATGTCCGCTTGCTGGAGTCGATCTGAGTTTGACTCATGGGGATCCTCGGTATGCTTCTCTATGGGGTCAACCACAAATTGTAGCGGACGCGAATTGCTTGCTTCAACGTCATTCGCGCACTTAAGCTACGCCGTCAGTTTGTTTTTAATCAATTTTTCACCGCATCAAAGGTTTTCACCATGAGCATCACCCAAGAATTCAAAGAATTTGCCGTCAAAGGAAACGTCATTGACCTAGCCGTCGGCGTCATCATCGGTGCCGCATTCGGCAAGATCGTCGATTCCGTCGTGGCCGACCTCATCATGCCGGTGGTCGGCCTGGTGTTTGGCAAGCTCGATTTTTCCAATCTTTTCCTTGTGCTGGGCAGCATTCCCGAGGGCACGGCACGCACCCTGGATGCGCTGAAAAAAGCCGGCGTGCCGGTGTTTGCCTATGGCAACTTCATCACCGTGGCGGTGAACTTCGTCATCCTGGCCTTCATCATCTTCATGATGGTCAAGCAGTTCAATCGACTCAAGCGCGAAGCCCCGGCGGAGCCGGCTCCAGAGGCCGTAACGCCCGAAGACATCGTGCTGCTGCGCGAGATCCGCGACAGCCTCAAGCGCTGATTTTTTGTACCCAAACGACACGCCCGTGGCTCGCACGCCACGGGCGTTTGTGTTTTTGACGATTGTTCACCGTGCCAGCCTGCGTGCCATGCGCACGGCCTCGATGAGGCTGCTCGCATCCGCCACCCCCTGCCCGGCGATGTCGAAGGCCGTGCCATGGTCGGGGCTGGTGCGCACCAGCGGCAGGCCGAGCGTGACGTTCACGCCCTTGTCCACGCCCAGATACTTCACCGGGATCAGTCCCTGGTCGTGGTACATCGCCACCACGACATCGAACTCGCCGGGCTTGTGCGCCGCGGCACGTGCACGCATGAAGACCGTGTCCGGCGCATAGGGGCCATGTGCGTCCATGCCTTCGGCGCATGCCTGCGCAATCGCCGGCGCAATGATGTCCAGTTCTTCACGGCCGAACAGCCCCCCTTCGCCGGCATGGGGATTGAGCCCGGCCACGCCAATGTGCGGCACCCGCCCCAGGCTGCGCGAGAGCGCGCCATGGGTAATGCGCAGCGTCTGCAGCACATTGTCGAAGGTCACGGCCTCAATGGCCTCGCGCAGCGCGACATGGATGCTGACCAGCACCGTGCGCAGTTCGTCGTTCGCCAGCATCATGCGCACCGGCATCTGCGCCACGGGTACGCCGGCATGCTGCGCCGCCTCGGCCTGCAGCAGCTCAGTGTGACCGGGAAAAGCTACGCCGGCCGCGGCCAGTGCCTCCTTGTGCAGGGGTGCCGTCACCAGGCCCGCGATCTCGCCACGCAGCGCGGCGCGCGCGGCCCAGAGCACGCAGGCCGCGGCCGCGCGCCCGGCCTCGGCACTGACCCGCCCCCAGGGCGCCGGGGTGCCGGCCAGTTCGGGCAGTTGCCACACCGGCAGGCAGCGCGGCGGCACCTGCCCCAGTTCGCCCAGCGACCCCAGGCGCGCGACAGGCAGGCTTGGCTTGCCGGGCCGCTCCAGGCAGGCGGCTGCGCGGCGCAACGTGGCCACGTCGCCCACGGCAAAGCAGCCCTGCATGTCCACCGGTGCGTCACGAAAGGCCTTGGCCACGATCTCGGGGCCTATGCCGGCGGGATCGCCCTGGGTGATGGCGAGAAAAGCGGTCATATCGAAACAAATAGGGTGTTTGTCGTTAACCAACAACCGTCACAAGCTATGTAAAACATAGCAAATTCAGGCAGGATTGTCGATGTCGATGAACTGATGCTCCAGCCCCAGCTGGCGCGCCACATGTGCGGCCACGGCGGGGGCGCCATAGCGCTCGGTGGCATGGTGGCCGGCAGCAATGAAGGCGACGCCGGTCTCGCGCGCCAGATGGGTCTGGGGTTCGGAAAATTCGCCGGTGATGAAGGCATCGGCCCCTGCTGCGATGGCCGACTCGAAGTAGCCCTGGGCACCGCCCGTGCACCAGGCGACGCGCCGTATCGGGCGAGCGCCCTCGGGCGCCACCAGGGTCACGCCACGCCCCAGCGCCACCTGCACATGCGCGGCCAGTTCGGCGGCGCCGGCAAAGGCGGCGGGGGCGGCAAAGCCCAGCTCCTGCTCGCCAAAGCGCTGATCGGCCTGCCAGCCCAGCACCAGGCCCAATTGGGCGTTGTTGCCCAGTTCTGGATGCGCATCCAGCGGCAGGTGGTAGGCGAACAGGTTGATGTCGTGCGCCAGCAGGCGCTGCAGGCGCTGCTTCATCCAGCCGGTGACGCGGCCATCCATGCCGCGCCAGAACAGGCCATGGTGCACAAAAATGGCGTCGGCACGCGCGGCAATGGCCGCGTCTATCAGCGCCAGACTGGCCGTAACGCCGCTCGCGACGCGCTGAATCTCGCCGCGGCCCTCCACCTGCAGGCCGTTGGGGCCGTAGTCCTTGAAACGCTCGGGCTGCAGCAGGGCGTCGAACCGGGCCAGTAGATCGCTTCGGGGGATGCTCATGCAGCCGATTGTGCGGCAGTGCCGCGGGCAGGTGCTGCAAACACGCGACAATCACCCTTTCCCCGCCGCGCCACTAGGCCGCCCATCCCCGCATCATGAAACGTTACTGGTTGCTGTTTTCCCAAGCCGTGACGGTGCTCGTCGCCGCCTATTTCGTGGTCGCCACCTTGCAGCCAGACTGGCTGCAGCGCGGTGCGACGCGCGGCGGCGCCGGCATTTCCCTGATTGAAGCACCCCCATCCGCCAGCTCCCAGCCGGCGGCCGGCAGCTTCAGTGCCGCGGCGCGCAAGGCGGCGCCGGCCGTGGTCAGCATCACCACCAGCAAGGAGGTGCGCAACCCGCGCAGCAACGACCCCTGGTTCCAGTTCTTTTTTGGCGACCAGGGCCCGCAGGCGCAGACCGGGCTGGGCAGCGGCGTCATCGTCAGCCCCGATGGCTACATCCTGACCAACAACCATGTGGTCGAGGGCGCCGACGAGATCGAAGTGGCGCTCACCGACGGTCGTCGTGCGCGCGCCACCGTCATCGGCACCGACCCCGACACGGATCTGGCCGTGCTCAAGGTGCAGCTCGACAAGCTGCCGGTCATCGTGCTGGGCGACTCCGACAGGCTCTCCGTCGGCGACCAGGTGCTGGCCATAGGCAACCCCTTCGGCGTGGGCCAGACGGTGACCAGTGGCATCGTCTCGGCGCTGGGCCGTTCGCACCTGGGCATCAACACCTTCGAGAACTTCATCCAGACCGACGCCGCCATCAATCCCGGCAATTCGGGTGGGGCATTGGTGGACGTGAATGGCAACCTCATGGGTATCAACACCGCCATCTATTCGCGCTCCGGCGGCAGCATGGGCATAGGTTTTGCCATTCCCGTGTCCACGGCCAAGCAGGTGCTGGAGGGCATCGTGCGCGACGGCCAGGTGACGCGCGGCTGGATCGGCGTCGAGCCCAATGAACTGTCGCCCGAGCTGGCACAGACCTTTGGCGTGCAGGCCACGCAGGGCGTGATCATCACCGGCGTGCTGCAGGGCGGGCCTGCGGCGCAGGCCGGCATACGCCCCGGCGACGTGATCCTGCAGGTGGGCGGCAAGCCCACCGACAACGTGTCGCAGCTGCTCACGGCCGTGGCGGCGCTGCAGCCGGGCCAGGCTGCGAGCTTCGAGCTGCAGCGCGGGGACAAGCAGATGAAGCTGTCAGTGGTGGCGGGAACGCGTCCGCGCGCACAGCAGCGCCGCTGAACTTACTCTTGAAATAGTAGCTGCTGGCGCCCAACAGACGGGCGCTGGCGCCAATTTTCAACCCAACATCTCAGGATGCGGATTCCTGCGCGTCCTCGGGCGCCTTGGTGTGGCGTATGAACAGCTGCGCGGCCCAGATGCCGATCTCATACAACAGGCACATCGGTATCGCCAGTGCCAGCTGGGAGACCACGTCCGGCGGCGTGACGATGGCCGCGACCACGAAGGCCGCCACAACGAAGTAGCCACGAAAGCTCTTGAGCTTGTCCACGCTCACCACGCCCAGGCGCGCCAGCACCACCACGGCGATCGGCACCTCGAAGGCCAGGCCGAAGGCCAGGAACATGGTCAGCACGAAGCCCAGGTAGGCCTCGATGTCGGGCGCGGCCGTGATGCTCTTGGGCGCAAAGCCCTGGATGAACTTGAACACCTGGCCGAACACGAAGAAGTAGCAAAACGCCACGCCGATGAAGAACAGCACCGTGCTGGAGATGACCAGCGGCAGCACCAGGCGCTTTTCGTGTGTGTACAGCCCGGGCGCCACGAAGGCCCAGACCTGCCACAGCACGACGGGCAGGGCCACCAAAAATGCCGCCATCAGCAAAATCTTCAGCGGCACCATGAAGGGCGAGATCACCGAGGTGGCGATCATGGTCGAGCCCTGCGGCAGATGGGCCACGAGCGGCGCCGCCAGCAGGTCGTAGAGCTGGCCCGGGCCCGGGTAGAAGAACAGCACGGCGGCGGCGATGCCCACCGCGATCATGGCCTTCACGAGGCGGTCGCGCAGCTCCATCAGGTGCTGCACGAAGGGCTGCTCGGTACCGGCGAGCTCGTCTTCTGGATTGGGTGTTTCAGGCATGGCGGGGCGGATGGCTGGCTTGGCACCAGTCCAGGCTGCACGGTCGGAGTGCGGCAGCCTGTTCGTTCATGAGGGTCAATGGAATTTTTTGGGCCTGAAACGCGCCACGCGCGCCGCGCCCGACTGCGCCTTGGTGCGCACGCCCGTGCGGGCCTTGTACCACTGCGGCACGGCGCCACGCTTGAGGCGCCAGTTCTTGCCCGGGTGCTTGTAGGCGGGAACGATGGTGTAGGAAGCCTGCTCGGTGCTGGTGGACTCGCCCGGCAGGCTGCCAACCTCACCCAGGCTGTTCTCCATGTCCTTCTGGAAGTCGCTGGCGCTGGTCTGGATCGACTGCTCGACGTCGCGTGCGGCGCTCTCCACCGTCTCCTTCATCTTGCGCAACTCGTCCAGCTCCATGGAGCGGTTGACCTCGGCCTTCACGTCGGCCACGTAGCGCTGCGCCTTGCCCAGCAGGGTACCCACGGTGCGCGCCACGCGCGGCAGCTTCTCGGGGCCGATGACGATGAGGGCAACGGCGCCGATCAGCGCCATCTTGGACAGGCCAATGTCGATCATGGACGGTGCTCAGGCAGCGGGCGCTCAGCTCTTCTGCTTGGCTTCGACGTCGATGGTGGTCTTGTCCGCGGCTGCGGTATTGGTCACCTGGCCGGCAGGGGCGTTGGCGGCCGATGCGTCATCGCTGCTGGCGCCTTCCTTCATGCCGTCCTTGAAGCCCTTCACGGCGCCGCCCAGGTCGGAGCCGATGTTCTTGAGCTTCTTGGTGCCGAACACCATGACGACGATCAGCAGCACGATCAGCCAGTGCCATATGGAAAACGAACCCATGGAAATCTCCTAACGAATAGCGCCCATTTTAGTCCTCCGCCAGTCGCGGCCGTGATAACCCTGACGGGGGCGGACTGCTGCCGGTCAACCGCGCAACCAGGGGCGCGGCCCGCCGATCACGTGCATGTGCAGGTGGTGCACCTCCTGGCCGCCCTCGGCGCCGGTATTCACCACGATGCGGTAGCCGCCGTCCGGGTACGGATTGCAACCCTGCTCGATCGCCAGCCTGGGGGCGAGCAGCATCATGTGGCCCAGCAGGCCCGCATGCTCGGGCGTGACGGAGGCCATGGAGGGCAGGTGCAACTTGGGCACGATCAGAAAGTGCACCGGCGCCCAGGGGTGGATGTCGTGAAAGACGAAGACCTGCTCGTCCTCGTACACCTTCCTGGACGGAATCTGGCCGGCAATGATCTTGCAAAAGAGGCAATCGGGGTCGTGCATGGTGTTTCTCAGGCAGCTGGGCCAAGAAAGGTGATCAGGAGTTTTCGGTCAGGTGCAGCGTGTGCCGCACACCGATGTCGTGGCGATGGCGTTGCAGCCAGTGCTGGCCCTGGGTGCGCCCGAGCTGGAACAACTGGCGCACAAAGCCCATGTCGGCGCGCGTCTTGCTGGCGGCGCCAAACGGAGCCAACACGCTGCCACCGTCGATGCGGTGCATGCGCATGCTCTTGTAGTGCTGCGGATCGAGCCGCCCCTCGGCCAGCAGGCGGCGCACGAAGTCGATAGCGCGCAGCTCGCCCAGCAGGCTGGCGTTGAAGGTGACCTCGTTCATGCGCTCCATGATGTCCGGGGCGGTATCGGGCAGGTCGTGGTGTTCTATGGGGTTGATCTGCACCAGCAGCACATCGCAGGTTTGCGTCTGGTAAATCAGCGGATACAGCGCCGGGTTGCCGGAATAACCACCGTCCCAGTAATGCTCGCCGCCAATCTGCACCGCCTTGAACATCATCGGCAGGCAGGCCGAGGCCATCACGGCGTCGGCCGACAGGCGCGCGCCCGAGAAAATCTCGCCGCGGCCCGTGCGCACATTGGTCGCGCACACGAACACCTTGGGTATCCACGCATGGCGCGCATGGCACAGCGCGCCGAAGTCCACCACGCTCTCCAGCAGGCCACGCAGCGGGTTGATGTCCAGTGGATTGGTCTGGTACGGCGAGAGCCACTGGCTCATCATGCCCAGCAGCGGGTTGCCCTGCAGCGGCGCGCCCCACAGGCTGCCCATGGCGCCCACGCCCTCCCACAGCTTCGTGAGCGTCTCGCGCGCCAGCGTGCAGCCGGCCTGGTGCGCCTCGCGCGCGTCCTTGTGCTGCTGCGCCGCCTGGGCAAAACCATGGGCCAGGGCCACGGCGTTCATGGCGCCGGCGCTGGTGCCGCTGATGCCCTCCAGGGTGAAGCCGCCGTCTTCGAGCAGCGCGTCCAGCACCCCCCAGGTGAAGGCGCCATGCGAGCCGCCGCCCTGCAGCGCCAGGTTCAGCGGCGGCAGCGTAGCAGCCTCAGCCATTGATGGCCTGGCCCTTGTTCATGGCCACCATGCCGAGCACGATGCGGTACAGGAACCAGATGGAGATCAGGCCCCAGGCAATCCAGCCCGGGAAGAAAAACATCAGCCACAGCGGCGCGGTCACCGCGTACAGCACGCCCACCCACAGCACGGTGGTTATGCGCCACGAGAAATGGCTGGCCTGCCAGCTGCCCTCGGCGTCGCTCTTCTTCACCAGGTCAATCACCAGGGCCACGATGAGCAGCGCCACGCCGGGCTGGGCGCCCGGCATCACGGCGCCGACGGCCACGATGAGGTGCAGGATGTAGCTGACCCAGCCCCAGGCCTTCAGGCCTTCGGCCTGTTCATTCGGCTCAACGTCGATGATGTCGTTGGTCACGGTGCTTCTCCTTCTTCCAGGGCGCGGCTCGCCACCCTGCGCAGCGCCTTTTCCTCGATGCCGCTGGTGCCCTCGCGGCGCTCCAGCTCGGCGATGACGTCGGCCGGGCTCAGGCCATAGTGGGCCAGCGCCACCATGCTGTGGAACCACAAGTCCGCCACCTCGTACACCAGCTTGGCCGGCGCCGCGCCGTGATCGACGTCCTTGGCCGCCATCACCACCTCGGTGGCCTCTTCGCCGATCTTCTTCAAAAAGGCATCCGGCCCCTTGTGCAGCAGGCGCGCGACGTAGCTGGCCTGCGGATCGCCGCCATGGGCGGGCTTGCGGCTCTCGATCACGGCCGCCAGGCGTGCCAGGGAATCTTGCGAATTCATGGGCCTTATTTATAGATGGATTCGGGGTCTTTCAAGACCGGATCGACGGCCTGCCAGGCGCCGTCCCTGAGCACACTGAAAAAACAGCTGTGGCGCCCGGTGTGGCAGGCAATGCCGGGCTCGTGCCCCAGCTGCGTCACCTTGAGCAGCACCACGTCGCTGTCGCAATCGATGCGCATTTCGTGCACCTGCTGCACATGGCCCGACTCCTCGCCCTTGAACCACAGCCGGCCGCGCGAACGGCTGTAGTACACGGCGCGGCCCAGCTCGGCCGTCTTGGCCAGCGCCTCGCGGTTCATCCAGGCGAACATCAGCACGTCGCCGGTGGCGGCCTCCTGCGCGATCACGGGCACCAGGCCCTGCGCATCCCATTTCACTTCATCAAGCCAGTTCATGGCGCCATTGTCGGTGGTTTGCCGCAGCGCAGCATTTAATATCATTTTTGATAGCTGCTTGCGCTTACTAGACAAGCGCTGCAGCCCCATTTGACTCAAAACCTTTCACAGACGCACGGGAATCCCGCGCGCGCGCATGTGCTCCTTGGCCTGGCGCACGGTGAATTCGCCGTAGTGGAAGATGCTGGCGGCCAGCACCGCATCGGCCCCGCCCTGCTGCACGCCATCGGCCAGGTGATCCAGGTTGCCCACGCCGCCCGATGCGATCACCGGCACGCCCACGGCGTCGCTCACGGCGCGCGTCAGCTGCAGGTCGAAGCCGCTCTTGGTGCCGTCGCGATCCATGCTGGTCAGCAGGATCTCGCCGGCGCCGCGGCGCGCCATCTCCTCGGCCCAGCGCACGGCATCCAGCCCCGTGTTCTTGCGCCCGCCATGGCTGTACACGTCCCAGCCCTCGCCACGCTCGGCCACGTCCTGGCCCTGGCGGCGCTTGGCGTCTATGGCGACGACGATGCACTGCGCGCCGTATTTGGCCGATGCGGCATTGATGACATCGGGATCCGCGATGGCTGCGGAATTGAAGCTGGTCTTGTCGGCGCCGGCATTGAGCAGCCGCCGCACGTCGGCCACGGTGCGCACGCCGCCGCCCACCGTGAGGGGGATGAAGACCTGGCTGGCCACGGCCTCGATGATGGGCAGGATCAGGTCGCGCCCGTCGCTGGTGGCGGTGATGTCCAGGAAGGTGAGCTCGTCCGCGCCCTGCTCGTTGTAGCGCGCGGCGATCT
>JAFEER010000275.1 GCA_018240985.1 Pseudomonadota bacterium
CATGCCGGCCGCCGGCAGTGCGCCGCTGGCCCGCGATGAGGCGCCGCAACGCAGGCCCGCAGCGCTGTTCGATGGCCAAGTTCACCAACCAGGCAAGCCCTAGCGACAGCACTATCAGGCCCAGCGAAATCCAGCCCCGGCCGATCGCCGCCACCCATCCCAAGGCCACGGCGGCGTTGAACAACGCATAGCCCGCGTTCTGGTGGATCAGGTACAGCGGATAGGTCAGGCGCCCCATCCATTCGCTGCCGCTGGTAGGCGCGCTCACCTGGGGTGAGTTCGCCAGGCGCAGGAAGGCCGCAAAGAAAACGATGATCAACGCCATCACCGCCAGGTGATTGCGCCCATGCGACAGGCTCAACAAGTTTTGCCAGCCGCCCAGGGTGCCGTTCTCGCGCCAGGCATAGGCGCAGGCGAGCACCAAGGCCAAGCCTATGGCCAGCCGGCGTCGGCGCGTCCAGCCCGACTGCCGCACCAGGAAGAAAAATGCGCCAGACGCAAACAACGGTGCCCAGTGCACATTCAGGTACAGCTGCAAGGGATACATGGGCCGCAGCGCGTTCACGCATGACAGGCCCAGCCACAACAGCAAGATGGTCTCGACGCGCTGCAATTGCCCGAGCGCGATCAGCAGCGCGACCCATAGATAGAAATTGATCTCGCTCGCCAACGACCAATAGGCGCCGTCGATCGCCGGTTGGCCGAACCACGAGGGCACCAGCGTCATGTTGGCCCACCACTGCGCCCACGACTCGAGGTGGAACGGTGCCGACGCAACACTCCACTCGATCAGCACCGTCAGCAGCGCGCAGGCCCAGAACGCCGGCACCAGGCGGGACACGCGCGAGGCCGCGAAAAGCCTCAGGCTCGAATGCTGGGCCGTCATCATGATCACGTAGCCGCTGATCATGAAGAACAGATGCACCCCCAGATAACCATAGGAGGCGATGTCCGACAGCACCGCGATGGGTTGGGTCAGCATCCAGCCCTCCATGGGGCCCTTGTGGAAGTAGTGGAAAAGCACCACGGCCAGGGCTGCGCCGCCGCGCATGCGATCCAGCACCGCGTCACGCTGCGACACCTGGTTCATCAGCTTCCCTCCCTCTGAAACGACGCGCGGATCAGGCTGGCCAGGAGGCGCGAGCCGTCGCTGTTCAGGTGCACGCCGTCGGCTGCCCACCCGATGCCGGCCCATGCGCCGCGCCCAGGCGTAATGGCGAGAAAGCGCAAGCCACGGGCCGCGCAACGGTCTTGCACGCCCCGGTTGATCAGAGCGATGGCGTCGGGCCAGGGGCCGGCGCCCGCCGGCTCGGGAATGCCCACGCACAGGGCCGGCACCTGGGCGGGCAGGGCGGCCAGAAGACGGCTCCATGCCGACAGGACGGCACTGGCGCCGGCGCCTTCAACCAGGTCGTTGGTGCCCGCGCCCAACACGATGCCGCCCGCACGCTGGATCGAAGCGTAGTCGGCGAAGTGATCGGCCAGGCGCCCGGCGGACAGTCCACCCAGCGCGAAGTTGTGCGCGCGCCCCAGCAGGGAGGCGGGCAGGGCCGCGAGGTGGCTGTCACCGAACAGCAGCACCGTCCCCGGTGCAATCAGCGCATCCTGCGTGCGGTGCAGGCCCAGCGCCAGGCGCTCGTGTGCGCGCTGGCTCAGGCGTGGACTTTTCTCAAGCGCCTCGAAGCGCCACAGCAGGCCATCGACCATCCATGCCGACGACGCCATCGCCGCCAGCAGCAGAAAAAGCACCACACCAAGCACCAGAATCGTAGACAGGCCCAGCCAACAGCCACGGATCAAGAGGGGGGCAAGGCGGGGCGCATTCATGGTCTATTCATCCGGCAATTAACGGTTGCAAATACCCCGTCATTCCGGCGAAAGCCGGAATCCATGGCTTCCTTGTCGTGCCGGAGCACTGGATCCCGGCTTTCGCCGGGATGACGATCAACCCTTTGTTGCCGGTTCTATAAAGGCGTGGATGCATACCTGGGTTGTTACTTCAACTACGGCCGACTCTGCAAAACAGTTTCTCACAATCGAATGCCTGTTGTCCTGCATCAGGGGGGCTGGTTTTACTATTAATATGATAGCTTAAAGCGCTTGTCATATGGGCGTTATACCGCTCCCAGGCAATGCAACGCGGCCGTCACGCAAAGCCTGCATCAGCAGGTCGGGTGTGGTGCGGATATGGGCTTCCAGCGCCAGCGCGGCGCGCGCTTCCTGGCCCGTCATGGCGAATTGGAAGATCGCGCTGTGCTCGGCGTGCACGTCGCGCACGGCGCCGGGCAGCGCCATGGCAAAGCTGCGGTAACGCTCGGTGTGGCGCGACAGCAGGCGCAGCACACGCACCGTCCAGGCAGAGGCGTGGCCCGACAGCAGGGCCTCGTGGAATTCCGCGTTCAGCCGCTCCCAGCGGCGCCGGCGTTCGGGTGCGATGGGTTCTTCGGCCGAGATGGCGGCGAAGGCCTGGCTGACGCGCTCGCGCCATTGGCTGTCGCCGGCGCGGATCGACTGGCGCAGCGCCATGGTCTCGATCTGCACGCGCAGGTCGGTGATGTCCTCCAGCTCCTCCAGGGCGATGGGCGCGACGCGAAAACCGCGTTGCCCCTCGGTGACCACCAGTGCGTCGCTGGCCAGGCGCGTGATGGCCTCGCGCAGCGTGCCGGCGCTCACGCCGTAGTCAGTCCTGAGGTGCTCAACGCGCAGGCGCTCGCCGGGCCCGAGCTGGCCGGTCACGATGTCATCGCGCAGCTGGGCGTAGGCCTGCTCGATCAGGGTGCGCGCGGACGGTGCCGGGTCGTCGATGGCGCTCTGGGCGCTGCGTTTGGCCATGGTCGGTATGCGTCGTCAGGATTCGCGCAGTTTGTTCAGGCGGTAGCTCAGCTGCGGGCGCGTCAGGCCCAGCAGGCGCGCGGCGGCGGCCAGGTTGCCCTGGTGGCGTGCCACGGCTTCCTCGATCAGCTGCGTCTCCAGCGCCGGCAGGTCTAACGGCTGCGCCAGCAACTGCGCCAGCAGCTGCGCGTGGCAGGCCGGAGCCTGCGCCTGGCCCAGGCGGCCGCTGGGCTGCAGCTGGTGCGCGGGTGCCATGGGCGGGGCGTTGGCGCCGTCGGGGAACAGCTGCTCCACCTGCACGGGCTGGCCGGCCTCGGCCAGGATCACGCTGCGCTCCACCAGGTTCTCCAGCTCGCGCACATTGCCCGGCCAGGCGTAGCTGTGCAGCGCGTGCAGCGCGCGGTCGGAAAAACCGCTGACATGCTTGTCGTGCTGCAGCGCAAAGCGCTGCAGCAGATGCTGGGCGAAGGGCTCTATGTCGTCCTGGCGCTCGCGCAGCGGCGGTATGCGGATCGGGTACACGTGGATGCGGTAGTACAGATCCTGGCGAAAGCGCCCGGCACGCACCGCCTCCATCAAATCCACATGCGTGGCGCAGACCAGGCGCACGTCCACCTGGCGCGGCTGGGCGGCGCCCAGGCGCTCGATCTGCCCGTCCTGCAGCACGCGCAGCAGCTTGGCCTGGGCCGGCAGGGGCAGTTCGCCCAGCTCGTCGAGGAACAGCGTGCCGCCATGGGCGCGTTCGAAGCGCCCGGCGCGAGCCGCGTCGGCGCCGGTGTAGGCGCCTTTCTCGGTGCCGAACAGTTCGGACTCCACCAGCTCGCCTGGCAGCGCCGCGCAGTTCACCGCGACAAAGGGCTTGGCGGCGCGCGGGCCCAAGGCGTGCAGAGCGCGCGCAAAGCGTTCCTTGCCTACGCCGGTCTCACCCGTGAGCAGTACCGTGACCTGCGTACCCGCCGCCTTGCGCAGCAGCTGCGTGGCGGCGTTGAACCCGGTGGAGCGTCCGATGAGCTGGCCCAGGGCGTCGGCCGGTGCTTCGGGGCGGTCTTCGGCGGGCATGGGTGCGGGCCATGCGGGCAGGCTGCGCAGGCTGGCGTGGTCGGGCAGGGCGTCGGGGGCGTAGTCGCGCGCCAGGTCGGCGGCGTCGGGCCAGGCATCGAGCACGCGCCCCTCGATGCGGCAATGCGCGGCGCCACAGGCGGTGCAGGCGACTTCCTTGAAGAGCACGGGCCGCCCCATGAAGGCGCTGGTATAGCCCGAGGCGTAGCCCAGCAGCGTCCAGCACACGGGTTCGCTCTGCGCGCCGAAGTCGCGCAGGTGCGTCTCCACCTCCCAGGAATGCTGCCAGTCGAAGGTGCCGTGGAAATGCCCGCTGGCGGTGTCGATCTCCAGCAGCTTGGGCGTGACCTGCACCGCGCCCTGCAGCATGTGCAGCTGCGGGCCGACGCTGAACATGGCAAACACGTCCGCCTGCGGGCGCAGCTGGCGCGCCAGCGCCGCGTCGCGCTCGCCCGCGGCGTAGCCCACGCGCATCAACAGGCGGCGCGCAGCCGTGGGCCCCAGGGTGTGCATGAGCTCACGCCGCCATATGCCCAGCGAGCCCGCGTGCATCAGCACCATGCGCTGGCCTGCCAGCCAGATGCGGCCATCGGCCGCGGAGAACTGGATCTGGCGGCGCAAGTCGGCGTCGGAGGGCATGGCGGGTAGCTGCGGCATGGGGAAATTATCGATAAACCATGCGGATTCGCAACCCGGGCTTCTCTGGATTTATCAAATCGTCAAATCCCTGGGGGAGCGCTTTATCAAATCATCATGCTGCGTCGCAATATCTTGACGGAGATCCCGGTGAACACAGGCATTCAGTGTGCCAAGGAAGGGGGATTTTTAGGTGTTTACCCGAAATTATCGAGATTTCTGGTGTTCGCGCCGCACCCTGGCACGGCCCGTGCAATACCCCTGGCATGAGCACGCAAGCCCCCCCCGAAGATCGCTGGGACGTCCAGCGCCGTTTCATTCGCATCGTGCAGGAGCACGACAACGGCATGGTGGAGTTCGAGTTCGCCGTGGGCGAGCCCGAGCTGTTCGTCGAAATGCTGATGCCGCGCGCGCAGTTCGAGGATTTCTGCGCCACGCAGGCCGTCACGCCCACCCATGGCCGATTGCCCGAGGCCGCAGCGGGCAGCGATGCCCACGAGTGGGACTGGAGCCTGCGCGATGCGCGTGAGCGCCACTTTCGCCACGAGCCCTGATTCTTTTTTTCCACCCACTGCACTGCCAAACCCCTAGAGGAGACATAGCCCATGCAAATCGACCTGCGCACCGTCAGCATCACCCCGCTGCGGCAGACCTACGACCACATCGCCGCCCGGCTGGGCGCGGACAAACCGGCCTCGCGCTACATCGAGGGCACGATGGACGTGCAGCCTGAGGCCAACTTCCACTACCGCCCGACCTGGGATCCGGAGCACGAGCTGTTCGACAAGCGCCGCACCCGCCTGGTGATGAAAGATTGGTACGCGCTGAAAGACCCGCGCCAGTTCTACTACGGCACCTACACCCAGGCGCGCGCGCGCATGCAGGAGGTGGCCGAGGCGGACTTTGAGTTTGTCGAAACCCGTGGCCTGGCCGAGCGCTACGACGATGCCGCCCGCCGCAAGGCGCTGGACTTCTACGTGCCGCTGCGCCATGTGGCCTGGAGCGCGAACATGAACGGCTCCTTCCAATGTGCCTACGGCTACGGCGCGGCCATCACCCAGCCCTGCCTGTATGCGGGCATGGATCAGCTGGGCATTGCCCAGTACCTGACGCGCCTGGGCCTGCTGCTGGGCGATCAGCTGGAGCTGGAGGCCGGCAAGAAAGCCTGGCTGGACGCGCCGGCCTGGCAGCCGCTGCGCCGCCTGGTGGAAGACACCTGGGTGATGAAGGACTGGTTCGAGCTGTTCGTGGCGCAGAACGTGGCGCTGGACGGCGTGCTGTTCGCCCTGGCCTACAAGGAAGTCGATCAGGCGCTGAGCGACCAGGCCGGCCCGGTGGTGTCCATGCTGACGCGCTTTCAGGCCGAGTGGACGCAGGACGCCAACAAGTGGGTGGACTCCGTCATCAAAACGGCCGCCGCCGAGAGCGCCGACAACAAGGAACTGCTGAGCGGCTGGTACGCCCACTGGCGTGCCCGCGTGCAGGAGGCCCTGGCTCCCGTCGCCGCGTTGGGCCTGGGCGATGCGGGCGCAGCCGCGCTGGAGCGCAGCGTCGCCATGCTGGATGCGCGCATGGCCAAGGCCGGCCTGGCCATCCCGGCCTGAGGCGCCAGTTTCTCATTCAGGAGTATCGGAATGTCCAACGTATTCATTGCCTTCCAGAAGAACGAAGAGTCCCGCGCCATCGTCAACGCCATCCTGGCCGACAACCCCGCGGCCATCGTCAATGACCAGCCGGCGATGGTGAAGATCGACGTGCCCGGGCGCATGGTGATCCGCAAAAGCACCATCGAAGAAGAAATCGGGCGCGACTTCGATTTGCAGGAAATGCAGATTCACCTCATCACCATGAGCGGCAACGTCGATGAAACCGACGAAGAGTTCACCCTGTGCTGGAACCAGTGACCCCAGCCCCCGCCAGACATAGCACACACAAGGAGATTCACCATGGACATGAAAGTCAACAAAAAGCTCGGCCTCAAGGAGCGCTACAACCTCATGACGCGCGACCTGGCCTGGACGCCTACCTACCAGTCCGTCAAGGATGCATACCCGCAGGTGGAGTACGAGGGCATCAAGATCCACGACTGGGACAAGTTTGAAGACCCCTTCCGCATGACGATGGACTCGTACTGGAAGTACCAGGCCGAGAAGGAGCGCAAGCTCTACGCCATCATCGACGCCTTCACGCAGAACAACGGCCACCTGGGCGTGACCGATGCGCGCTACATCAACTCGCTCAAGCTGTTCCTGACCGGCATCAGCCCCAACGAATACATGGCGCACCGCGGCTTTGCCCGCATGGGGCGCGAGTTCCCAGGCGCCGGCCCGCGGGTGGCTTGCCAGATGCAGGCGATCGATGAAATCCGCCACGCGCAGACGCAGATCCACAGCCTGTCCAACTACAACAAGCACTACAACGGCTTCCAGAACTGGCACCACCAGCACGACCGCGTGTGGTTCCTGTCGGTGCCCAAGAGCTTCTTTGACGATGCGCTCACGGCCGGCCCGTTCGAGTTCATGATCGCCATCGGCTTTGCGTTCGAATACGTGCTGACCAACCTGCTGTTCGTGCCCTTCATCAGCGGCGCTGCCTACAACGGCGACATGGGTGCCATGGCCTTCGGCTTCTCGGCGCAGTCCGACGAATCGCGCCACATGACGCTGGGGCTGGAGATCATCAAGTTCGTCCTGGAGCAAGACCCGGACAACCTGCCCATCGTGCAAGCCTGGCTGGACAAATGGTTCTGGCGCGGCTACCGCGTGCTGACCCTGGTGGCCATGATGATGGACTACATGCTGCCCAAGCGCGTGATGAGCTGGAAGGAGGCCTGGGAGGTGTATGCCGAGCAGAACGGCGCCGCCCTGTTCAACGACCTGGCCCGCTACGGCATCACCGTGCCCAAGGGCTGGGAACAGGCCTGCAAGGACAAGGATCACCTCAGCCACCAGGCCTGGAACGTGTTCTACAACTACGGCGCCGCCGCCCCCTTCCACACCTGGGCGCCCAGC
The DNA here is from genome assembly GCA_018240985.1 of Pseudomonadota bacterium. Taxonomy (GTDB): domain Bacteria; phylum Pseudomonadota; class Gammaproteobacteria; order Burkholderiales; family Burkholderiaceae_C; genus Alicycliphilus. Next base: position 7,539 of record JAFEER010000275.1, read on the forward strand.
GAGAAGGACATGGAGTGGCTGTCTGCCAAGTACCCCGACAGCTTCGACAAGTACTACCGTCCGCTGTGGACGCACTACAACCAGCAGCAGGCCGAGGGCAAGCGCTTCTACAGCAGCACCCTGCCCATGCTGTGCCAGGTCTGCCAGGTGCCGATGTTCTACACCGAGCCCGACGACCCCACAAAAATAGCCTACCGCGAAACCGAGTACCAGGGCATGAAGTACCACTGCTGCTCCGACGGCTGCCTGCACATCTTCGAGAACGAACCCGAGAAGTACACCCAGGCCTGGCTGCCGGTGCACCAGATTTACCAGGGCAACTGCTTCCCCGAGGACGTGGACCCGACCAAGCCCGACTTCAACGCTCTGGCCGAGGTGCTGCGCTGGTACAAGATTACCCAGGGGCAGGACAACATGGACTACGCCGACTCGCCGGACAAGAAAAACTTTGAAACCTGGCGTGCCCAGGCCACCGGCAACTAAATAGCACGACAAAAAGGAGAACACCCATGGCTGTCAAATCCCTTGGCAATTACAACTTTGCCCCCAAGGACACGGTGGACAAATTCCCCGCGCCGCTGCTGTACATCGGCTGGGAAGACCACAAAATGCTGTGCAACCCGTACTGTGTCCCGATGCCGTCAGCCACGAAGTTCGGTGAACTGGTGCAGGGCGTACTACCCGGCATGTACGGCGTACACCCGGACTTCGCCCACATCGAATGGGACAAGGCCGAATGGTTCATGTCGGGCAAACCCTTTACGCCCGACATGGACAAAACCCTGGCCGAACACGGCATCGGCCACAAGAGCGTGATCCGCTTTCGCACCCCGGGCCTGACGGGCCTGGCGGGTTCCTGCTTCTGAGGCGGCTTCAGGCGGCAGTGGTTTTGGATAAAACTGCATTGAAACCATTGCCTGATAAGCGCTAACAGCTATTAATTTTGCCTGATTAGCGACATGTCTCAGAAAGCGCGTGGCATCAATCACCACGTCATTCCGGCGAAAGCCGGAATCCAGACGCCCGCCCAGGTCACAACGGTAGATTCCGGCCTTCGCCGGAATGACGGTGATCTGAGGAATGTTCCTAATCAAGTAAATTTGTTTTTGCGAGACTGCCATGAGCCATCAGCTCACCATTGAACCCCTGGGCCAGGTGATCGAGGTCGAGGAGGGCCAGACCATCCTCGACGCGAGCCTGCGCGCCGGCATCTACCTGCCGCATGCCTGCTGCCACGGCCTGTGCGGCACCTGCAAGATCCAGGTCACCGACGGCGACATCGAGCATGGCGAGGCCAGCGGCTTTGCGCTCATGGACTACGAGCGCGAGGAAGGCCTGTGCCTGGCCTGCTGCGCCACGCTGGAGTCCGACGTCGTCATCGAGGCCGACATCGAGGAGGAGCCCGACGCGCTGAACCTGCCGGTGCAGGACTTCGCGGGCCGGGTGGCGCGCATCGAAGACCTCACGCCCACCATCAAGGGCCTGTGGATAGAGCTGGACGCGCCCATCACCTTCCAGGCGGGCCAGTACATCAACCTGCACATACCGGGAGAGAGCCAGGCGCGCGCCTTCTCCATCGCCAGCGCACCCGCCCAGTCGCATGAGATCGAGCTCAACATCCGCCTGGTTCCGGGCGGCACGGGCACGGCCTGGGTGCACAACCAGCTCCGGGCCGGCGAGCGCGTGCAGCTGTCCGGCCCCTACGGACGCTTCTTCGTGCGCCAGAGCGCGCACGACAAGGACAAGCTGGGCTATCTGCTGCTGGCCGGCGGCTCGGGCCTGTCGAGTCCGCGCTCCATGGTGCTGGATCTGCTGGCCGCGGGCGTTGACAAACCCATCACCCTGGTCAACGGTGCGCGCAGCCGCGATGAGCTCTACCACCACGAGGAGTTCGAGCGCCTGGCCGCCGAGCACCCGCAGTTCACCTATGTGGCGGCGCTCTCGGGCGAGGCCGAAGGCAGCGACTGGCAGGGCGCACGCGGTTTTGTGCACGACGCCGCCAAGGCACACTTCAACAACGACTTCCGCGGCCACAAGGCCTATCTGTGCGGCCCGCCGATGATGATCGATGCCTGCATCACCACGCTGATGCAGGGGCGCCTGTTCGAGCGCGACATCTATACCGAGAAGTTCATCAGCGCCGCCGATGCGCAGCAGGTGCGCAGTCCGCTGTTCAAGAAGATTTGAACCGTGCCCGCGCTGCGCCCCTATCGGTGCTCAACCCGCGCGCACCTGGGGCGTGGCGGCAAACGTCTGCACCACGTCCAGAAAGGCGCGCAGCACGGGCGAGGCATCGCCCTTGCGGTACAGGCAGCTCAGCTCCAGATCCTTGAGCTGGTGGCTGTGCAGCGGCCGGAAGGTCACCCCTGGCAGGCGCAGATTGGTGGCCGATTGCGTGGTGATGGCCGCGCCAAAGCCTGCCGAGACCAGGGCCACGGCGGTCAGCACATCCTCCACCTCCTGCTCCACGCGCAGCGGCACGCCCTCGGCGCGAAAGACGTCGCTCACTTCCTGCGCCAGGCCGCGCATCGGCTCGTTGGGGTAGAGGATCAGCGGCACGCCCGCGAGATCCTGGATGCCAAGGGACGGGCGTACCGCCAGGGAGTCGGACGCCGCAATGGCCACCATCAGCGGCTCGCGCAGCACCGTCTCGACGGCGATGTCTGCTGCTTCGGGCACCAGCCGGTTGAAGCCCACCGTGATGCGGCGCTCGCGCAGCGCCTGCAGCTGCTCGGTCTTGGTCAGGTTGTGCAGCACGATCTTCACCTCGGGGCGGGCCTGGTGAAAGCGCGCCAGGATGCGCGGGATCACGTCCAGCACGCCGGAGCCGAACAAGCCCACGTCCAGCCGCCCGAGCAGGCCCTGGCCGGCCAGGCGCGTGCGCTCGGCCGCTTGCTGCGCCAGCGCCAGCAGGTTGGTGGCCTCCTCCAGCAGCGTGCGGCCGGCCTCGGTCAGCGTCATGCCCTTGGGCGTGCGCAGAAACAGCGGCACGCCGAGGCTTTCCTCCAACGCCTGGATGTGCCGCGTCAGCGGCGGCTGCGACAGGTGCAGGCGGGCGGCGGCGCGGCCGACATGGCCCTCCTCGGCCACGACGAGAAAATGGCGCATGTCACGCAGATCCAGATCCATGGTGTTGCTCCGGCACGGGGGTTGATGCGCAAATAGTATCAAGCGTAAAGAAAAATGGTATTTGACGGTATCGGAATGTCCGCATATCGTTGCCGGCAAACGCCAGATCCCCGGCGCGCAGCCTGGGCGCCACGGGATCGCAGTCGATGTGCCCAGACAACCCAACGGATCAATGCGATGGATGCCCCAGCCCCAGTGAATGCCCCCGCTGCCCCCCGACGTGCCGTGACCGTATTGATCACGCGCCGTGTGCTGCCCGCAGCCGTGCCCGGGTTCGAAGCGGCGATGCAGGGCATGCTGACCGCGGCCGAAGGCTTTGCCGGCCACCTGGGCGGGCAGTTGATACCGCCGCAAGACGCGGATGATGACGGCGCGCCCTTGCTCTACCACGTCGTGTTCGCCTTCGACAGCGAACCTCACCTGGCCGCCTGGCAGTCGTCGGCCGAGCGCACGCACTGGCTGGAACAGGTGCTGCCGCACACCGTGGGCGAGCAGCAGCTGCATCGCGTCAGCGGCCTGGATTACTGGTTTGCCGCACCCGGCAGCACCACCCGCAGCGCGCCGCCGCGCTGGAAGGTGGCGGTGGTCACCTGGCTGGGCATTTTCCCGACCGTGCTGCTGTTGTTCGTGACCGTCGGGCAGCTGCTGGCGCATTGGCCGCTGGCGCCGCGCGTGGCCGTGATCACCATCCTGGTGGTGGTGCTCATGACCTGGGTGGTGGCACCGCGCATGACGCGCTGGCTCAATCCCTGGCTGCACGCCAGCCGCTGACGCCGCTGCCCGATTCGTGCAATTCAATACCGAGACAGCATCAACAAATCAGAAAAATGGTATTGGACGGTATTGATACGCAGCTGTATCGTGCGCCCGCATAACACAAACTGCGGCGCCCTGCTGGGCAGAGGTCATTGCGAAGGAGACAAACACCGTGCAGAAATTCGAGATTTGCATCGATGACACCGGCGAGCACTACAGCTGCGCCGCCAGCCGTTCCGTGCTTGAAGGCATGGAAGCGCTGGGCAAGAAAGGCATACCCGTGGGCTGCCGCCAGGGTGGCTGCGGCGTGTGCAAGGTGCAGGTCAATGCGGGCAGCTACACCAAGCGCGTCATGAGCCGTGCCCACATCAGTGCCGAAGAGGAGGCCAGTGGCTGCGTGCTGTCCTGCCGCATCCATCCGACCAGCGATCTGCGCGTCAGCGTCATCGGCGCCATGAAGAAAAACGTATGCCGCCAGGGGACGGTATTTTTTCCCCCCCAACCCATGAACCAACCAACGTAAAGGAGACAACTCATGGCAATGACAGGTGTTTTACGCCCAGGGCACGCACAGATCCGCGTGCTGGATCTGGAAGAATCGGTGAAGTGGTACACCGACGTCATGGGCCTCTTGCCCATGGGCCGCGACGCGCAGGGCCGCGCGTATTTCAAGACCCGCGCCGAGCGCGATCACAACAGCGTGGTGCTGCGCCAGTCCGATCAGGCCGGCATCGACTTCTTCGCCTTCAAAGTACTCGACGACGCCACGCTGGCCGACTTCGAGCGCAAGCTGCAGGCCTATGGGGTGAAGACCGAGCGCATTCCCGCCGGTGATCTGCTGGAGACCGGCGAGCGCGTGCGCTTCCAGATCCCCACGGGCCACACCATCGAGCTGTATGCGCACAAGACCGCCGTGGGCAGCACCACCGGCTGCAACGACCCCGAGGTGGACGTGATCGACGGCCCCGGCCTGCGCCCCATCCGCATGGATCACTGCCTGCTCTACGGCGGCGACGTCGATGGCAACGTCAAGCTGTTCACCGAGGTGCTGGGCTTTACCCTGGTCGAGCGCGTGAAGCTGGAAGACGGCAAGACCGACCTGGGCGTGTGGCTGACCTGCAGCGCCAAGGCGCATGACATCGCCTTCGTGCGCCACTCCGAGGACGGCAAGTTCCACCACCTGTCGTTCCAGATGCCGAGCTGGGAGAGCGTGCTGCGCGCTGCCGACATCATGAGCATCCAGCGCGTCTCGATCGACATCGGCCCCACGCGCCACGGCGTCACCCAGGGCACGACGATCTACTTCTTCGACCCCAGCGGCAACCGGCTCGAAACCTTCTCGGGCGGCTACGACCATTACCCCGACATGCAGCACATCACCTGGAGCTGGGAGCATGTCGGGCGCGGCATCTTCTACCATGACCGCAAGCTCAACAACGCCTTCCTGAGCGTGGTGACCTGACATGGCCCACAGCGTTGAACAACGCGCCATCACCGCCGAGGCCGCCCATGCAGCGGTGGCCGCGGCGGTGGTCAAGGCGGGCGAGCTGGGCATCCGCATCAACGCGGCGGTGACCGACGCCTCGGGCGTGCTCACCGCCTTCCTGCGCATGCCCGGTGCCTTTCTGCACTCGGTGGACATCGCCATCGACAAGGCCTACACGGCGGCCGGCTTCGGCTTTGCCACCAGCCAGTGGGCCGGCGTCCTGCAGGGCGATGAGGCGCTGCGCCTGGGGATGCCCGTGCGCCCGCGCAACGTGGTGTTCGGCGGCGGCCTGCCGCTGCGCGAGGGTGGCCGGCTGATCGGGGGCATCGGTGTCTCCGGCGGCTCGGCCGAAGAGGATGAAATCTGCGCCCGCGCCGCCATCACGGCCCTGGGCCTGGACGCATAAGAGACAACAAGGATTTTTTCCATGAAGAGCAACAAGATTGCAGCCGCCGTGCTGGCGCTGCTGGGCGGCCTGGCCGCGACCGGCGCGCAGGCCGACGGCCACTATGTGCCCGGCGTCGAGGGCATGCAGGGCGCCAGCGTGCCGCCCCCGGGCATGTACTACCTGGGCTATCTGGTCAACTACAGCATCGACGACTTTCGCGCCCCCGGCAGCAGCAACAACCTGCCCGGCCACAACCGCGGCACGGTCACGGCGCTGGCCAACCGCTTCGTCTGGGTGACGAACTACACATTGCTCGGCGCCAACTACGGCGTCGAGGCCATCGTGCCGCTGATGCGCACCTCGCTCACCATCAACGCGGCCGGCATCTCCGACAGCCGCAGCGGCGTGGGCGACGTCTACCTGGGCCCGCTGGTGCTCGGCTGGCACGGGCCGCAGTGGGACGCCGTGGCCGCCGCCGGCATGTGGTTCGACACCGCCAGCACCAGCCACCCGGCATCGCCAGGCAAGGGCTTCAAGAGCACCATGCTCACCGGCGGCCTGACCTATTACTTCGACGGTGCCAAGACGATCTCGGGCGCGGCCCTGATGCGCTACGAATTCAACGGCCGCAACAGCGCCGGCATGCGCCCCGGCGACCAGCTGACGCTGGAATGGGGCCTGGGCAAGTCGTTCGGCGCGGTCTCGGCCGGCCTGGTGGGCTATAGCCAGTGGCAGACCACGAACGACGACGGCACCGGCGCCAGCAGCAACAAAGCCGCACGCCACGCCGTGGGCGCGGAGCTGGTCTATCCTATTGCCGGCGCGGGTGTGTTCCTCAAGGGCGCGGTCTACAAGGAGGTCAGCGCCAAGGCCGGCACGGGCCCGCAGCCCAAGGGCTCGCTGGTGCGCTTCTCGCTGGTCAAGGCGTTCTAAACCTCTCGCATTGCGCCGGCCGGCAACGGCCGGCGCGTGCCGGGGCCGCGCAGGTGTTCAACATTTTTCATAGCAAGGCAAGGACATGAAAGAGTTCCTCAATTTCATCAATGGTGAATACGTTCGCAACACCAGCGGCAAGACGTTCAATGACATCAACCCGGTGAACGGCAGCGTCATCGGCAGCATTTACGAAGCCGGCCAGGCCGAGGTGAACGCGGCCGTGGCGGCCGCCCAGGCCGCGCTCAAGGGCGACTGGGGGCGCCTGTCGGTGGCAGAGCGCTGCAAGCTGCTCGACGCCGTGGCGCTGGAGATCAACCGCCGCTTCGACGACTTCCTGCAGGCCGAGATCGCCGACACAGGCAAGCCGCACCACCTCGCGTCGCATGTCGATATTCCGCGCGGCGCGGCCAACTTCCAGATTTTCATCGACACCATCAAGAGCACGGCCACCGAGTCGTTCAACATGCGCACGCCCGACGGCAAGGCGGCGCTGTCCTACGGCGTGCGCGTGCCGCGCGGCGTCATCGCCGTGGTCTGTCCATGGAACCTGCCGCTCTTGCTGATGACCTGGAAGGTCGGCCCGGCGCTGGCCTGCGGCAACACCGTGGTCGTGAAGCCCAGCGAGGAAACCCCCGCCACCGCCACGCTGCTGGGCGAGGTGATGAACACCGTGGGCATGCCCAAGGGCGTGTACAACGTGGTGCACGGCTTCGGCCCCGGCTCGGCCGGTGAATTCCTGACCCAGCACCCGGGCGTCAACGGCATCACCTTCACCGGCGAGACGCGCACCGGCAGCGCCATCATGAAGGCCGCCGCCGACGGCGTGCGCCCGGTGTCGCTGGAGATGGGCGGCAAGAACGCCGCCGTGGTGTTTGCCGACTGCAACTTCCAGGTGGCCGTGGACACGCTCACGCGCTCCTGCTTCGAGAACGCCGGCCAGGTCTGCCTGGGCACCGAGCGCGTGTACGTCGAGCGCCCGATCTTCGAAAAGCTCGTCGCCGCCTTGAAGGAGCGCGCCGAGGGCATGAAGCCCGGCCTGCCGTTCGACAAGGACACCAAGATCGGCCCGCTGATCAGCAAGAAGCACCAGGCCAAGGTGCTGGGCCTGTACCAGAAGGCCAAGGAGGAGGGCGCCACCATCGTCACCGGCGGCGGCATCCCCGACATGCCGGGCGAGCTGCAGGACGGCTCCTGGGTGCAGCCCACCATCTGGACTGGCCTGCCCGAAACCGCCACCGTGGTGACGGAAGAAATCTTCGGCCCCTGCTGCCACATCAGCCCCTTCGATACCGAGGAGGAAGTGCTGGACAAGGTCAACGCCAACCGCTACGGCCTGGCCACGGCCGTGTTCACGCAGGATCTCTCGCGCGCCAACCGCCTGGCGCACCAGATCGAGGTCGGCCTGTGCTGGATCAACGCCTGGTTCCTGCGCGACCTGCGCACGCCCTTCGGCGGCTCCAAGCAGTCCGGCATCGGCCGCGAGGGCGGCGTGCACTCGCTGGAGTTCTATACCGAGCTGCGCAACGTGATGGTGAAGTTTTAAGCTAAATCACCTTCTAGCCCTTGCCAGTAAAGCGCAAAAGGCTCTCATAACAATAGTAAGGAAACAGTCCCCGATGAGCGCCACCCCCGCCAACCCCGAGATCGGCCAGAGCATTGATGCCGCGGGCATTCGCACCAACTACCACGACAGTGGTGGCCAGGGTGCGCCCGTGCTGCTTATCCACGGCTCGGGGCCGGGTGTGTCGGCCTGGGCCAACTGGCGCCTGGTGATGCCGGCGCTGGCGCAGCACGCCCGGGTGATCGCGCCCGACATGGTGGGCTTTGGCTATTCCGAACGCCCCGCAGGCCTTGCCTACGGCATGGACGCCTGGGTGCGTCAGGCCGTGGGCCTGCTTGACGCTCTGGGCATTGCGCGCACCGACCTGGTGGGCAACTCGTTTGGCGGCGGCCTGGCCTTGGCGCTGGCCATTCGCCACCCCGAGCGCGTGCGCCGCCTGGTGTTGATGGGCAGCGTGGGCGTGCCCTTTGCCATTACCGAGGGGCTGGATGCCGTGTGGGGCTACACCCCGTCGGTGGAGAACATGCGCGCCATCATGGACTACTTCGCCTTCAATCAGGGCCTGATGAGCGACGACCTGGCGCGCCTGCGCTACGAGGCTAGCGCCCGCCCCGGCGTGCAGGAATCCTACGCAGCGATGTTCCCCGCGCCGCGCCAGCGCTGGGTGGACGCCATGGCCAGTGCCGAGGCCGACATCCGCGCCCTGCCGCACGAAACCCTGGTCATCCATGGCCGGGAAGACCGGGTGATCCCGCTGGACAACGCCTACACCCTGGCCGACTGGCTGCCGCGCGCGCAACTGCACGTCTATGGCCGCTGCGGCCACTGGACGCAGATCGAACACGCCGCGCGCTTTGCCCGTCTGGTGGGTGACTTCCTCACCGAAGCCCGGCCCGATGAGCCGCTGCCCCTGCAGCCCTGACCGTTTTTTTCTGAACACCCTCGCAAAAGGACTTTCCCATGACCATGGCCCCTGCCTTGATCGAACAACTGGGCGACGAGCTGTACCTCGCCCTGACGCAGTGCCAGATGCTGGAACCGCTGACCAACCGCCACGCGGACATCACCATCGAAGACGCCTACGCCATCCAGCAGCACATGCTCTCGCGCCGCCTGGCCGCCGGCGAGAAGGTCGTCGGCAAGAAGATCGGCGTCACCAGCGCCGCGGTGATGAACATGCTCGGCGTGTACCAGCCCGACTTCGGCTGGCTCACCGATGGCATGGTCTTCAACGAGGGCCAGGCCGTTGCCGCCAACACCCTGATCCAGCCCAAGGCCGAGGGCGAGATTGCCTTCGTGCTGAAGAAAATGCTCAAGGGCCCGGGCGTCACGGCCGCCGACGTGCTGGCCGCCACCGAGGGAGTGATGGCCTGCTTCGAGATCGTCGATTCGCGCATCCAGGACTGGAAGATCAAGATCCAGGACACCGTGGCCGACAACGCCAGCTGCGGCGTGTTCGTGCTTGGCGACCGCCTGGTCGATCCGCGCGACGTGGATCTGGGCACCTGCGGCATGGTGCTCGAGAAGAACGGCGACATCGTCGCCACCGGCGCCGGCGCCGCGGCCCTGGGCCACCCGGCCAACGCCGTGGCCTGGCTGGCCAACACCCTGGGCCGCCTGGGCATTGCGCTGGAGGCGGGCGAGGTGGTGCTGTCGGGCTCGCTCGGCATCATGGTGCCGGTGCAGGCCGGCGACAATTTGCGCGTGACGATTGGCGGCATCGGCGGCTGCTCCGTCCGCTTCATCTAAGGAGTGCGATATGGACTTGCAACTCAGCGGCAAGCGTGCCCTGGTCACTGGCTCCACCGCCGGCATCGGCTTTGCCATTGCCACCGAGCTGGCGCGCGAAGGCGTGGCCGTGATGCTCAACGGCCGCGACGCGGCGCGCCTGGCCCAGGCCGTGCAGCGCCTGCAGGCGCTGGTGCCGGGGGCTGACGTGCGCGGCACGGCGGCCGATCTGTGCAGCGCCGAGGGCTGCGACCGGGTGGCCCAGGCCAGCGCGGGCGTGGACATCCTGGTGAACAACTTCGGCATCTTCGACCCGCAGCCGTTCGAGGCCATTGGCGATGGCGAGTGGCAGCGCTTTTTTGACGCCAACGTGATGAGCGGCGTGCGCCTGACGCGCGCCCTGCTGCCCGCCATGCAGGCGGCGGGCTGGGGCCGTGTGGTGTTCATCAACAGCGAGTCCGGCGTGAACCCGCCGACCGAGATGCTGCACTACGGCATGAGCAAGGCGGCGCAGCTGTCCGTCTCGCGCGGGCTGGCGCAGCACTGCGCCGGCACGGGCGTGACGGTGAATGCCGTGCTGCCTGGCCCTACGCGCACCGAGGGCGTGGACGCCTTCCTCGCCAAGCTGGCGGCCGAGCAGGGCGTAGACCTGGCCGAGGCCGAGCGCAGCTTCTTCGCCCAGGCGCGCCCCACCTCGCTGCTGCGCCGCTTCGTCGATCCGTCCGATGTGGCCGCGCTGGTCGCCTATGTCTGCAGCCCCCGCAGCGCGGCCACCACGGGTGCGGCGCTGCGGGTCGAGGGCGGCATTCTGTCTTCCATGTGCTGACTTTTTCCAAAGTCCAAAGTCCAAAGGAATTTTTATGAGCCAAAAAATCAAATGCGCCCTGATCGGCCCCGGCAACATCGGCACCGACCTGCTGGCCAAGCTGCAGCGCAGCCCCGTGCTGGAGCCGGTGTGGATGGTGGGCATCGACCCCGAGTCCGACGGCCTCAAGCGCGCGGCAGAAATGGGCATCAAGACCACCGCCGACGGCGTGGACGGCCTGATCCCGCACATGAAGGCCGACGGCGTGCAGATCGTCTTTGACGCCACCAGCGCCTACGTGCACGCCGAGAACTCGCGCAAGGTGACCGCGCAGGGCGCGATGATGATCGACCTGACGCCCGCCGCCATCGGCCCCTACTGCGTGCCACCCGTGAATCTGCCCGAGCATGTGGGCAAGCGCGAGATGAACGTCAACATGGTCACCTGCGGCGGCCAGGCCACCATCCCCATGGTGGCAGCGGTGAGCCGCGTGCAGAGCGTGGCCTACGGCGAAATCGTCGCCACGGTGTCGAGCAAATCCGCCGGCCCGGGCACGCGCAAGAACATCGACGAGTTCACCCGCACCACCGCTGGCGCCATTGAAAAGGTGGGCGGCGCCAAGAAGGGCAAGGCCATCATCATCATCAACCCGGCCGAGCCCCCGCTGATCATGCGCGACACCGTGCACTGCCTGACCGAGGGCGAGCCAGACCAGAAGGCCATTACCGCCAGCATCCACGCCATGATGACCGAGGTGCAGAAATACGTGCCCGGCTACAAGCTGGTCAACGGCCCGGTGTTCGACGGCAAGCGCGTCTCGGTCTACCTGGAGGTCGAAGGCCTGGGCGACTACCTGCCCAAGTACGCCGGCAACCTGGACATCATGACGGCAGCCGCCGCCCGCACGGCGGAGATGTTTGCCGAGGAAATGCTGGCCGGCAAGCTGACCCTGCAGGCTGCCTGAGGGCTTTTCTCCCTCGCCCCCTTGGGGGAGAGGGCAGGGGTGAGGGGGTTGAAACAGGCGCAGTGCCTGCATACCACCCTCACCCCAACCCTCTCCCGCTCGCGGGAGAGGGCGTGAACCTCTAACGTGGCACACCACACAAGGACATACACCATGAGCATCCAAGGCAAGAAAATCACCCTGCATGAAATGGCGCTGCGCGACGGCATGCACCCCAAGCAGCACCAGATCACGCTGGAGCAGATGAAGAGCATCGCCACGGCCCTCGACGCCGCTGGCATGCCGCTCATCGAAGTCACCCACGGCGACGGCCTGGGCGGCGACTCGGTCAACTACGGCTTTGCCAAGCACCGCGACGAGGAATACCTGGGCGCCGTCATCCCGCTGATGAAGAACGCCAAGGTCTCGGCCCTGCTGCTGCCGGGCATCGGCACCGTCGATCACCTGAAGATGGCGCACGAGATCGGCGTGCACACCATCCGCGTCGCCACGCACTGCACCGAGGCCGACGTGAGCGAGCAGCACATCACCATGGCGCGCAAGCTGGGCATGGACACCGTGGGCTTTCTGATGATGAGCCACATGAACAGTGCCGAGGGCCTGGTCAAGCAGGCCAGGCTGATGGAAGGCTACGGCGCCAACTGCATCTACATCACCGACTCCGCCGGCCACATGCTGCCCGCCGACGTGCGCGAGAAGCTCGGCGCCGTGCGACAGGCATTGAAGCCCGAGACGGAACTGGGCTTTCACGCCCACCACAACCTGGCCATGGGCGTGGCCAACTCGATTACGGCCATCGAGGCTGGTGCCAACCGGGTCGATGCGGCCTCTGCCGGCCTGGGCGCCGGTGCCGGCAACACCCCGATGGAGGTGCTGGTGGCGGTGCTGCAGATGATGGGCGTGGAAACCGGCGTCGATGTGTTCAAGATCCAGGACGTGGCCGAAGACCTGGTCGTACCCATCATGGACTTCCCCATCCGCATCGACCGCGATGCGCTCACGCTGGGCTACGCGGGCGTGTACGGCAGCTTCCTGCTGTTTGCCAAGCGCGCCGAGAAGAAATACGGCGTGCCGGCACGCGAGATCCTGGTCGAGATGGGCCGGCGCGGCTGCGTCGGCGGCCAGGAAGACATGATCGAAGACACGGCACTCACCCTGGCGCGTGCGCGCGGCCTGAAGGTGGCTTGAAGAAGAGGACACACACCATGGCACTGAACCAACAAACCATCGCCCAACTGGCCGAACACCTGGAAAACTGCCAGCTGCAGGTGCGCGACACACCCAAGATCACCGACGAATATCCAGACATGGACTGGGACGACGCCTACGCCATCCAGGACGCCATCCTGGCGCGCAAGCTGGCACGCGGCGCCCGCGTCGTCGGCCTGAAGGCCGGCCTGACCTCGCACGCCAAAATGAAGCAGATGGGCGTGACCGACCCGGTGTTCGGCTTCCTCATCGATGACTACAGCGTGCATGAGGGCGGCACGGTGCAGGTCAGCGAGCTGATCCACCCCAAGGTCGAGCCCGAGATCGTCTTCGTCCTGAAGCACGCGCTCAAGGGCCCGGGCTGCCATGTCGGCAACGTGCTGGCGGCCACCGACTTCGTGCTGCCCGGCATCGAGGTCATCGACAGCCGCTACCGCGACTTCAAGTTCGACCTGAAGAGCGTGGTGGCCGACAACACCTCGGCCGCGCGCTTCGTCATCGGCGGCCAGGCCCAGCGCCCCGAGAACGTGGATTTGCGCAGCTGCGGTGTCGTGCTGGAGAAGAACGGCGAGCCCGTGGCCCTGGGTGCCGGCGCCGCCGTGCTGGGGCACCCGGCCGCCGCCATCGCCATGCTGGCCAACCACCTCGGCCGGCGCGGGCAGGAGCTGCCCGCGGGCAGCATGATCCTCTCGGGCGGCGTGACCGAGGCCGTGTCCGTGCAGGCCGGCGACAACGTGAACCTGCGCGTGCAGGGCATGGGCAGCGTGTCGCTGCGCTTTGCCTGAAACCCCTCTCAACGCTACTTGACTAGCAACGCATCTCAGATAACCTGTCTTGCTCCCTCCCCCTCTGGGGGAGGGCCGGGGTGGGGGCCTGCGACGCTCGAGCCCCCATCCCAACCTTCTCCCAGAGGGGGAAGGAGTCTGAAACCGCTTGCCAATCAAGCAACTTTAAGAAACCGAGACAACATGCAACGACGTGAACTTCTGGCCGCAGCCACAGCGCTGGCCGCATCCGCTTCCCTGCCGGCCTGGGCGCAGGGCTACCCCGCCAAGCCGGTGCGCCTGATCGTGCCCTTCCCGGCGGGCGGGCCGACCGACATCATGGGCCGCACGGCGGCCAAGGCCATGGGAGACAAGCTGGGTAAGCAGTTCGTGGTCGAGAACAAGGCCGGCGCGGGCGGCAACATCGGCACCGACTTTGTCGCCAAGGCCGCGCCCGACGGCTACACCATCGGCCTGTCGGCCATCAGCAGCCTGGCCATCGCGCCGTACCTGTACAGCAACGTGCCGTTCAATGTCGAGAAGGACTTCGTGCCCATCTCGCTCGTCGGCACCACGCCCTGCGCCCTGGTGGTGCACCCTTCCGTGCCGTTCAATGACCTCAAGGGCATGGTGGCCTATGCCAAGGCCAACCCCGGCAAGCTCAACTATGCGACGTCGGGCATAGGCACCAGCAACCACCTGGCGGCCGAGCTGCTGCAGTCGGTGGCCGGCATCAAGCTCACCAGCGTCCCCTACAAGGGCTCCAGCCAGATCGTGCCGGACTTGCTCTCGGGCACCGTCATGATGAGCATGGAAAGCTCGCTCGCCACCACCTTGCAGCATGTGAAGAGCGGCAAGCTCAAGGCCATCGCCGTCACCTCGCCGCAGCGCTCCAAGGCCCTGCCCGATGTGCCCACGGTGGCCGAATCGGGCTACCCCGGCTTCGAGGTCGAGACCTGGTTCGGCCTGGTGGCGCCGGCCGGCACGCCGCAGGCCATCATCACGCAACTGCACGATGCCTGGGCGGCCGGAGCCAAGACGCCGCAGGCGCAAACGGCGTTCGACAACATCTCGGGCAATCTGCGCGTCACCACGCCGCAGCAGTTTGCCGAGTTCATCCGCGCCGAGAACAAACGCTGGGGCGACCTGATCCGCAAGCTCGGCATCAAGGCCGATTGATCCCGCATCATCTTTTCTTGACTGGCAACGAGTCTCAGATGGACTGTCTTACTCCTTCCCCCTCTGGGGGAGGGCAGGGGTGGGGGCCAGCGGCGCTCGCGCGTTGCTGCCGGCAAGATGCCGGCGCTCCAGCCCCCATCCCAACCTTCCCCCAGAGGGGGAAGGGGTCTGAGACGGCTTGCCAAGCAAACTTCCTTTTGGAGAAAGCACACCATGCCATTTGCACAGATTTACATGATCGAAGGCCGCACCGAGGAACAGAAGAAGGCCGTCATTGAAAAGGTGACCCAGGCCATCGTGGAGGCCGTCGGCGCGCCCGTGGCCAACGTGCGCGTCTGGATTCACGACGTGCCCAAGGAGAACTGGGGCATCGCCGGCGTCAGCGCCAAGGATCTGGGGCGCTGACGCGGAACCTGTCGTCCCATTTACGGCTGGCTACGGCTGGCTACGGCTGGCCCAGCTGCGCGTTGTATTCCCCGCGCGCCTGCAGAAAGCGCTGGAACGGGAACTTGATCGGCACGCCCTCCAGCGCGCCGAGCAGCATGTCCAGGTGGCCTTCAAAGCCAGCGCAGGCCTTGGCCGCGTCCTCGTTGCCGGGAATCTGCAGCGTCAGCGTGAGCTGCGTGCCGCCTGCCACGGGCGCTAGCTCCCAGCGCATCGGGCGCTCGGGCTCGCTGCCGCTGCTCCACGAATAGGCCAGCACGCGCGCCGGCTCCAGCGCCGTCACGCGGCTGTCGATCACGGTGCCGCTGTCGGCAAAGTCGATGCGCACGGCGCCGCCCACGCGCAGCTCGATGCTGCCGGGGGCCAGCCACTGCGCCATGGCCTGCGGCTCGGTCAGCATGCGCCATACCGCCGCCGCGTCATGGTCGAACTGGCGCGTCAGGCGGCCCTCAAAACCGTTGGGCGTGCGCTGCAGGGTGCCGATGTCGTCTGTGCTCATGATTCCTCCTTGGGTGCATTGCAAAGCTTGAGGTTGTAGCAGATGGGGGGCTGGCCAGTTTGCAGGCTGGCGCCGGCGCTGGTGGAAGGTTTTCACTTGCCAGTCATTGGTTGGAGATATGGTGTCGGAAAATTTGACACTGTTGCGTCCGCGTTAATGTTGCTGCCCATAAAAATCAACAAGTTACGTCATATTTCTAGCGAGGCACGAATTTTGCTTTATATATCCCTATTTTTAGGAGGATGTATGCGCAAATTGCTTTGTCTGCTGCTTATATTGTTTAGCACATCGACTTGGGCGGGTGTTGTTTATAAATGGGAGACGTTGGATGCCAACGGGTATACCAACTTAGACGGAACCCCTTTTCATCTCACGGGGATGTTAGTGATTGATGAAAATGCGTGGTTAAGGGGGCAGGCATCTGCAGTTGGAAGTAGCCGGAGGGATCACTGGGGTTCTACAGTAGTAGATGTTCCTCCGGATATGTTTAGCGAAGTTACTGGTTTCTGGTTTGGGAATATTTTCCCAATGCCTGTATATGGTTTCGATGTGGACATTCGCTTGTCATTGTCTGCTTTGGCTACTGGCAGCATTCGCATGCATGATGCCTTCACCACCTTGGATATGGCTTCAAGTGGAAGCCTGTGGGCTATTTCTCTTTTCCGTACGGATGGAGGTGAGCAATGTGGGATGGAGCCTCATTATAACTATTGCACCGGTGTAACTGGGCTGTGGGTTCTCGATCTTTCGACAATTCCAACGCGGGTGCCTGAGCCGGCGACGGTTACATTGATTCTGATGGGGGTTGCATTTGTTATAATCGCCAGACGATATCGATTCAATAGGGGAAATATCATATCAGTGGCCGGTTTGACCCGATAAATTATGACGAATACGCTCGCGGCGCATTAATCGCCTGTCGGCAACCGCAGCACAAAACACGCCCCTGGCTTGCCGTCCGGCCTGTCCTCGCAAGCCACGCTGCCCCCATGCCGCTGGGCGATGGAGCGCACCAGGGCCAGGCCCAGGCCCACGCCGCCCGATCTTTCGCTGGCACCGGGCAGGCGGTAGAAGGGCTCGAAGATGCGCTCGCGCTGATCCGGCGGCACGCCGGGGCCGTGGTCGCAGACGCGCAGCACGGCGTCCCGGCCCTCGCGCGTGATGGCCAGCGTGATTTCGCCCTGGCTGTAGCGGCGTGCGTTCTCCAGCAGGTTGCGCACGGCGCGGCGCAGCAGCTTGGAGACGCCGGGCACCTCGATGGGGCTGCCGTCGCCCACCTGCGGTTCGGCGTCCACGCGCGCGCATTCCTCCACGGCCAGGCCCACCAGGTCTACGGGTTCGATGGTGCCCACGTCGGCCGCGCCGGCGTCCAGCCGGCTGGACAGCAGGATCTCGTCCACCAGCTGATCGAGTTCGGCAATGTTGCGCTCGATCTCGGCGCGGAAGGCCGGCGATGGCTGGCCGCCCTGCATCAGTTCCAGCCCCATGCGGATGCGCGTGAGCGGCGAGCGCAGCTCGTGCGAGGCATTCGCCAGCAGCGACTTGTGCGACTGCACCAGCTTCTCGATGCGCGCCGCCGCGGCGTTGAACTGGCGCGCCAGCGCGGCCACCTCGTCCTGGCCCTGCTCGGCCACGCGCACCGACAGGTCGCCCTCGCCAAAGCGCTGCACGCCGCGCTGCAGCAGCTCCAGCCGCTGCAGCAGCCGGCGGATGATGGGGAACACGCCCACGGTGACGGCAATGCCCACCAGCGCCAGCACCCACAGAAAGCCGAACGGCGGGCGCAACCACGCCGCCGGCCCGCGCTCGCCCGGGCGCATGCCGCCCATGGGCAGGCGCGGCGACAGATGCATCTCGTACACCATGCCGTTGTCGCCCTCGATGCGGTAGCGCACGCCTTCGCTCGGGTCGCCGCGCTGGCGCACGCCCGTGCCGTCCACCAGCGTGCGCCCCAGGCCATCGGTGATCACGATCTCGCGCGTGGGCGGCTGGTGCAGGTTCTGCTCGGCCGCCCAGCGCCAGGCCAGGCCAATGGCAAAGGCGAATACCGCGACGCCGCCGACCACCGCCAGCCAGATGCGCAGATACAGGCGTCGCGAGAAGGGGCTGATCAAGGACATCAGTCTTGCTGTTTCGCAAAGACATAGCCCACGCCGCGCACCGTGAGGATGCGGCGCGGGTTCTTCGGATCCGCCTCGATGGCCGCGCGGATGCGGCCCATGTGCACGTCGATGCTGCGGTCGAACGCCTCCAGCTCGCGCCCGCGCACGGCCTCCATGATCTGGTCCCGCGTCAGCACGCGGCCGGCGCGCTCTGCCATCGCGGCCAGCAGGTCGAACTGGTAGGACGTCAGGTCTGCCACCTCGCCCGCCACGCTGATGGTGCGCGCGTCGCGGTCGATCTCCAGGCTGCCGAAGCGCAGCAGATTGGCGGCCGGCTGGGCCCCGGTCTCGCGCCGGCGCAGGATGGCGCGGATGCGCGCCAGCAGCTCGCGCGGCTCGAAGGGCTTGGGCAGATAGTCGTCGGCGCCGATCTCCAGGCCGATCACGCGATCCATGGGGTCGCCCTTGGCGGTCAGCATCAGCACCGGCACCTGGGCCGCGGCGCCGGGCAGCGCGCGCAGGCGCCGGCACACCTCCAGCCCGTCCATGTCGGGCAGCATCAAGTCCAGTATCACCAGATCCGGCAGCTCGCTGCCCTGCAGCTGCGCCAGGCCGCTGGCGCCATCGGCCCGGTGCGTCACCTGCATGCCGGACTGGCCCAGGTATTCGCCCACCATCTGCGCCAGGCGGTGGTCGTCTTCGATCATCAGCAGTTGGGATTGGGCATTCATGGCGTCATGGTGCGCGCGTGCGATCTCGCGCTGTTGAAGGGCAGGTAAAGCTGGGGTAAATGGCCAAGTAATTTTGATAGCTGCTTGCGCTTATCCGTAAAGCGTTAGAGCCATTTTTATCCTAAATCATGGTGCGGAAAACTGCCGCCCCAAAACCGGTTCAAGGCACGATCGGTATGCCGCGCATTCTGCGCTACCCTCGACACCATGAACCTCGTCAAATCCAAGCAGCGCGTGGCCGTCCATGGCGAAGTATTCACCCCGCCGCGGATGGTGGAGGCCATGCCGACCTACCTGCGCATGAACGTGCGCGAACTGGCGGCACGAACAGGACGCTGAGCATGGTCAAGATAGCCATCAATCCACCGCCGTATCAGGCGCTGCTTGAGCGCATCTCCAGCACCTACACCCAGGGCCGCGCAGCGGCCATGCAGGCGGTCAACGTGCAGTTGCTGCAAACCTACTGGCAGGTGGGTCAGCACATTGTGGAGTTCGAGCAGCAAGGCCAAAGCCGCGCCGAATACGGTAAGGCGTTGCTCACCGAGCTGGCGCATGACCTGTGCCTGCGACACGGGCGCAGCTTCAACCGCAGCAACCTGGTGTATATGCGCCTGTTTTACCTGCGCTACGCAATTGGTGAGACGCCGTCTCACCAATTGAGCTGGTCGCATTACATCGAACTGCTCAAGATCGACGATCCGTTGGAGCGCGGCTTCTACGAAAAGCAATCCATAGCCGAACGCTGGTCGGTTGCTGAACTCAAACGCCAAAAATCCTCGGCCCTGTTCCTGCGCCTGGCCGCCAGCAAAGACAAGGCCGGCGTGCTGCAACTGGCTACCCAAGGCCAGGTGCTGGCACAGCCCACCGACCTGCTGCGCGAACCCTACGTATTCGAGTTCTTGAAAATTCCCGAGCCCTGGCAGGTATCCGAAACGCAACTGGAAACCCTGCTGTGCCAGCACCTGCAACAGTTTTTGCTGGAGCTGGGCAAGGGCTTCACCTTCGTCGGGCGGCAGTACCGCATCACAGTCAACAACGAGCATCACCGCGTTGACCTGGTGTTCTACCACCGCATCCTGCGCTGCTTCGTGCTCATCGACCTGAAGATGGGCGACGTGCAGCACCACGACATTGGCCAGATGAACATGTACCTGGGCTACTTTGCTATGGAAGAAAACCTGCCCGAGGACAACCCGCCGATTGGCATCATCCTGAGCCGCCACAAGGACGAACTGCTGGTCGAATACGCCACCTACCAGATGAACAGCCAGCTGTTCGTGCAAAAGTACCAGCTGTACCTGCCCGACAGGGAGGAGCTGCGGCGCGAACTGGAGCAAACGCTGCGCGAGGCCGAGGCATGAGCCAGCTCCTCATCCACGACTACCTGAGCCAGCTCGATCTCATCAAGAAAATCAGCGGCAGCCAGCGCGAGACCATCGTGCGTGAGGCCTTCAAGGATCTGCTCAAGGCCTGGGGCCGCCAGCAGGGCCTGGTGTTCCTGGCCGAATACCCGCTCAAGACCGCCACCAAGACCAGCATCAGCGTCGATGGCGCCCTGCTGCACGAGTTGCGCATGCCGCTGGGCTACTGGGAGGCGAAAGACGCGCAGGACAACCTGGACGAGGAAATCGCCAAGAAATTCCGGCGCGGCTACCCGCAGGACAACATCGTCTTCAGCGACGACGCCAGCGTCGTGCTCTGGCAGCACCGGCAGGAGGTGATGCGCTGCCCGGTGGAAGACACCGCCGCGCTGGAGAGGCTGCTCAAGCTGTTCTTCGGCTACGAGCGCCCCGAGATCGCCGGCTTTCGCGCCGCCGTCGAGCAGTTCAAGGCCGACCTGCCCGCCGTGCTGGACGCGCTGCGCCAGATGATCGACGGCGCCCACCGCGGCAACCAGCGCTTTCGCGCCGCCGAGGACCAATTTCTCGCCCATGCGCAAGAGGCCATCAACCCGGCATTGACCGATGCCGACGTGCGCGAGATGCTGATCCAGCACATCCTGACCGAGGAAATCTTCGCCAAGGTGTTCGACGACAGCGACTTTCACCGCCACAACAACGTCGCGCGCGGCCTGTACGCGCTGGAGGCCGAGTTCTTCACCGGCGCGCTCAAGAAAAACACCTTGAAGGGCCTGGAGGCCTACTACGCCGCCATCCGCGCCGCCGCTGCGCAGATCGGCAGCCATGGCGAGAAGCAGACCTTCCTCAAGGTCATCTACGAGAACTTCTACAAGGTCTACAACACCAAGGCCGCCGACCGCCTGGGCGTGGTCTACACGCCCAATGAAATCGTGCGCTTCATGATCGACGGCGCCGATTGGCTGTGCGAGCAGCACTTCGGCAAGAACCTGATCGACCAGGACGTGGACATTCTCGACCCGGCCACCGGCACCGGCACCTATATCTGCGAGCTGCTGGAGCACTTTCGCGGCCAGCCGAAGAAGCTGGCGCACAAATACCGCCATGAGCTGCATGCCAACGAGGTCGCCATCCTGCCCTACTACGTGGCCAATCTGAACATCGAAGCCACCTACGCCGCCATCACCGGCGACTATGCCGAGTTCCCCAGCCTGTGCTTCGTGGACACGCTGGACAACGTGGGCCTGCACACCGCCGCGCGCGGCACCACGGCCGAGCTGTTTGGCGGCGTGAGCGAGGAGAACGTCGAACGCATCCGGCGCCAGAACGGCCGCCGCATCAGCGTCGTCATCGGCAACCCGCCCTACAACGCGAACCAGCAAAGCGAGAACGACAACAACAAGAACCGCGAATACCCGCAGATCGACGCGCGCATCAAGCAGACCTACATCGCCGAGAGCACGGCGCAGAAGACCAAGCTGTACGACATGTACGCGCGCTTCTTCCGCTGGGCCAGCGACCGGCTGCATGAAAACGGCATCCTGGCCTTCGTCACCAACCGCAGCTTCATCGAGAGCCGCACCTTCGACGGCTTTCGCAAGACCGTGGCGCAGGAGTTCAGCGACATCTACCTGGTGGATCTGGGCGGCGACGTGCGCGCCAACCCCAGGCTGAGCGGCACGAAACACAACGTGTTCGGCATCCAGACCGGCGTTGCCATCAGCTTCATGGTCAAGCGCGCGCAGGGAGTGAAGGACAAGCGGCCCGCGCGTGTGTACTACGCGCGCCGGCCGGAGCTGGAAACGGCCGAGGAAAAGCTCGCCTTCCTCGCCAGCCAGCCGCTGCGCGCCCTGCAGCTCGATGAGGTGTCGCCGGACAAGGCCGGCAACTGGCTGAACCTGACGAACAACGATTTCGAGACGCTGTTACCGCTGGCCAGCAAGGAGACCAAGGCGGCGAAGACGGCGGGGAAGGAGCGGGCGATCTTCAAGCTGTTTTCGTTGGGCGTGGTGACGGCGCGCGATGAGTGGGTTTATGACGAACATCCCGAGCCGTTGGCTCAAAAAGTCCGCTTCCTGATCGGTGCGTATAACGAAGAATTGAAGCAGGTTGGGCCAACTTCGTCCGCACCCACAGCACCAATCAAATGGAGCCGCGCCGTAAAGGCAGACTTGCAGAAAGGCGTGCGTTACACGTTTGATGAAGCAGCGCTGTCGCAGGCTTGCTATCGACCATTCGTCAAGCGGCAGCTGTATTTCGATTCGAAGCTTAACGAGATGCAGTACCAGCTTGGCGCTATGTTTTGCGGCGAGCCAAACCCAACGATCACCTTTTTGTGTGTATCGTCTTCCAATCCACTGGCTTCACTGGCGGTTCAACAGCGATTCGACTATTGCTTGTTAAAGATGGGTAACGGCGGCACACAAGCAGTATCCCGCTGGGTTTTTGATAGCGCCGGCAACCGCACGGACAACATCACCGACTGGGCGCTCAAGCAATTCACCGCCCACTACAAGAGCGCGGAGCCCTCACCCCAACCCTCTCCCAGCGGGAGAGGGAGCAAGACCGGCGCGCGCAAGATCACCAAGCCCGACATCTTCCACTATTGCTACGCCGTGCTGCACGACCCGGTGTACCGCGAGAAGTACGCGCAGAACCTGAAACGCGAGTTCCCGCGCATTCCCTTCTACGCCGACTTCTGGCGCTGGGCCGAATGGGGCGAGCGGCTGATGGCGCTGCACATCGGCTACGAGGCTGTTGAGCCCTTTGCCCTTGCCCGCCACGACGCGCCCGACGCGAAGGCGCGCGCCGCAGGCATGGCCCCGAAGGCGCTGCTCAAGTCCGACCCGGCGGCCGGCAGCATCGCGCTCGACAGCGAAACCACGCTGCGCGGCGTGCCGCCCGAGGCCTGGGCCTACAAGCTGGGCAACCGCTCGGCCATCGACTGGGTGCTGGATCAGCACAAGGAAAAGAAACCCAAGGATCCGACCATCCGCGCGCAGTTCGACAGCTACCGCTTCGCCGACCATAAGGAGCAGGTGATCGACCTGCTGGCGCGCGTCACCACGGTGAGCGTGGAAACCATGCGGATCGTGCAGGCCATGCAGCGGGCGGCGCGTTGATGCCGGCAAGATGCCGGCGCTCCGGAGAAGGGGTCGGAGACGGTTTGCTGTTAAAGAAAAATTGATAGCTTGCGGCGCTTACCCATCAAGTGCTAGCGGCCTTTTTTATCTGATTGGCGACATGTCTCAGATCAGGCCGCAAGCCCTCACCCCCGCCCTCTCCCAGAGGGAGAGGGAGTAAAGCCCGCGCGACCGATCGCCCTCGCCCCTCTGGGGAGAGGGAGGGGTGAGGGGCTTCTGAGGCATGTACATAGTCAACCCTTTTTAACCCTGGATGCCAACCCCACCAACACCAACACCGGCAGCCCCAGCAGCGCCGTGCCGGTAAAGAATGCGCTGTAGCCATGCGCATCCACAAACTGCCCCGAAAACCCCGCCAGCCATTTCGGCAGCAGCAGCATCATGGAGCTGAACAGCGCGTACTGCGTGGCCGAGTACTGCACGTTGGTCAGGCTGGATAGATAGGCGATGAAGGCGGCCGAGGCGATGCCGCCGGCCAGGTTGTCGGCCGACACCACCAGCACCAGGCCCGTCACGTCGTGCCCGCGTTGGCCCAGCCAGGCGAACAGCAGGTTCGATAGCGCCGACAGCACGGCGCCCAGCATCAGCACGCGCATCACGCCCAGGCGCATGGACAGCACGCCGCCGACGAAGGCGCCCACCAGCGTCATCACCACGCCGAAGACCTTGGTGACGGCGGCCACCTCGTCCTTGCTGTAGCCCATGTCCACGTAGAACGGATTCGCCATGATGCCCATCACCACGTCGCTGATGCGGTACACGGCGATGAGCGCCAGGATCAGCGCGGCCTGCCAGCGGTAGCGGCTGATGAAGTCGGCGAATGGATCGACGACCGCGCCGCGCAGCCATTCGCCGAGGTTTTTGGCCGGCGCCAGCGGGCGCGGCGCGGGTTCGGGCGAGAGCAGCACCGTTAGCGTGCCGACCAGCATCGACGCCGCCATCACCAGATAGGCCGTGGCCCAGGCGCCGGCCTGGTAGCCGGTGGCGCTGGCGTCTTCGCTGCGCGCGGCCAGCCACAGCACGCCGGCGCCGGCCCAGATCATGGCTAGGCGGTAGCCGGTCTGGTAGGTGGCGGCCAGCGCCGCCTGGCGATCCGCGTCGGCCGATTCGATGCGGAAGGCGTCCAGCGCAATGTCCTGCGTCGCCGAGCCAAAGGCCACCAGCAGCGCGCACCAGACCATGGCGTTCAGCCCCTGGCGCGGGTCAACCAGCGCCATGCCCACCAGGCCTGCCATCACCAGGCCCTGCGCCAGCAGCAGCCAGCTGCGCCGCCGCCCCAGGATGCGGGTGGCAAAAGGCAGCGGCAGGCGATCGACCAGCGGCGACCAGACCCACTTGAAGGCGTAGGCCAGGCCGACCCAGGAGAGGTAGCCGATGGTGGTGCGGTCTATGCCCGCCTCGCGCAGCCGGAACGACAGCGTGCCCAGCACCAGCAGCAGCGGCAGCCCGGCCGAGAAGCCGAGCGCGAGCATGCGCAGGCTGGCGGGCTCCAGGTACACGAGCCAGGCGGCGAGCCAGGGGTGGCGAAGGTCTGTGGTGGAGGAACTGGCTTTGTCTGGCATGGGAAAGGGAAGGCGCGGGCGGGCGCTGGGCATTATCCAGGCCCGCGGGCGGCCTGCCATGTCAGCCGGTGAGTGGTGAGTGGTTAGTGGTGAGTGGTGAGTGGTGAGTGGTGAGTCGAAAGCTGACAACCACTGACCACTCACCATTTACCATTTACCACTCACCCCCCCCCACTCACCACTCACCACCTCAGGCAAGTTGCCCATCGCACGGGCCGTACGATTCCAGGCATGACCGATTCACGACATTCCGCCCGCGGCATCGCCCTGGTGTGGTGCGCCGCCATGCTTTGGGGCACCACGGGCACGGCGCAGAGCCTGGCGCCGGCGGCGCTCTCGCCCTACTGGGTGGGGGCGCTGCGGCTGGTGATTGCCAGCGGCTTCTTTGCCCTGCTGGCCTGGGGCGCGCCGGCGCGCCATGGCCCCTGGCCCTGGCGGCCGCTGGCGTTCGCGGGCGGCTGCATCGCCGTCTACAACCTGAGCTTTTTTGCCGGCGTCAAGCAAAGCGGCGTGGCCCTGGGCACGGCCATTGCCATCGGCAGCGGCCCGATCTGGGCCGGGCTGATGCAGACGCTGATCGCGCGCCGCCTGCCGCCCGCCCTGTGGTGGCTGGGCACGCTGGTCAGCGTGGCCGGCGGCGCCGCCATGGCGCTGGGCCAGGGCGGCGGCATGCGGCTGAACCCCGGCGGCGTGGGCCTGTGCCTGCTGGCGGGCCTGTGCT
The DNA here is from genome assembly GCA_018240985.1 of Pseudomonadota bacterium. GTDB lineage: Bacteria > Pseudomonadota > Gammaproteobacteria > Burkholderiales > Burkholderiaceae_C > Alicycliphilus. The sequence goes on from JAFEER010000275.1 coordinate 33,004, forward strand.
ATGCCAGCTACACGCTGGTCAACAAGCCGCTGGTGCTGGCCCTGGGCCCGGCGCGCACCAACCTGGGGGTGTTTGCCGGCGCGGCCCTGGTTGCCGTGCCCGTGGCCTATGCGCTGGGCGGGCCGCTGCAGGCGGGCGCCAGCAGCTGGGCCGTGGTGCTGTTTCTGGGGCTGGTGAGCACCGGCCTGTCCTACCTGCTGTTTTCCAGCGGGCTGCGCCATGTCTCGGGCACGACCGGCGTCACGCTGGCGCTGGGCGAGCCGGTGACGGCCTTCGTGCTGGCGGTGTGGGTGGTGGGCGAGCGCCAGCAGCCGCTGGCCTGGCTGGGGCTGGCCGCGGTGATCGCCGGCCTGCTGCTGGTGGTGTGGGCCGAGCTGCGCTCTGCCAAGAGGTAACCACGCTTCAAGCTTGCAATTGCTGGCGTTTGGTTACGGGTGGCCGTCAACGCCGGGGCTGCGGCTGCCGTTTCCCATAAAGGCCCGCTGCGCACAGCGGCGCCGGCATCGAGAAGGAATACCGAATGAATTGCAAACCGCTGGCGCTTGCCGCACTGCTGGGCCTGGCCGGCACCTGCGCCCAGGCCGGGGTGAATGTGAACCTGGGCATAGGGCTGCCGGGCGTGGTCTACGTCGAGCCGGCGCCGGTCTACGCGCCGCCGCCGCCGGTCTATGTCATGCCGCGCCCCGTGTATGCGCCGCGCCCCGTGGTCGTGATGCCGCAGCCCATGTATGCCCCGCGCTGGCGCGACGACGACGATGACCGTGACGAATGGAAGCATTGGCGCAAGCACCAAGAAAAGGAGCAGAAGAGGGCATACAAGAGGTGGCGCCGCGAGCAGGGCGACGACGATTGATGGCGTGCTTTGGCTAGACTGCGGGGCATGACCACGCCCAAGACGGATATTTCTTCTGCATCACCCCTCGACCCCGGCTGCCGCTGTTGTGGCGGCGGCGTCTGGCATGCGCGCCGCGCCTTCGCGCTGGCGGCCCTGGGCGCTGCGGCGCTGCCGGCGCTGGCCCAGGTGAACGTGGGCAGCGCCTCCGGCATGCGCAACCTGGTGCCGGCCGAGCAGCTGGAGCAATCGGCCGTGCAGCAATACGACGAGCTGCTGGCCCAGGCCAAGGCGCAGCGGGCGCTGGCGCCCGACAACCATCCGCAGCTCATCAAGCTGCGCGCCATCGCGCGGCGCATCATTCCGTTCACCACGCAGTGGAACCCGCGCGCCATGCAGTGGCGCTGGCAGGTGAACCTGATCGGCAGCAAGGAGGTCAACGCCTTCTGCATGCCGGGCGGCAAGATCGCCTTTTTCACCGGCATCCTGGATCGGCTGCAGCTCACCGACGACGAGATCGCCATGGTCATGG
>JAFEER010000276.1 GCA_018240985.1 Pseudomonadota bacterium
TTGACGATGACCATGCCCTCGCCCTGCGAGCTGGCGTCAAAGCCCAGCTCGCGAAGCCACTCGATACGCGCCGTTTCCATGAAGCGGAAATACACCGTGTTGTTCATGTGACCGATGGCGTCCATGTCGCCCCAGCGCATGGGGATGGTGGTCTCGTGGACGAGCTTTTTCTGCTCTGGGATATCGATGCGCATGGTTGCAAATTGATAGATGGAAAAAGACAGAGGGTGCGGCGATTGTGGCGTAGGACAATGCCCGGCTATGTCCCTTGTTCACCAGCTACCCATCCCGCTGCAGACTATCGCCCTGCTGGTGGCCAGCAACGTCTTCATGACCTTTGCCTGGTATGGGCACCTGAAGAACCTGGCTGCCGCGCCGTGGTACGTGGCGGCGCTGGTGAGCTGGGGCATCGCGCTGTTCGAATACCTGCTGCAGGTGCCGGCCAACCGCATCGGCCATGCGCAGTTCAACGTGGGCCAGCTGAAGATCATGCAGGAGGTCATCACCCTGACCGTTTTCGTCCCTTTCGCGGTGCTGTACATGGACGAACCGCTCAAGTGGGACTACCTATGGGCCGGGCTATGCCTGGTGGGCGCCGTGTACTTCATCTTCCGCAGCGCCTAGCCGCCCCTCGCAAAACGCTCAACGCTCAACGCAAAACCTCTTCAATACCGATACTGCAACCCCAGCGTGGTCGTATCCACGTCGGAATTGCGATCGGCAAAGTGCAGGCGCTGGCGCTCCCACTCCAGCACGGCCGACCATTGCGGCGTGAACGCCCAGCGCAGCCCCGCGCCGTAGGATAGGCCAAAGCCGCTGGCCTTGCCAAGTTGCACGCCATAGCCGCCATAGCCGTGGGTGTTGGTGCGGCCGTAGAAGCTGCCCACTTTGCCCAGTAGATCGAGTTGCGGGGCCAGGGGCAGGCGCCCCACCAGGCTCAGGTTGAGGCCACGCGCACTGGTGTTGCCGCCAATGCGACGCGCCTTGCCCAGATCCAGGTAACCCAGTTCCAGCCCGAAGTTGGGATGGAAATAGGCGCCCATGTAGAGCTTGATGGCAGTGTCGCTGTCGTCGAAGTTGAAGCCGCCACCGCCGCTGCGCAGATCGTATTTGGAGACGCCGCCGCCCAGGCCCACATAACCACCATAGATGCCCGGAGCCTGGGATGTGGTTGCTTGCGCCAGACCGTCCGAGACAGCCCCCGTCAGCAGGGCGGCGCACAGCAGGAAACGAAGTGTGGGTTGCATGGCCCCTCCTATGTGTTGAGCGCTTTTTGCACTTCAATCTACGGCTGCCCGTGACCAGATTGTGTGGGCCCGAGCGATGTCGAGGAGTAGGCAAAATCCTACGTCAAAAGGGTTGACCGTGATTTTCGCGAAGCCCTTTGGCCGGCGGTTAAACTCGCGGCTTTCGCAGATTTGTCACACGATGGTCAACTCTGCGTCGTATTTCGCACGAAGGTTCGATCAGGAGTCGACATGTTGTTTGGAAAGCTGTTGCCCCGCGAGGGCAATTTTTTTGAGATGTTCAACCAGCATGCCGACAAGATTGTCGAGGCTGCGCGGGCGTTCTCGCAGCTGGTGGCCAACTACGGCGACCCTCACCTGCGTGATCAGTACAACCAGGACGTGGACAACGCCGAACGCGCCGCCGATCGCGTGACGCACGAGGTCAACCGCGCGCTGCACAAGACCTTCATCACGCCCATCGACCGCGAGCAGATCCACTCGCTGATCAACACCATGGACGATGTGGCCGACCTGATTCAGGACTCGGCCGAGACCATGGCGTTGTATGACATCCACAACATGACGGATGAAATCACGCGCCTGACAGACTTGAGTGTCAAGTGTTGCGAGCGCGTGCGCGATGCCGTCAAGCTGCTGTCGCGCATTGCCGATCCGGCCGTGGCCGAGGCCGCGCTCAAGACCTGCGAGGAGATCGACCGCCTGGAGGGCGACGCCGATCGCGTGCTGCGCAGCGCCATGAGCAAGCTGTTCCGCGAAGAGACCGACGTGCGCGAGCTGATCAAGCTCAAGGCCATCTATGAGCTCTTGGAGACCATCACCGACAAGTGCGAGGATGTGGCCAACCTCATCGAGGGCGTGATCCTCGAAAACTCCTGAGCCTCCTCGAAAGACAGTCTTCACCATGGAAACGGTACAAACCGCCCTGTGGGTCGTGGTCGTGCTGGTGGCGCTGGCCATCTTGTTCGACTTCATGAACGGGTTTCATGACGCGGCCAACTCGATCGCCACCGTGGTCTCCACGGGCGTGCTTAAACCCACCCAGGCCGTTGTTTTCGCGGCCTTTTTCAACTTCGTCGCCATCTTCATCTTCCACCTGAGCGTGGCCGCCACCGTGGGCAAGGGCATCGCCGATCCGGGCGTGGTGGATACCCATGTCATCTTCGGCGCCCTGGTGGGGGCGATCACCTGGAACGTCATCACCTGGTATTACGGCATCCCCAGCAGTTCGTCGCACGCGCTGATCGGCGGCATCGTCGGTGCTGTGGTGACCAAGGCCGGCTCGGGAGCACTGGTGGCCAGCGGGATCTTCAAAACGGTGGCCTTCATCTTTATTTCCCCCTTCCTGGGTTTCGTGCTGGGCTCGTTGATGACGGTGTGCGTGGCCTGGCTGTTCAGGCGCGCGCGCCCGAGCAAGGTGGACAAGTGGTTCCGCCGCCTGCAGCTGGTCTCGGCAGGCGCCTACAGCCTGGGCCACGGCGGCAACGATGCGCAAAAGACCATAGGCATCATCTGGTTGCTGTTGATCGCCACGGGCTATGCCTCGGCCAGTGACGCTTCGCCGCCCATCTGGACTATCATTGCGTGCTACGCCGCCATTGGCATGGGCACCATGTTTGGCGGCTGGCGCATCGTCAAGACCATGGGCCAGAAGATCACCAAGCTCAAGCCCGTGGGGGGGTTTTGCGCCGAATCGGGTGGGGCGTTGACGCTGTTTTTCGCCACCATGCTCGGCGTGCCAGTCTCCACCACCCACACCATCACCGGCGCCATCGTGGGTGTGGGCTCCACCAAGCGTGCCAGCGCCGTGCGCTGGGGCGTGGCCGGCAACATCGTCTGGGCCTGGATTCTGACCATCCCGGCCAGCGCCTTCGTGGCCGCCGTTGCGTACTGGGTCAGCCTGCAGCTGTATTGATCTCTGTAGAGCGTAAACACGCTCTAAGTGGAGGCTGGTTGCGAATTTGGTCTGCAGTTTTTGCAAGTTTTCCGCAGCCTGCGGTCGAGCCGTGTATAAGACGATGAACGCACTTGTTCGAGGTCTCGGCATGAAACCAACTGCATCCATGACACAAACCTCGATGAGCCGGCGCGCACTGCTGCTCGGCTTGGGCGCTGCGTCAACCACTGGCTGGCTGAGCGGTTGTGGAGGTGGTGATGGCAGTGGAAGTGGAGGTGGAGGTGGAGGTGGAGGTGGAGGTGGAGGTGGAGGTGGAGGTGGCAGTGGGCCACAACCCACGCCACGGGGCCCTTTCACCGATGCCACGCTGAGCGTCTCTGCCGCTGCTATCGGTAGCATAGCCCCGGCATTTGCCGGCCTGAGCTACGAGAAGAATTCGATGGCGCTGCCGCGCTTTATGCCGTCAAACGCCAACCTGGTGGGTATGTTCAGGACCTTGGGCCCGAGTCTGCTGCGCATAGGCGGCAACTCGGTGGACAAGGCGCTGTGGGCAGCTTCGGGTGCCGGCCAAGTCGCGGGCCAGGTGGCACCGCCCGATGTGGATGCGCTGGCAGGTTTTTCGCGGGCCTGCGGTTGGAGTGTGCTGTATGGCGTGAACTTGGCCACGTCTACCCCCGTGCTGGCGGCGCAGGAGGTAGCTTATGCGGCCAAGGTCTTGGGCAGCAGCCTGTACGGCATAGAGATCGGCAACGAGCCCGACCTTTATGGCGGCAACTACTTCCAGGGTTGGACTCTGCAGGCGTTCGAGGCGCGCTGGCAGCAGTTTCGCGATGCCATCGCGCGGGCGGTACCGGGCATCGTGATCACCGGCCCGGCCGATGCCGGCAATATTGCCCGCTGGACTGTGCCCTTTGCGCAATACGCCACGCGCCAGCAGATTGCACTGCTGACCCAGCATTACTACCGGGGCAGTGGCCAAAGCCCTTCGGCCACGGCCGCCGCGCTGATTTCGCCGGATGCGGCACTTGCCACTGATCTGGCCGCGTTGAGCAGCGCGGCAGCGCAGGTCGGCGTGCCGTTCCGACTGGCCGAGACCAATTCCTATTACGGGGGCGGTGCTCCGGGTGTCAGCAACAGCTATGCATCGGCCCTATGGGTCATTGACCATCTTTTCACCATCGCTCTGGGGGGTGGTGTGGGAGTCAACCTGCATGGTGGCGGCAACGGCGCTGGCTACACGCCCATTGCTGACAGCAATGGCACCGTCGTGGAGGCGCGGCCCGAATACTACGGCCTGCTGCTCTTCACCCTGGCGGGGCAGGGTAAGCTGCTGGGGACGACGTTTAATTTTGCGGGCGAGAACAACGCCAGCGCATACGCGGTGCAGCGCGCCGATGGCTCGCTCAGCCTGGTGGTGGTCAACAAGGACGCCAGCCACACGATTGGCCTGACCATCGACTGCGGCCGCAACTTGAACAGCGCCACTCTCATGGCGATGACGGCGTCATCCCTCACAGCCACCAGTGGTGTGCAGATACAGGGAGCGGGCGTGGGTGTCGATGGGAGCTTCGCGCCGCTGGCGCCATATAGCCTGGCGACCTCTGGAAGCCGCGTGAATTGCTATGTTGCGCCACTCAGCGCGGCGCTGATCCACGTGATCTGAGGTGCAGCGGCGCAGGCGCTTGCAGCAGGCGGCTTGATCCTGCCCTGGCGTTCGATCTCATTGCGAAATCTTGCGCGCCTCCTCGATCTGGTATTCGTAGTAGTGCTGCAGGCTGAAGGCAATGCTGGCCATCAGCACGGCCGTGCCCACCAGCAGCGACACGGCGACTGCGAACACCGTGAACCAGTGGGTGCGTCCGGGCGGGGCGTCGGCGGCTGCGGCGCGGTTGAAGCGCGTATTCCATTTCTCGGGGGACATCAGGCCGTAGACGATGGCGCACAGTGCACAGCCGGCAATCGTGAAACCCAGCAGTGGGATCAGCACCCAGCTCAGCTGGTCGTCCTGACCCAATTGCTGCACGCGCTCTATGCCATACACCCCAAGCGCCGTCGGCACGGGCAGCAGCCAGCCGAGCAGGTCGCTAAAGCCATACAGGTAAAAGCGGTGCAGTCCCAGGGGGCCGCCCAGGAAGGCGAGCCAGGCGGCGATGGTCTTGTTCTTCATGGCATGGATTATTGGCGCGCCATCATTCGGGGGCTGTGGTGTCGCCTGCGCCCAGGGGCTTTTCCATGAGCACGATGTCGCGCCAGGCGCCGAACTTCCAGCCCACCGAGCGTATCACGCCCACCTCGGTGAAACCTGCGGCGCGGTGCACGCCGATGGATCCGGCATTGGCCGAGTCGCCGATCACCGCCAGCAGTTTGCGCACCCCGGCCGCCTGCGCCTGCTCGCACAAGGCGTCGAGCAGCAGCCGGCCCATACCCCGGCCGCGTGCTGCATCGGCCACGTAGACCGAGTCCTCGGCCGAAAAGCGATAGGCCGGGCGGGGCTTGAACCAGTTGCAGTAGGCAAAGCCCAGCACCCGGCCTTCTTCCTCGGCCACCAGGTAGGGCAGGCCACGCGCCAGCACGTCGGCGCGGCGTGCCGCCATGTCCTGGCTGGTGGGCGGGTCGATCTCGAAGGTGCCGGTGCCGTGCAGCACATGGTGGGTATAGATGGCGGTGATGGCGGGCAGATCGTCATCCAGGCTGGGGCGTATGGTGGGCATTGGCGTGATGTGGATATAATTGCAGGCTTTGCTGCGTGTCGCTGGCCGGGTGGCCATGTCGCGTGTCTCAAACGCCGCAAAAACTCATGCAGCAATTGCTGCGACCACCCGAAGGATTCATTATGGTCGTGATTCGACTCTCCCGCGGCGGCTCCAAGGGCCGTCCGTTCTTCAACATCGTCGTTGCCGACAAGCGCGTGCGCCGCGACGGCCGCTTCATCGAGCGCCTGGGTTTCTACAACCCCTCTGCCAAGGGCGGCGAAGAAGGCCTGCGTATCGCCCAGGATCGTCTGACCTACTGGAAGAGCGTGGGCGCGCAAGCCTCCCCCACCGTGGATCGCCTGATCAAGCAAGCCGCCGCCAAGCAGGCCGCCTGATCTGCCTATCCCCGAAAAGGGCGGGTTCCGTTGGTACTGCTGACGGGCCCCGCCTTTTTTCATGCCCGACATTTTTCTCCAAGCCTGCCCCATGCCCCAGCCGCCCATTCTGCAAGCCGCCGAACTGCCCCAGGACGCCGTGGAGATCGGCCGCATCACCGATGCCTGGGGCGTCAAGGGCTGGTTCAAGGTGCTGTCCTACAGCAGCGCCCCCGAAGCGCTGTTTGCCAGCAAGACCTGGTTCTTGCAGCCGGCGCAACAGGGCGGCAAGAGCTTCTTCAGCGGCACGGTAGAGCTGCCGATCCGCCAGGCACGCACGCATTCCGACTCGGTGGTGGTCTGGGCCCAGGGCGTGGATGACCGCGACGGCGCCGAGGCGCTGCGCGGCGCGCGCATCTTCGTGTCGCGCGCCAGCTTTCCCGCAGCGGGCGACGACGAGTACTACTGGGTGGATCTGATCGGCCTGGCGGTGGTCAACCGCGAGGGCGTGCCGCTCGGCAGCGTGCGCGAGCTGCTCGCCACCGGCCCGCAGACCACGTTGGTGCTGGCCTATGAGCAGGACGGCAAGGCGCTAGAGCGCATGATTCCCTTCGTTTCGGCCTATGTTGACAAGGTGGATCTGGCGGGGCGCCAGATCGTCGTGGACTGGCAGCCCGACTATTGAAAACTTGAGGGACAGCATGCGTTTTGACGTCATCACCCTGTTCCCGGAGCTGTTCGAGCCCTTCCTCGCCAGCGGCGTGACGCGGCGCGCCTACGCCTCGGGCCAGGTGCAGGTGCGGCTGTGGAACCCGCGCGACCATGCCGAGGGCAACTACCGCCGTGTGGACGACCGCCCCTTTGGCGGCGGCCCGGGCATGGTGATGATGGCCGAGCCCCTGGCGCGCTGCCTGGCCGCCATTCGCGCCGAGCGTGCAGAAGAGCAGCCGGCGCCGCCGCTGGTGCTGTTCTCGCCAATAGGGCGCCGGCTCGATCACGCGGCGGTGCAGGGCTGGTCGGCCGGCGCGGGCGCCATCCTGCTGTGCGGGCGCTACGAGGGCGTGGATCAGCGCTTCATCGATGCGCATGTGGATCTGCAGGTCAGCCTGGGCGATTTCGTGCTTTCGGGCGGCGAGATTGCCGCCATGGCCCTGCTCGATGCCGTGGCGCGCCTGCAGCCCGGCGTGTTGCACGACGAGGGCAGCCACCAGCTCGACAGCTTCAACCCGGCGCTCGACGGCCTGCTCGACTGCCCGCACTACACCCGGCCCGAGCAATGGCAGGGCCACGGCGTGCCCGCGCCGCTACTGTCCGGCCACCACGCGCAGATTGAGCGCTGGCGCCGCGACCAGCGCCTGCTGGTCAGCGCCAGGCACCGCCCGGATCTGCTGCAGGCGGCGCGCGAGCGCGGCCAGCTCACCAAGGCGGACGAGGCGCTGCTGGCGCAAAACCTGAACCAGCTATAATCGCGGGTTCTCGATCCTCTGGCCGGCCGCTATGCGTACATGAGCATAGCCACAAGGCGCCAATAGGGGCGCCGCAGCCAATCCTGGCGCGTCCATGATCGTTGGAAGTGAAACCATGAATCTGATCCAGATCCTCGAGCAGGAAGAAATCGCCCGCCTGAACAAGACCATCCCCGAGTTTGCGCCCGGCGACACCGTCATCGTCAGCGTGAACGTGGTCGAAGGCAGCCGCAAGCGCGTGCAGGCCTATGAAGGCGTGGTCATCGCCAAGCGCAACCGTGGCCTGAACAGCGGCTTCACCGTGCGCAAGATCTCCAGCGGCGAAGGCGTGGAGCGCACGTTCCAGACCTACAGCCCGCTGATCGCCGGCATCGAAGTCAAGCGCCGCGGCGACGTGCGCCGCGCCAAGCTGTACTACCTGCGCAGCCGCAGCGGCAAGTCGGCACGTATCAAGGAAAAGCTGCCCTCGCGCGTCAAGGTGACTGCCGCCGCGTAATTCCGGCCACACCAGCAGAACGCTGCAAAACCGCTACAGTGCGCAGGCCTGTAGCGGTTTTTTCATATCTTGCCCCGATCCGTGAGCTCCTTTCGCCCCACTGATAGCGACGCAGCACAGGTGATGTCCTCCCTGTCCTCGCTGCCCGACTTCGACCCGCGTGACGTGCCGCTCGTGGGCGTGGACACTGGCCTGCCGGCCGTGCCCGCGGCGGCGCAAACGCCCGCCGCATTGCGCCGGCGTTTTGCCGCACCGCCGCCATGGACGCCCGAGATCGTGCGCGAGCGAAAGTTCATCGAACGCCCGCCTGCGCACGCTGCCGTGCTGATGCCCATCGTGCAGCGCGAGCGGCCCACGGTGCTGCTCACCGAGCGCACCGCCCACCTGTCCACGCACAAGAGCCAGGTGGCTTTCCCTGGCGGGCGCACCGACCCAGAGGATCTGGACGCCGCAGCCACCGCGCTGCGCGAGGCGCAGGAGGAGGTGGGGCTGGATGCGAGCCGCGTCGAGGTGCTGGGCAGCCTGCCCATCTACGTGACAGGATCGGCCTTCATTGTCACGCCCGTGGTGGCCCTGGTGCAGCCTGGCTTTGCACTGCAGCCCAATCCCCATGAAGTGGCCGACGTGTTCGAGGTGCCGCTCGATTTCCTGCTCAACCCCGCTCACCACGAACGCCACGTTCTGGAGTGGCAGGGCCTGCGGCGCGAATGGTTTGCCATGCCGTACCAGGACGGCGCGCGCCAGCGCTACATCTGGGGCGCCACGGCCGCCATGCTGCGCAACTTCTACCGCTTCATGAGTGCCTGATGGGTGCGTCGAGGGCTGTGCGTTTGGCGTTGTGCGTGCCGTAGGCCGCCGCTCAGCGCTCAGCGCTAAACGCGCACTGGCTATCATTGCCGCCATGAGTTTCTTTGCCATCCTGTTCGCCTTGCTCATCGAGCAGGCCAGGCCGTTGGCGCGCAGCAATCCCATCCATGAAGGCCTGCGTGCCTGGGCCTTGTCGGTGTGCCGCAGTTTCGATACCGGCCAGCAGCACCATGGCTGGCTGGCCTGGGGCCTGGCCGTGCTGGTGCCGCCGCTGGCCGTGCTGGCCGTGCACTGGGCGTTGCTGCATTGGCTGGGCTGGCCGCTGGCCCTGGTGTGGAGCGTGGCCGTGCTCTACATCACGCTGGGTTTTCGCCAGTTCAGCCACCATTTCACGGCCATACGCGACGCGCTGGAGGATGGCGACGCGGCCGAGGCGCGCTCGCGCCTGGCGCAGTGGAAGCAGGTGGACGCGAGCGAGCTGCCGCGCAGCGAAATCGTGCGCCATGTGATCGAGTATTCGGTGATCGCGGCGCACCGCCATGTGTTTGGCGTGCTGGCCTGGTACGCGGTGCTGGCGGCCCTGGGCCTGGGGCCGACCGGTGCGGTGCTGTACCGGCTGGCCGAATTTGTGGCGCGCTATTGGGGCGCGCAATCACGCGTGGTGACGGCGCACCCGGCCAGCGAGTCGCTGCAGGCCGCATCGGCGCGCGCCTGGATGGTGATCGACTGGCTGCCGGCACGCCTGACGGCCCTGTCCTTTGCCGTCGTCGGCAGCTTCGAGGAGGCCATCGACGGCTGGCGCTTTCACGCCCAGCGTTTCCCCAATGACAACGACGGCGTGCTGCTGGCCGCCACCGCCGGCGCCATCAATGTGCGCCTGGGCGGCGAGGCGCTGCGCAGCCGCGCCGAGGCGGCAACGCCCGGCTTCGAGGCCGGCGCCGAGATCGGCGACAGCGACGCCACGCCGGGCCGCGAGCCCGAGGTCGGCCACCTGCGCAGCGTGGTCGGCCTGGTATGGCGCTCGGTGGTGGTGTGGATGCTGCTGCTGGCGCTGCTGACGCTGGCGCGGCTGTTGGGTTGATGCTCTCTATTTAGGAGCTACCTGCGCATGACCGACGCCAGGTTTGTGCCGAAGTGGGCTCAATCCCCGTTGGCGAACCTGGTATCGACGTACACCCAGGCATTCCCGCCGGAGGCCAGCGCAGCAGCCACGCGCCGGTACGCCGCAACCTCGTACCGATCGGCCTGTTCAAGCTCCTGATCCGTGATCTCGAACACGGTGCCAGGTACGCGCGCCTGTGCGTCGCCGGTGGGCCGGACAATCGGGTGGTGCGTCTTGCCGCTGGTTCTGACGACCTCGGGGTCGTCTATGGCGACCATGGACTGCTCATAGCCGACGAGGGCGTCTGGCCGCCCGGCGAGAGGCCGGCCAAAGGTGCTGATCTGCACGTTGTCCTGCTGCAAGGTGCCGTATGAGAATAGAAGAGGCATGGGGCGTCGGACGTGGTGTTGATGAATGGATCGTGAGGCCAGGCCTGGCGGGCGCCTCAGTACAGGCTCTGGCTCAGTTCGTCGAACAGCTCGCCATAGATGCGGTAGCGCTGCGGGCTGATGGCCTGCGCATCGTGGCCCTCGCGCACCTGGGGCATTACGGCGCAGCCGGGCTCGTGCAGGTGGGTGCAGTTGTAGAAGCGGCAGCCGCCGGCATGTGCGGCGATGTCGGGCATGCAGTGCACCAGGTCGGCCGATGCCAGGTGGCGCAGGCCGAATTCCTGAAAGCCCGGCGAGTCGATCAGCGCCGTGCTGCGCTCATCGTCGATCCAGTACAGGCTGGTGCTGGTGGTGGTGTGCTTGCCCGAGTTCAGCGCCTGCGAAATCTCGCCCGTCTGCGCCGCGGCGCCCGGCACCAGCAGGTTCACCAGGGTGCTCTTGCCCGAGCCCGACGGGCCCAGCACCAGCGTGGTCTTGCCGGCCAAGAGCGACAGCAGCGCCTCGCGATCCACGGCGCCGGAGTGCGTCAGCGACAGCGGCAGCACGCGATAGTGGTGGCGCGTAGCGTGGTCGCCACCCATGTGGCGGTAGGGCCACAGGCGCTCCCAGGCGCGCGCGAAGGGCTCCACCAGGTCGCTCTTGTTCAGGGCGATCAGCGGCGTGATCTGCGCCGCTTCGGCGGCGATCAGGGCGCGCGCCAGCTGGCTTTCGGAGAACACCGGTTCGGCCGCGATCAGGATCAGCACCTGATCCAGGTTGGCGGCAAAGGACTTGGTGCGCACCTCGTCCTGGCGGTAGAACAGGTTGCGCCGCTCCAGCACCTTCTCTATCGTGCCCTCGTCGCCCTGGCCGCGCGCCTGGCCCGGCGCGGCGGCCTGCCACAGCACGCGGTCGCCGACCACGGCCTGGCTCTTCTTGCCGCGCGGGTGGCAGATGCGGCGCGTGCCGTCGGGCGTCTCCACCACGCAGTGGCGGCCGTAGCTGGCCACCACCAGGCCCTCCAGGCCGGCGCCGCGGTTCATGCGGCGGCCAGCAGCGCATCGATGCGCTGGGCGCAGTCGATGTCGGTGGCCGAGATGCCGCCCACGTCGTGCGTATTCAGGCGCACCACGCAGCGGTTGTAGTGCACCGACAAGTCCGGGTGGTGATCCTGCGCATGGGCGATGAAGGCCACGGCGTTCACGAAGGCCATGGTCTCGTGGTAGTTGGCGAAGTGGTAGCTCTTGGTGATGGCCACGTCGGCGCCGTCGCCGGACAACTGCCAGCCCTGCAGTTCGGCCAGTTTTGCTACCACTTCGGTAGCTGTCAGCGCACGCCTGGTCTGCGTAGACCAGTCTTTCTTTGGAAACATAGAGTTTGTCATGGCGGCAGGGCCACGGGCAGGCGCGCCAGGCGCTCCGTGGCTGGGGGGTGGGAGTAGTAGAACCTCACGTAGACCGGATCTGGCGTGAGCGTGGAGGCATTGTCCTGGTAGAGCTTGAGCAGGGCCGATGCCAGGTCGGCGCCGCTGGCCTGGGCCACGGCGTAGGCATCGGCCTGGAATTCGTGGCGGCGCGACATCTGCGCCAGCAGCGGCGACACGAACAGCGTGAACACCGGCGCCGCCAGCAGGAACAGCAGCAGCGCCAGCGCGTCGTTGGGCGCCGCGCCGGGCAGGCCCGGCAGCATCAGATTGGGCTGCACGCCCAGGCCGGTATAGAACCAGCCGCGCGTGGACAGCCAGCCGAGAAGCGCGAAGCCGGCCAGGCTGATGGCGAACATGCCAGCCAAGCGGCGCGTGATGTGCCTGTGCTTGAAGTGGCCCAGCTCGTGCGCCAGCACGGCCTCGACCTCGCCCGGCGCCAGCTGGCGGAGCAGCGTGTCGTAGAACACCACGCGCTTGGCGGCGCCAAAACCGGTGAAGTAGGCGTTGGCGTGGGCGCTGCGGCGGCTGCCGTCCATCACGAACAGGCCCTTGGCGGCAAAGCCGCAGCGTTGCATCAGCGCCGTCACGCGTGCCTTCAGATCTTCGTCCGCCAGCGGCTGGAACTTGTTGAACAGCGGCGCGATGAACAGCGGAAACACCACCATCAGCAGCAGGTTGAAGCCCATCCACACGCACCAGGCCCACAGCCACCACAGCGGGCCCGCCGCGCCCATCAGCCACAGGATCAGCGCGGCAATCGGCAGCCCGATCACGGCGCCGAGCAGCGTGGACTTGAGCAGGTCGGCCAGCCACAGCCGCGGCGTCATCTGGTTGAAGCCAAAGCGCTGCTCCAGCCGGAAGGTCTGGTACAGCGTCGCCGGCAGGTCGATGGCGCCACTGACGAGTGCAAAGCCGACCAGCAGAGCCAGTTGCTGCGCCATGCCGCCACCCAGCCAGGACAGCAGCCATTGATTGAGCGCATCCAGCCCGCCCAGCAGCGTCCAGCCCAGCACCACGGCGCTGGACAGGCCCATCTCCAGCAGGCCGAAGCGCGCCTTGGCCACGGTGTAGTCGGCGGCCTTCTGGTGCGCGGCCAGGGTGATGCGGCCGGCAAAGGGCGCGGGCACGGCGCCGCGGTGTTGCGCCACATGGCGGATCTGGCGCGAGGCCAGCCACAGGCGCAGCAGCAGGCCCGCCAGCAGCAGAAAGGCAAAGACCAGCGTCGTCAGGGTAGAGGGGGTAAGCAGCGTGGCAGAAGAGGGCGGCATAGGCGGCCTGAGTTTACGGCGACAATCCGCGCCATGCTTGAAACTGCCACCCCTGCCAGCGCCTCTGAACTGGCCAAATCCGACCTGAACCTGGTCTGGCTCGACTGTGAAATGAGCGGGCTCGACCCCGAGAAGGAACGCCTGCTGGAGATCGCCGTGGTCGTCACCGGCCCCAGCCTGGAGCCGCGCGTCGAAGGCCCGGTGTTCGCCATCCACCAGTCCGACGCCGTGCTCGACGCCATGGACGCCTGGAACAAGGGCACGCATGGCCGCAGCGGCCTGATCGACAAGGTGCGCGCCTCCACCATCGACGAGGCCGAGGCCGAACGCCAGCTGATCGAGTTTTTGGCGCGCTACGTGCCCAAGGGCAAGGCGCCCATGTGCGGCAACAGCATCGGCCAGGACAGGCGCTTCCTGGTCAAGTACATGCCCAAATTGGAGGTCTTCTTCCACTACCGCAACGTGGACGTGAGCACGCTCAAGGAGCTGGCGAGGCGCTGGAAGCCCGGCGCCTACGACTCCTTCAAGAAGGCCCAGCGCCACACGGCGCTGGCCGACGTGCATGAATCCATCGACGAGCTGGCGCACTATCGTCAGTGTTTCCTTGCATTGTGAAAACGCTTGACGTCGGTAAATAATCCGCCCCCGTCTTTATCAAGACGATTGCGCTCGCTGGGCGGAGGCAATCAGCCCCGCGCCCAGGGGCATTCCAGCGCTATCTTTACCGGAACATTCGCCATGCAAAACATCTTCCTGAAATCCACCCTCGTGGCCGCAGCGGCCCTGGTTTGCGCCAGCGGCGCCCTGGCCCAGGAGCAGGTCGTCAAGATCGGCCACAGCGGCCCCCTGTCCGGCCCCAACACCTTTGCCGGGCGTGACAACGACAACGGCGTGCGCCTGGCCATCGAGGATCTGAACGCACGCAAGATCAACGTGGGCGGCAAGACGCTGAAGTTCGAGCTGGTGTCCGAGGATGACCAGTGCGACGCCAAGGCCGGCGTGGCCGTGGCGCAGAAGTTTGTCGATTCGGGCGTGCGCTATGTCATGGGCCCGTACTGCTCGGGCGTCACCATTCCCTCGTCGCGCGTCTATGACGGCGGCGGCACCATGGTCTCCACCGTGGGTACCAACCCCAAGATCACCCAGGCCGGCTACAAGAATTTGTTCCGTATCGTGGCCAGCGACGTGCAGGCCGGCGCCAACATGGCCACCTATGCCGCCAACGTGCTCAAGGCCAAGAAGGTCGGCGTGATCGACGACCGCACGGCCTTCGGCCAGGGCCTGGCCGATGAATTCTCCAAGGAGGCGCAGAAGCTCGGCATGACCGTGGTGGGCCGCGAGTTCACGACCGACAAGGCCACCGACTTCATGGCCATCCTGACCAACCTCAAGGCCAAGCAGCCCGAGGCCATCTTCTACGGCGGCTACGCGCCCCAGGCCGCGCCCATGGCGCGCCAGATGAAGCAACTGGGCCTCAACGCCAAGCTGCTGGGCGGCGACACCCTGTGCAGCCCCGAGATGATCAAGCTCGGCGGCGACGCGGTGGACAACGTGGTGTATTGCGCCTACGCCGGCACGCTGGTCGAGAAAGATCCTGCAGCCCAGGCCTTCCATGACAAGTTCAAGAAGCGCTTCGGCCAGAACCCCGACGTCTACGGCCCGTTCTACTACGACCAGACCATGAACATCGGCGAGGCCATGCAAAAGAGCGGCTCCATCGACCCGGCCAAGGTCGGCGCCTACATGCACCAGCACGCCTACAAGGGTGTGATGGGCGAGTACGCCTACGACGACAAGGGCAACCGCGTGAAGGCGCCGGTGGTCGTCATGACCTTCGAGGCCGGCAAGGCCAAGCCGCTGGCGAGTTATTGACGCAACCCCCTGAGGCGCTACGCGCCTTCCCCCTTCTCTCGCCTCGCTTGCGCGATGCGGGAAGGGGGACGCAGCCAGCGCGGCGGGGCGGCCCTTGCGCGGCTGCTGCTGGCTTGGGGCGCGCCAGTTTTGTACGTGAGGGTTTTCGGATCGCGTCGGCTCGACTTCGACTTGCGGGAAAACCCCAGCCATGTCATAATCCACAGCTTACACCGTCACGAGGCGGTGCAATTTTTTTGTGCATCTCCCTTCACACACCGGGCACTGCACGCCAGCGTGACAGTCACGCGGCGCCTTGCAATCAATGCCCACCCGGGTCGTCCGCTGCGGCCCCAAGGTTTCGTTTGATGGTTGATGTTTTGTAACCATCGAGCGAAGCCTGCCCAGGAAAGCGCCTGCGGCCGTCTTCGTGTGAGCAAATCATGACTGAGCAAGTTCTGGTGCAGGGCGATTGCGCGCCTGCCGATTCCCTTATTTCCGAGACCAACGCAGCGCCCGAGGCATCCTTGCCCAATGGCTTCGTGCAACTGGGCCTGGCGCCCGAGCTGGTGCAGGCCGTGGCCGACCTGGGCTACACCCAGCCCACGGCCGTGCAGGACAAGGCCATCCCCCTGGCCATGGGCGCGGGCGATGAGGCGGGCCGCTTCATCGACCTGATGGTCTCCAGCCAGACCGGCAGCGGCAAGACCGCGGCCTTCCTGCTGCCCGTGCTGCACACGCTGCTGCGCCAGCAGGCCGAGGCCGAGGCCGCACAGCGTGCCGAATACGAGCGCGCCGCAGCCGAGGCGGCCGCGCGTGGCGAGGCAGCCCCCAAGCGTCCCAAGCGCAAGAACCCCATGCAGGCGCGCAACTTCAAGGCCGCCGTGCCCGGCGCCCTGGTGCTGTGCCCCACGCGCGAGCTGGCGCAGCAGGTGGCGCATGACGCCATCGACCTGGTCAAGCACTGCAAGGGCCTGCGCATCGCCAACGTGGTCGGCGGCATGCCCTACCAGATGCAGATCGCCAAGCTGCAGAACGCCAACCTGGTCGTGGCCACGCCCGGGCGCCTGCTGGATCTGCAGCGCTCGCAGCAGATCAAGCTGGATCAGGTGCAGTTCCTGGTGGTGGACGAGGCCGACCGCATGCTCGATCTGGGCTTCTCCGACGACCTGGCCGAGATCAACGCCCTGACGGCCCAGCGCCAGCAGACCATGATGTTCAGCGCCACCTTCGCGCCCCGCATCCAGCAGCTGGCGATGCGCGTGATGCACGACGGCGGCGCCAGCGTGAAGAAGATCCAGATCGATTCGCCGCAGGAGAAGCATTCGAATATCGAGCAGAAGCTGTACTGGGCCGACAACGCCCAGCACAAGCGCAAGTTGCTGGATCACTGGCTGCGCGACGCCTCCATCGACCAGGCGATCGTGTTTGCCAGCACCCAGGTGGAGTGCGACGGCCTGGCCAACGACCTGCAACAGGACGGCTTCTCCGCCGTGGCCCTGCACGGCGCCCTGAGCCAGGGCCTGCGCAACCGCCGCCTGATGGCGCTGCGCAACGGCCAGGTGCAGATCCTGGTGGCCACCGACGTGGCGGCGCGCGGCATCGACGTGCCCACCATCACCCATGTCTTCAACTTCGGCCTGCCGATGAAGGCGGAGGACTACACGCACCGCATCGGCCGCACCGGCCGCGCCGGCCGCGACGGCCTGGCCGTGACCTTTGCCGAGTTCCGCGACCGCCGCAAGATCTTCGACATCGAGGGTTACAGCCGCCAGCAATTCAAGGCCGACGTGGTGGCGGGCCTGGAGCCCACGCAGCGCTTCCCGCAAGGCGGCCGCCCCGACTTTGGCGGCCGTGGTGGCCGTGAGGGTGGACGTGGGCGTGAGCAGCGCTTTGGCGGCGGTGGCCGCGGCCATGGTGACCGCGGTGGCTTCGGTGATCGCGGTGGCTTTGGCGATCGTGGCGGCTTTGCGGATCGCGGCCCGCGTGGCGACCGTGGCGCCGACCGCGGTGGTTTTGCTGGCCGCCGCGATGGCGACGGCTATGGCCGCAAGAGCGGCTTTGGTGATACGCCGCGCTTCAATGACGCTCCCCGTTTCAACGATGCGCCTCGTTTCAATGACGCACCTCGCCATGGCCACGGCCGCAACGACGGCGCTGGCCCGCGTGGCGATTTTGGCCGCAAGCCCGAGTTTTCCAAGGGCGGTTTTGCCAAGTCCCATGGCGCAGGCAAGTCCTTCACGCCGCACGATGCACGCAAGCGTCCGGCACGCACGGAGCGCTGACCGGCCCGTGTACTGCGTCGCTTGAACGCTGAAAGCCAAGCCAGCCCCGGCAACGCGGCTGGCTTTTGTTCATGTGCGCAGCCCAGCATGGGCGCACTCCTGCGGGTGCAGGTTCCGACGCAGGTTCTCAACAAACGAAGTGCAAGTCCAACGGCGTGACTATGCGGCAACCGGCCTCGATCGCCGCCACACCTGACGGCGCTCAGGCATGCGTTGCCGTGCGTCCGATCTCGGGCCAGCGGTGGTGCAGGTAGATCCAGGCCACCAGGCCCACGCACATCATCAAAAGCGACGCTGTGGCCAGCAGCACCGTGGAATGCATCACCAGCGGCGCCACCACGCCCGCCACCAGGCCGTTGGCCGTAGAGCCCACAAAGGCCTGCAGCGACGAGGCCATGCCGCGGCGCTGCGGGTACAAGTCCAGCACCAGCAGCGTGACCACGGGCACCATCAGCGCCCAGCCGAACGAGAAGATGCCGATGGGCCACATGGCCCAGGACACATGGGCCTTGAACAGCAGATTCGCCGCCAGATTCAGGATGCCCATGGCCAACATGATCACGAAGCCATGGCGGATCTGGCGTTTGGGCGGTATGCGCCCCGCCAGGCGCCCGCTGGCCCAGGCGCCGCCCATGATGCCGGAGATGGTGGTCAGGAAGAACCAGAAGAACTGCGTGGGCGACAGGCCCAGCAGGTCACCCAGGAAGGCCGGCGCCGACAGCACGTACAGGAACATGCCGTTGAAGGGCACGCCGCTGGCCAGCGCCAGCAGCAGGAAGCGCGGGCTCGTGCCCAGCTCCCAGTAACCGTGCAGCAGGTGGCCCAGGTGCAGGCTCTGGCGGTTCTGCGGCGGCAGCGATTCGGGCAGCAGGCGCCAGTTGGCCAGCCACAAAAAGACGCCCACGCCGGTCAGAAACCAGAACACGCTGTGCCAGCCCAGGTGCACCGACAGCCAGCCGCCTACCATGGGCGCGATGGCCGGGGCCACGCCGAAGAAGATGGTCACCTGGCTCATCACGCGCTGGGCCTGCGTCGGCGGGAAGATGTCGCGTATCACCGCGCGCGAGACCACGATGCCCGCGCCCGCCGAAAGCCCCTGCAGCGCCCGGAACAGCACCAGCTGCCCTATGTTCTGCGACAACGCGCACCCGGCCGAGGCCAGCGTGAACACCGCCAGCCCCCACAGCACCACGGGCCGGCGGCCAAAGCTGTCCGACAGCGAGCCGTGGAACAGCGTCATGAAGGCAAAGGCGAACAGATAGGCCGACAGCGTCTGCTGCATCTGCGCCGGCGTTGCGCCCAGGGTGCTGGCGATGTCCGGGAAGGCCGGCAGGAAGGTGTCGATGGAAAACGGCCCCACCATGCCCAGCAATGCCAGCAGGATGGCCAGGGCCCAGCGCGGGCCGCGCCAGAGGGTTTGGGCGTCAGGGTGCATGGGTGTCGTGCGGTGATGCACGCCGTGCGGCGGGCATGCAAAGCGCTTGATTATGGGTCAGCCACCCGCCGTGATGTGCAGAATGGCTGAATTGTTTACTACTATTTTGGTAGCTTTCTGCGGTTGATACGCAAGCGCTGCACCCATAAAACATTCAAAAACCGTAATGGCTCAGCTTTGCAGCATGAGCACGCGCGCCAGCCCAAGTCCAGCCGGCAAGTTGCCGGCGCCCCCGGCAGACCCATCAACGCACGCGCCTGGGAGCGCCGGCGTCCCGCCGGCACAAGGCGCATGCTGGCGCAGCAGGGCGCCGGTCAGTGCCCACTATGCTTGCCGTGCCCCGCGGCTGGCGCAGCAGGCGCGGCTGCGGCGCCCAGGGCGCGCACGGGAACCTGCAGCTCCTGTGTCTGACGCTGGCCGTCCTTGCCCTCGAACACCAGGGTCAGCGGCACGTTGCTACCCGCGGCCACGGGCTGCTTCAAGTCCATCAGCATGACGTGGTAGCCGCCGGGCTTGAGCTCCACGGCCTGGCCGGCCGGCAGATCCAGCACCGGGATGGCGCGCATCTTCATCACGTTGTCCACAAGGGTCATCTCGTGCACCTCGGTCACGCCGGCGGCGGGGCTGCTGGCGCCCACCAGGCGCGTGTCCTGCGCAGCCGTCAGGCGCATGAAGGCGCCGGTGGCCTTCTGCTGCGGCACGGTGGCACGCACCCAGGCGTCCTGCACGTTGACCTGGGCGTGGGCGAAGCCGGCAGCGAGCAGGGCGGCGGCGAGGGTGAGTTGTTTGGCAATGGTTGGGATCGGCATAAAAAATCTCTTCAATACATGACGGCGGTGCCTGGCTGCACCGGCCTGGGTGTGAACTGGAATAGGTGCGCCAATGGCGCGGCTTGCGGTCAAACGGGCGGCAGTGCCGGTGGCGCGCGTGGCGGAAAGGGTGCGCGGCTCTGCGCCGGCACATGTGCCATGCGCACCCAAATGGCTGTGGCCACGGCCGGCGGTTCCTGGGGACTGGACAGGTGCGCCGCAGCCGCGCCCGGCAGCATCGGCGGCAGGCACAGCACGCAATCGATCTGGTGCGCCTGGTGGGGCGGGGCGCCGGCGTCATTGCCGCCGGGCGCCACCCAGCGCTCCTGGCCCGATGCCGTGCACAGGCGCTCCAGCGGCCGGGCCTGCACCCAGGGTGCGGCCATGGCCACCAGCAGCGACAACGCAAAGCAGCCCAGCAACAGGCGTGCGGTGCGGCGGGCGTTGTGCATGAGCGGCATGGTAGTCCGCATTATCGGCGCAGCCCTGTTGGCGGATTGGGGCGGACTACGTCGGGAGGTGCTGTGGACCTGCAACCTGCCGGCTTTTTGCTGGCCCCGTCCGCCCAGCCCAAGATCCAACACTGCACTAGAATCAACCACCGGGCCCAAGTTTCTTGCACCCGGTTTTTTTGTGCCTGCGCAAGCAGGGTTCGGCGCCGCCCGATGCGGCGGCGAGCGCAAAGCCGGAGCCCAAGCCAAGCGCCCTCAGCGCACGCGAAATCCCTCGCGCGCGCCCTCTTCAGGAGCTTGGAGCCTCATGGAAATCTTCGACTACGACAACATCCTCTTGCTGCCGCGCAAGTGCCGCGTGCAAAGCCGGTCTGAATGCGACGCCAGTGTGGAGCTGGGCGGGCGCCGCTTCAAGCTGCCGGTGGTGCCGGCCAACATGAAAACCGTGGTGGACGAGAACATCTGCGTCTGGCTGGCCAAGAACGGCTACTTCTATGTGATGCACCGCTTCGACCTGGACAACGTGCAGTTCGCCCGGGACATGCGCGCGCAGGGCTGCTACGCCTCGATCTCGCTGGGCATCAAGCAGGCCGACTACGCCACCGTGGATCGCCTCAAGGCCGAGGGCCTGACGCCCGAGTTCATCACCATCGACATCGCCCACGGCCACGCCGACAGTGTGCGCGACATGATCGTCTACCTGAAGCAACACCTGCCCGCGGCCTTCGTCATCGCCGGCAACGTGGCCACGCCCGAGGCCGTGATCGACCTGGAGAACTGGGGCGCCGACGCCACCAAGGTGGGCGTGGGCCCGGGCAAGGTCTGCATCACCAAGCTCAAGACCGGCTTTGGCACGGGCGGCTGGCAGCTGTCGGCCATGAAGTGGTGCGCGCGCGTGGCCACCAAGCCCATCATTGCCGACGGCGGCATCAGGAACCACGGCGACATCGCCAAGAGCATCCGCTTTGGTGCCACCATGGTGATGATCGGCTCGCTGTTCGCGGGCCACGAGGAATCGCCCGGCAAGACCGTGGAGGTGGATGGCGAGCTGTTCAAGGAGTACTACGGCTCGGCCAGCGACTTCAACAAGGGCGAGTACAAGCATGTGGAAGGCAAGCGCATCCTCGAACCCATCAAGGGCAAGCTGGCCGACACGTTGATCGAGATGGAGCAGGACGTGCAAAGCTCCATCAGCTACTCGGGCGGGAGGAAGCTCATGGATATCCGCAAGGTGAACTACGTCATCCTGGGCGGCGACAACGCGGGAGAGCATCTGCTGATGTAGATTTCTGCCCAGGTTTGTCCGGGAGCACCAAAAACTGGTGCATAATCCAAGGCTGTGCTGCAGTGCAGCGTCTCTGCGAAGAGAAGGGCTCTTAGCTCAGTTGGTAGAGCAGCGGACTCTTAATCCGTTGGTCGAGTGTTCGAGTCACTCAGGGCCCACCAAGCTATACAAGGAAACCCTGCTATTTAAACGGTAGCGGGGTTTTTTCTTTTCTGTTGCGTGTAGGCAATCGCAGGCACTTTTGCTTTTTTGGCCGTCTGAATAGTGGGCCGTTGCGGTCGCTTTGCAGCCGGCGATTTCCAAGTCCGACGAGCTGCTAGCGGATCAATTCGATGCAGTTGCAGGATATTCTTTTCTCGCAAGGTTTTGGTACCCGTCGTGTCTGTGCCGGCTTGGTACAGCAAGGCTGGGTGTCTGTGTATCAACCCGATTCGCCTGAGCCGGCGCAGTGCCTCGATGCTTCGATGGATTTTGCGGTGGAGGGCTTGCGCCTGCGTGTGCAGGGGGTGGACTGGCCTTACCATGCCAAGGCCTATCTGATGTTGCACAAGCCCGCCGGGACGGAGTGCTCGCAAAAGCCATCCGCCCATCCGAGCGTTTACACCCTGTTGCCAGCGCCGCTACGGCAACGGCCTGCAAAGGGCGCTTTGAGCGGAGTGCAGGCGGTTGGGCGACTGGATCAGGATACGACCGGACTGCTGTTGCTCAGTGATGACGGGCAATTCATCCATCGCATGAGTTCCCCGAAAAAGCATGTACCCAAGGTGTACCAGGTGACGACGAAGCACCCTGTCGATGCGCAGCAGATCAAGCGCCTGCTCGCAGGCGTGGTGCTCGACGACGACCCTAAGCCTGTACTGGCGGCTGCCTGCGTGCAGCAGGACGCTTGCCGTATCGACCTGACCCTCACCGAGGGCAAGTACCACCAGGTCAAGCGCATGATCGCAGCGGTCGGCAATCGGGTCGAGGCCCTGCATCGTTCACGTATTGGCGATCTGGAACTGCCAGAGGATTTGGCGCCGGGGCAATGGCGCTGGTTGAACGTCGATGAACTGGCGCTGTTGACGTAACTTTGTGTCAACGCCTGGCATATTTCGCGCGTTAACGACAAGGCCTGAACGTAAGGGGCCATGAGGCGCGCTGCGTCGGACGAGCGTGCCATACCGAAGGGAGTTGGGGTGAAAAAGCTGATGAAGTGGCGCCTTGCTGGCGCTCTGCTGGCCATGTGTCTCGGCGCCGTAGCGCATGCGGCAGAACCGCCGGTGTTCGTACTCAACTCCCTGCAGGCCGACATCAGCGTGATCGACCCGGTGAATTGGACCGAGTCAACACGCATCGAGACGGGCAAGGAGCCGCACCACCTGTACCTGACTCCGGACGAAAAATCGCTCATCGTCGCCAACGCCCTGGGAGACAGCCTGACCTTTGTGGATCCGGCCACGGCCCAGGTGCAGCGCACGGTGCGGGGCATCGTCGATCCGTATCACCTGCGCTTCTCGCCGGACATGCGGTGGCTGGTGACCGCGGCGAATCGGCTCAACCATGTGGATTTCTACCGCTGGGACGGCAAGGATCTGACGCTGGTGCAGCGCGTTGCCACGGGCAAGACACCCAGCCATTTGTGGATTGATGCCGACAGCCGCACTGTGTATTCGACCATGCAGGACAGCGACGAGCTGGTGGCCATTGATATTGCGACGCAGAAGCTGCTGTGGCGCACCAAGACCGGCACCATGCCGGCCGACGTGTATGGCAGCCCGGATGGCAAGCGGCTGTTCGTGGGGCTTACCGGTAGCGACAGCGTGGAGGTGTTCGACATTTCGGGCCCGCAGCCGCGCAGCGTGCAGCGCATTCCGACGGGCCGCGGCGCCCATGCCTTTCGTGCGGCTGGCGACGGGCGCCATTTGTTCGTGAGCAACCGCGTAGCCAACACCATCAGCAAGATCGACATGCAGGCCTTGCGCGTGGTCGATTCCTACCCGGCGCCGGGCGGGCCGGACTGCATGGATGTGTCCGCCGACGGCCGCTGGATATATGTCACTGCCCGCTGGGCGCGCAAGCTCCTGGTCATAGACACGCTGGAGCGCAAGGTGGCACGATCGATACCGGTGGGCAAGTCGCCCCACGGTGTCTGGACCTTGAAACATGCCAAGCGTTAGAAAGCTGCCCAACGCACGCTGGCAGCGTGTTTGTGTTACTACACTATTGATAGCTTTTGGCGCTTATGCAGTAAGCGCAAGAGCCGAAAATACCTGTAAGGGGTCGGTCTATCTGACCTTTGACACCGGCCATATGGGCGTGGCGCCCCTGGTCGCCGACGTGCTGCAGCGCCAGGGCGTGCGCGTCACCTTTTTTGCTGCCGATGAGCGCACGCAAAGCGGCGGCTCCAGCCTGGACGAGCAATGGGCACCCTGGTGGCGCGCGCGCGCGGCCGAGGGACATGAGTTTGCCTCGCACACCATGCACCATGTGGTTTGGCGTGCCGACACCGGCACCGAGCAGCAGCCAGCGTTCAAAGTCAGGCCGACTGCCGGCCCGCAGGCGGGGCAGGATCTGACCCTGACGGCTGCAGAGTACTGCGCCGAGATCGGTGCCGCGGCCGAGCGTCTGCGCGCCATCACCGGCAAGGCGCCGCTGCCGCTGTTTCGCGCTCCTGGCGGCAAGACGTCGCCACGCTTGCTGCGGGTGGCGCAGTCCTGCGGCTATGGGCATGTGGGCTGGAGCCCCGCCGGCTTTCTGGGCGACGAACTGGCCAGCGAACGTTATAGCAACCAGCTGCTGCTGCAGCGGGCGCTGCACGATGTGCGCGATGGCGACATACTGCTCGCCCACCTGGGCATCTGGTCGCGCAAGGATCCATGGGCGCCGGCGGTGCTGGAGCCGCTGATCGCCGGGCTGAAGGCGCGTGGCCTGTGTTTTCGCACGCTGAGCGAACACCCGCGCTACAAGGCGGCGCTGAAACAGGCGGATGGTGTGAAGTGATGCTGAACCTCTTGTCCTGGCTGGCGCAGTTGTTCGATGCCGCACAGCAATGGTTGTTCGAATCGGTCGTACAGCCCGTGCTGTACGCGCTTGGCCTGGCCAGCGTGCTGGAGGACGCCTACGCCGCCACGGGCTGGCTGCTGGTGGGCCTGCTGCAGCTGGCCGTGATGCTGCTCGTGATCGCCCCGCTGGAGCGCTGGCGTCCCGTGGAGCCCATGCGCGACCCCGCGGGCAGGCGCACCGACGTGGTCTACACACTCATCCACCGCCTGGGCTTGTTTCGCGTGGCCCTGTTCTTCACCGTCATGCCGCTCTGGGATGACCTGTTCGGCATGCTGCGCACCCATGGCTGGCACGCCTGGCAGCTCGATGCCCTGTGGCCCGGGGTGACGGACTTGCCGCTGGTGAGCCTGCTGCTCTACCTGCTGGTGTTCGACTGCCTGGATTACTGGATCCATCGTGGCCAGCACCATTTCGGCTGGTGGTGGCGCCTGCATTCGCTGCATCACGCGCAGCGGCAGATGACCCAGTGGAGCGACAGCCGCAATCACCTGCTGGACGACCTGCTGCGCGACGCCATCATCGTTACCGTGGCGCAATGCATAGGCGTGGCGCCGGCGCAGTTTGTGCTGATCGTCGCGCTCACGCAGCTCAGCGAAAACCTGCACCACGCCAACCTGCGGCTCTGGTTTGGCCGCCTGGGAGAGCGCCTGTGGATCAGCCCGCGTTTTCACCGCCGGCACCACGCGATGGAAGCGCGGGTGCCGGCGCCGACAGCCGATGCGGCCGCCCTGGGCGGACACAATTTCGGCGTGCTGCTGCCCTGGTGGGACATGCTGTTTGGCACGGCCAATTTTGAGCTGCGCTACGACCCCACAGGGGTGCGCGACCAGATCGAGCCCGGCCCCGACGGCCGCGTGCGCGACTACGGCCGCGGCTTCTGGGCGCAGCAGTGGCGCGGGCTGCTGCGCGTGCTGGGGCGCGGCTGAAATCGCCGCAATGGCGCTATGCTTGCGCGCATGGGGCCACTATTCGATTCCTTCTGGCGCGCCGTCGGCTACTGCCTGATGCCGCGCATCATCGCGCTGTCGCTGTTGCCGCTGATCCTGATGACCCTGGTGGCTTGGGGTGGCGCGCATTTCTACTGGGCAGGGGCCGTCGCCTGGACGCAGGCCATGCTGGAGGGGGCCAACTGGCTGCAGCTGCTCTGGGGCTGGCTGCACAACTTCGGCGTGGACAACCTGCCGATGATGCTGGCGCCGCTGCTGGTGCTGATGCTGGCCATACCCGTGATCGTCATCATCTGCGTGCTGGTCGTGGCCTTGTTCATGGCGCCGTCCATCGTGACGCTGGTGGCAGCGCGGCGTTTTGATCAATTGGAGCGCAAGCGCGGCGGCGGCTTCTTCGCCAGCCTGCTGTGGTCGCTGGGCTCCACCTTGGCAGCGCTGGTGGCGATGGTGATTTCCATGCCGCTATGGCTTGTTCCACCACTGGTGCTGGTGCTGCCGCCGCTGATCTGGGGCTGGCTCACCTACCGCGTGATGGCCTTCGACGCGCTGGCCGAACATGCCAGCAGGCCCGAGCGGCGCGAGATCTTCAAGCGCCACCGCCTGAGCCTGCTGGCCATCGGCGTGCTCACCGGTCTGCTGGGGGCGGCGCCGGCCATCGTCTGGGCCTCGGGCGTGGTGTTTGCGGCCGCCTTCTTCGTGCTGGTGCCGGTGGCCATCTGGATCTATACGCTGGTGTTTGCCTTTTCCGCGCTCTGGTTTACCCACTATTGCCTGGCGGCGCTGCAGCAGCTGCGGGAGCAAGATGGCAATGTGATCTACCGGCCCGAGCAGAACCCGTCCGCGATCACCATCACCGCGCCGCCGGCACTTCCCGGCCCGCCTTCATCCGACATGCCCCCGTCATGACACCCACCTTCGGCCTGATCATCATTGGCGACGAAATCCTCTCCGGCAAGCGCGCGGACAAGCATCTGCCCAAGGTCATAGAGCTGCTGGCGGCACGCGGGCTGGCGCTGGGCTATGCCGACTACGTGGGCGACGACCGCCCGCGCATCACGGCGGCGCTACAGCGCGCCTTTGCCTCGTCCGACATGGTCTTCAGCTGCGGCGGCATTGGCGCCACGCCCGACGACCACACGCGCCAGTGCGCGGCTGCCGCCCTAGTACGGCCGCTGCAGCTGCACCCCGAGGCCGCAGCCCTGATCCGCGAGCGCATGCAGGACGTGGCGCGCGAGCAGGGCCAGCCCTACGAGCCAGAACGTGCCGACAACCTGCACCGCCTGAACATGGGCGTGTTTCCGCAGGGCGCGCGCATCATCCCCAACCCCTACAACAAGATCCCGGGCTTTACCTGCGACGGCCCGGGCGGCGGCATGGTGCATTTCGTGCCCGGCTTCCCGGTCATGGCCTGGCCCATGGTGGAATGGGCGCTGGAGCATGACTGTGCAGAGTGGTTCAACCGCCAGCCGCAGACCGAGCATTCCATCGTGCTGTACGAGGCCATGGAGGCCGCGCTCACCCCGCTCATGGAGCGCATCGAGGCCGCGCACCCCGGCGTCAAGGTGTTCAGCCTGCCCAGCGTCGATCACCCGGTGCATGGCCGGCACATCGAGCTGGGCGTGAAGGGCGCGGCAACCCTGGTGCCGGCGGCGTGGCAGGACTTGCATCAGGCATTGCACCAAATTGGTGCATCCATGGGCCCCGAAACGGTGCGTCACCTGTAGTCGGGCGCCTCTCTTAGAATCACGCGCCTGATATCAGTATCGAAATCAGTATCGAAGGCAGAACTGGCACGCAAACTGCTTACTTATGCGCATCGTTGTTGATGCGCTTTTATTTTTGGAGAAACCTGATGGCCAAGACCGTTGCAGACGTGATGAAGATGGTGGAGGAAAACGAAGTCAAGTTCGTGGACTTGCGCTTCACGGACACCCGTGGCAAGGAGCAGCATGTCACCGTACCGGTGTCGCACTTTGATGAAGACAAGTTCAGCGCCGGTCACGCCTTTGACGGTTCATCCGTCGCCGGCTGGAAGGGCATCGAGGCCTCGGACATGCAGCTCATGCCCGACCCGAGCACCGCCAACATCGACCCGTTCTTCGAGGAAACCACGCTGTTCCTGCAGTGCGACGTGGTCGAGCCCGGCGACGGCAAGGCCTATGACCGCGACCCGCGCTCCATCGCCAAGCGCGCCGAGGCCTACCTGAAGGCCTCCGGCCTGGGCGACACGGCCTACTTCGGCCCCGAGCCCGAGTTCTTCATCTTCGACGGTGTGCGCTGGTGCAATGAGTCGGGCCGCGTGTTCTTCGAGATCGAGGAGTACGAAGCCCCCTGGAACAGCGGCACCAAGTTCGACAGCGGCAACCGCGGCCACCGCCCCACCACCAAGGGCGGCTACTTCCCCGTGCCGCCCGTGGACAGCACGCAGGACATGCGCGCCGAAATGGTGCTGATCCTGGAGCAGCTGGGCATTCCGGTCGAGGTGTTCCACCACGAGGTGGCCGGCGCCGGCCAGAACGAGATCGGTACGCGCTTCTCCACCCTGGTCGAGCGCGCCGACTGGACGCAGGTGCTGAAGTACGTCGTCTGGAACGTGGCCAACACCTACGGCAAGACCGCCACCTTCATGCCCAAGCCCTACGCCGGCGACAACGGCTCGGGCATGCATGTGCACCAGTCCATCTGGAAGGACGGCAAGAACCTGTTCGCCGGTGACGGCTATGCCGGCCTGTCGGACTTTGCGCTGTACTACATCGGCGGCATCATTCACCACGCCCGCGCCCTGAACGCCATCACCAACCCCGGCACCAACAGCTACAAGCGCCTGGTGCCCGGCTACGAGGCGCCGGTGAAGCTGGCCTACAGCTCGCGCAACCGTTCCGCGTCGATCCGCATTCCCTATGTGGCCAATCCCAAGGGCCGCCGCATCGAGGCGCGCTTCCCCGATCCACTGGCCAACCCCTACCTGTGCTTCTCGGCGCTGATGATGGCCGGCCTGGACGGCGTGGAAAACAAGATCCACCCAGGCGAGGCTGCCACCAAGGACTTGTACCACCTGCCGCCCGAAGAAGACAGGCTGGTGCCCACCGTGTGCCACAGCCTGGATCAGGCGCTGGAGGCGCTGGACAAGGATCGCGCCTTCCTGACCAAGGGCGGCGTGTTCTCCGACAGCATGCTGGACGCCTACGTCGAGCTCAAGATGGGCGAGGTGCAGCGCTTCCGCATGGCGCCGCACCCGGTCGAGTACGACATGTACTACTCGCTGTAATCGGCATGGTGCGCCTTGCGGCGCATCGCATCCGGGCGGCTTCGGCCGCCTTTGTCTTTTGCGCGGCGCTTATTGCCGGAACAATCGCCGTCTTCTCGGGTCTTCTCAGTTGCCGCATGGCAGCACAATTGGCGCCATGCGGTGATTGCGGGATACTCGCCGCCATCGTGCATGCCTGACGCATGCTAAGGACTTCGATGAAATACTGTCTGCTCGCCTTCACCATCATTGCCGCCATGCTGCAGCCCGCCTGGGCGCAGGATCGCATCTACCGCTGCGGCAACGAGTACACCAACAACGCGGCCCAGGCCAGGGAGCGTGGCTGCAAGCTGGTGGAAGGCGGCAACGTAACGATAGTTGAAGGCACGCGCCCGGCCGCAGCCAGCGGCGGCGCAGCGCCATCGGCGCCCAAGGCGGCGAGCTCGCCCGCCAACGCGCCGCGCGTGGCCGCCAGCGACCAGCGCGCCCGCGACGCCGATGCGCGCGCCATCCTGCAGGACGAGCTGCGCAAGGCCGAGGCACGCCTGGCCGAGCTGCGCAAGGAATACAACGACGGCTTCCCGCAACGCTCGGCGCTGGAGATGCGCAATGCGCAGGTCTACATCGAGCGCACGGCCGAGCTCAAGGCCTCCGTCACCCGCGCCGAGGCCGACGTGGCCGGCATCAAGCGCGAGCTGGGGCGCCTGGGCGGCAACTAGCTCCCGCAGCACCCAGGACTGCATCATTCAAGCCGCCCCCGAACCGCCGCACTACCAGGCACTGGATCTGCTGTCCACGCTGGTAGCCGTGCTCGATGCGCAGGGCCGGGTGCTGTACGTGAATGCCGCACTCGAGAACATGCTGGGCCTGTCGCGCCGCATGTTGTTGGGCAGTGATTTTTCCGCCTTGTTCAGCGACCAGTCCGTCGTGCAAGCCGCGTTGGCGGTGGTGCGCACGCAGGACTACGCGCAGCTGCGCCTGGAGGCGGTGCTGCGCCGACCGCAGCAAGACACCATGCCCGTGCATGCCCATATCGCGTCGGCCGAACGGGCGGGCGAGCTGCTGGTGGAGCTGTGGCCCTTGCAGGTACAGGCGCACCAGGACAGGGAAGAGCGCCTGCTGGAGCAGGCGCAGGCCAACAAGGAGCTGATCCGCAACCTGGCGCACGAGATCAAGAATCCCCTGGGCGGCATACGCGGCGCCGCGCAGCTGCTGCAGCTGGAGCTGGCCAGCCCCGAGCTGGCCGAATACACCCAGGTCATCATCCACGAGGCCGACCGCCTGCAGCACCTGGTGGACAGGCTGCTGGCGCCGCACCGCCAGCCGCAGCTGGTGGGCGACGTGAACATCCACGAGGTCTGCGAGCATGTCTGCCGCCTGGTGCTGGCCGAATACCCGCATGGCCTGGTGATATTGCGCGACTACGACACCTCCATCCCCGAGTTTCGCGGCGACCGCGCGCAGCTGGTGCAGGCGCTCTTGAACATCGTGCAGAACGCCGCCCAGGCCCTGGGCGAGCGCATCGCCGCCGGCGACGCGCAGATCACCTTGCGCACCCGCGTGGCGCGCAAGCTCACCATCGGACGCCAGCGCTACAGGCTGGCATTGGAATTGCATGTCATCGACAACGGCCCGGGCGTGCCAGAAGCCATCAGGGAGCGCATCTTCTACCCCTTGGTGACGGGGCGCGACGGCGGGTCGGGGCTGGGACTGCCGTTGGCGCAGGCCTTCGTGCAGCATCACGAAGGCATGATCGACTGCGAGAGCCGGCCGGGTTGCACAGACTTTCGGATTCTCATTCCATTGCCATGACTAGTGTCGCGACACTGGTCGCGAACACAGGAGATCATTGACGTGAAACCGATCTGGATCGTGGACGACGATGCCTCCATCCGTTTCGTGCTGGAGAAGGCGCTGGCGCGCGAACAACTGCCCACGCGCAGCTTCACGCAGCCGCGCGAGGTGCTGGACGCGCTGGCCGATGGGGCGCAGCCGGGCCCGCAGGTGCTGGTCAGCGACATCCGCATGCCGGGCGGCTCGGGCCTGCAGCTGCTGGAGCAGGTGCGTGAACGCCTGCCCGGCCTGCCAGTGATCATCATGACGGCCTATTCCGACCTGGACAGCGCCGTGTCCGCCTACCAGGGCGGCGCCTTTGAATACCTGCCCAAGCCGTTTGACGTGAGCAAGGCCGTGGAGCTGATCCGCCGTGCCCTGCAGGAGAGCCAGCGCGAGGACGTGGCCGAGCAGCAGCTGGCCGACGCCCCCGAGATGCTGGGCCAGGCCAGCGCCATGCAGGACGTGTTCCGCGCCATCGGGCGCCTCTCGCAAAGCGCGGTCACGGTGCTCATCACGGGCGAATCCGGCACCGGCAAGGAGCTGGTGGCGCGCGCCCTGCACCGGCATTCGCCCGTCGCGGGCGGGCCGTTCGTGGCCATCAACACCGCCGCCATCCCCAAGGATCTGCTGGAGAGCGAGCTGTTCGGCCACGAGCGTGGCGCCTTCACCGGCGCGCAGGCGCAGCGGCGTGGCCGCTTCGAGCAGGCCGAGGGCGGCACGCTGTTCCTGGATGAAATTGGCGACATGCCGTTCGACCTGCAGACGCGCCTCTTGCGCGTACTGTCGGACGGCCAGTTCTACCGTGTCGGCGGCCACGCCCCGGTGAAGGCCCATGTGCGCGTGATTGCCGCCACGCACCAGAACCTGGAGCAGCGCGTGAAGGACGGCGCCTTTCGCGAAGACCTGATGCATCGCCTGAACGTGATCCGCCTGCGCCTGCCGCCATTGCGTGAGCGCAGCGAGGACATTCCCATGCTGGCGCGCCATTTTCTGCAGCGCAGCGCGGCGCAGCTGGCGGTCGCGCCCAAGCGCATCTCCGACGCGGCGCTCACGCGGCTGGCGCGCTTTGCCTTTCCCGGCAATGTGCGCCAGCTCGAGAACATCTGCCACTGGCTCACCGTCATGGCGCCGGCACAGCTCATTTCCGAGCAGGATCTGCCGCCCGAGGTGCTGCAGGAAGGCGACGCGCCGCATAGAGCACCGCAGCCCGCCGCGACGGCCGCAGGCGAGGACTGGGAGCGCGCCCTGGAGCGCGAGGCAGAACAACTGCTGGCCAGCGGCCGCAGCGATGTGTGGGACTTGCTCACGCGCCGCTTCGAGTCGCGCCTCATCGGCACGGCACTCGCGGCCACGCATGGCCGGCGCATGGAGGCCGCGCAGCGCCTGGGCATAGGCCGCAACACCATCACGCGCAAGATCCAGGAGCTGGGCTTGGGTGGTTCGGATGAAAATGGCTTATAACGCCCGTCCATAGGGCGCTAAAAGCTATATAAATGATAGTTCATTGGCTGCTGCCGGCAAGCGCGACCTGCTTGGGCACGCCGGCAAAACTGCCCAGGCGCAGCCAGGCGCGCAGTTCGCTCTCGCGCCCCACCGATCCCGAGACGTGGATGGCACCGCTACGCCTTGCCTGGGTCCAGTCCAGGTAGCCCAGCCAGACCTCGGTCAGCGTGCGCAGGTCGGTGGCCACATACAGATCGACATCAAAGCCCGGATCCACGGTGCACAGATCGACCTCGTGGCCGCGCTCCACCACCAGCCAGTACTTGCAGGCCGCGGCTACGCTGCCATCGAAGATGAACTCGATGGTGGTGCGGGCGCTGGGCTCGGGCTCGGGGTTGACGTTGCGGCGCATGTCCCACATCAGCAGGTTGGCGTCCAGGTGGCGCAGGGTGGCCTCGGTCGTCACCCAGCGCTGCCCCCATACGCCCATGGCCTCGACGATGGGGCGCAGTTCCTGGCCGGCCTGGGTCAATTCATAGGTGTGGGTTTGATAGCTGTGGGTCTGATGGCTGTGGGTGTGGGCCTGGCGCGCCGCCGGCTTGCGCACCACGATGCCCGCGGCCTCCAGCTCCTTGAGGCGCTTGGCCAGCAGCGCCGTGGACATGCGCGGCACGCCCCGTCGCAGGTCGTTGAAATGTGCCGAGCCCAGCAGCAGCTCGCGCACCACCAGCAGCGTCCAGCGGCAGCACAACACCTCGGCCGCCATGGCCATGGGGCAGAACTGCTGATAGCTGTCCATCGACATGATCGCTCTCCCGCGCCGTATTACCCGGTAGCTGCAATCTACGCCTATCGCCGCGCCCACGCCAGTTCAGATTCTGAAGCGGCCAGGTTCAGAAACAGAACTTGAGGATTCGCCACCCGGGGCGCAGCATGGGTGCCGTAGCGCTGGCCGAAGCGGCAATGTCTGCCACTGGTTCATCTGCGCTGACTGGAGGCTTTCATGACCACCACCACCGACACCGTCCAGGCCCCGTCCCTCGACTACGCCGCCATCAAGCAGCGTCAGCAGGCCGTCTGGTCTTCGGGCGACTACGCCATCATCGGCACCACCTTGCAGATCATGGGCGAGAGCCTGTGCGAGGCCGTGAACCTGCGTGCCGGCAGCAAGGTGCTGGATGTTGCCGCCGGCAACGGCAACGCCACCCTGGCCGCCGCGCGGCGCTTTGCGCGAGTGACCTCCACCGACTATGTGCCGGCGCTGCTGGAGCGCGGCCGTGTGCGCGCCGCAGCGGAGCGCCTGCAGGTCGAATTCCGGCAGGCCGACGCGGAGGCCCTGCCGTTTGACGACGACTCTTTTGACGTCGCCCTGTCCACCGTGGGCGTGATGTTTGCGCCCCACCAGGAGCGCGCCGCCGCCGAAATGACGCGCGTGGTGCGCCCGGGCGGCTGCATAGGCCTGGCCAACTGGACGCCGGATGGCTTCGTGGGCCAAGTGCTGAAGACCGTGGGCCAGTACGTGCCGCCACCGGCCGGTCTGCGCCCTTCCGTGCGCTGGGGCACCGAGCAGGGCTTGCACGAGCTGTTCCCGGGCCAGCAGATCACGGCCACGCCGCGCGACTTCATGTTCCGCTACGAATCGCCGCGCCACTGGCTGGAGCTGTTCCGCGCCTGCTATGGGCCGGTACACCGCGCGTTTGCCGCCCTCGATCCCGATCGCCAGCAGGCGCTGGAGCGCGATCTTCTTGCCCTGCTGGAGCGCCACAACCGGGGCGGCAGCGCCACCCTGCTGGTGCCTGGTGCGTATCTGGAGGTGGTGATCCGGCGGCCGTCCTGAATAAACGATAGTTCACGCAAGGCTGGCAAGCACCGGCGCATGGTCGCTCGGCTGCTTGTTCTTGCGCGGTGCGCGATCCACATGGCAGGCCGTCACGCCGGCGCGCAGGGCGTCGCTGACGAGGATATGGTCGATGCGCAGGCCGCGGTTTTTCTGAAAGCCCAGCATGCGGTAATCCCACCATGAGTAGCTCTTCTCGGGCTGCTCGAACAGGCGGAAGGCGTCGCTCAGCCCCAGCGCCAGCAAGTCCCGGAAATGCCGGCGCTCCTCCTGCGTATGGTGGATGGTGTCCTTCAGCCCCACGGGGTCGTAGGAATCGCGATCCTCGGGCGCCACGTTGAAGTCGCCCACCAGCGCCAGGCGCGGGTGCGCCGCCAGTTCCTGGCGGACCCAGTCGTGCAGGGCGGCCAGCCACTTGAGTTTGTAGGCAAACTTGTCGCTGCCGGGCTCCTGGCCGTTCACGAAGTAGCAGTTGATCAGGCGCAACGGGCCGCTGGCGCTGTCCAGCGTGGCGGCGATCACGCGTGCCTGCTCGTCCTCATGGCCGGGGATGTTGCGCACCACGTCGCGCGCCGGGCTGCGGCTCACGATGGCGACGCCGTTGTAGGTCTTCTGGCCAAAGCAGACCGCGTGGTAGCCCGCGGCCTCGAACGCGTCATGCGGAAACTTCTCGTCCACCAGCTTGAGCTCCTGCAGGCCCAGGGCATCGACGGGATTGGCGGCCAGCCAGGCCAGCACCTGGGGCAGGCGCACGGAGAGGGAGTTGACGTTCCAGGTGGCGATTTGCATGGTTCTTGGTGGCAGTAGGGCGGCAACGGTGCGGGGCGCTGATTATGGGGGGCTCAGGTGATTTGCAACGAGCCCCTGGCGCCCATCAGCAGGTCGATGACGTCGGGCGCAGCAATGATGGGAAAGCGCGAGTCCATCTGCTCGGCCGTGAAGCCGTTGTGGATCATGCACGCGCCGCAGATGGCCACGCATCCGCCGTGCTCCAGGTACTTGGCCAGCAGCTGCTGCACGGGCTCGAACGGCTTGCCCACGTCCATGCCCTGGGTGGCTCCGGGTATGCCCAGCTCCACGGCCTCCACCATCAGGATGACGGTGGCGCTGTAGCCCTTGAGGGCGGCGTTGAGTGCCATGGTGAAGGTCACGGTGACCTTGGCGGGGTTGCTCTTGCCATCAAAAACGGTGGCCACGAAGTCGGTCGTCTGGATCATGAGTCGCTCCGGGTGATGAGGGGAGGCTGCCAGTCTATCGGCCGGCGCAGCGGCGCGGGTAACAGGTGGCACAACTGCAAGGCAATCTGGCAGCGGCGGTGCCACTGCCATCGCGTGGGTCATGGGTGTTGCATCAAGGCGTGAATGGCATGAGCACGGATAATGTCGCCCTTGCCCCGGCCGGCCTGGCCCGGCCCGGGTGCCGTTTTCATCACGATCGCCGCCAGACGCGTGCGATCCACGGTGCAAGGACCGTCAGACCATGAGTGAATCCCAAATCAGCCCGCGCCCCACGTCCGGCGCCAAGTTTGTCAGCCCGCAGGGCACGCGCGCCATCAAGGACGGTGTGAAGGCCAGCCCCATCGCCCTGGTGCCGGATCGGCAGGGCAAGCCCGAATGGCTGCGCATGAAGCTGCCCTCGGGCGCCAAGTACCAGGAGGTGATGGAGATCGTGCGCAGCCGCCAGCTGTCCACCGTCTGCGCCGAATCCAAGTGCCCCAACATCTCCGAATGCTGGGGCCGCGGCACGGCCACGCTGATGCTGATGGGCTCGGTGTGCACGCGCGCATGCAAGTTCTGCTCCGTCTCCACCGGCAACCCGCAGGGCTGGCTCGATCGCGACGAGCCCGCCAAGGTGGCCGAGGCCGTGGCGCTGATGGGCCTGAAATACGTGGTGCTGACCTCGGTGGACCGCGACGACCTGGCTGATGGCGGCGCCGGGCACTACGCCGCCTGCGTGCGCGCCATCCACGAGCGCACGCCCGACACGGCGGTTGAGGCGCTCACGCCCGACTTCCAGGGCCGGCACGACCTGGTGGCGCAGGTGCTGGACGCCGGCCTGGCCACCTATGCGCAGAACCTGGAGACCGTGCAGCGCCTGACCCACCCAGTGCGCGACGCCCGCGCCGGCTACGCCCAGACCCTGGCGATCCTGAAATTTGCCAAGGGTTATGCGCCCCAGACCATCACCAAGACCAGCCTGATGCTGGGCCTGGGCGAGTCTGACGACGAGATCGAGCGCGCCCTGAACGACATCCGCGCCGCGGACGTGGACGTGGTGACCATGGGCCAGTACATGCGCCCGACCAAGAACCACCTGCCGGTACAGCGCTACGTGACGCCCGACGAGTTCAGGAAATACCGCGAGTACGCCCTGAGCCTGGGCTTCGTCGAGGCCGTGGCCGGCCCCTTCGTGCGCTCCAGCTACCGCGCCGAGCGCGTGCTGGAGGGCAACAACCTGGGGCTGGATCCGGTGAACCCTGAAGTGCTGGAAGGCATTCGCGACTCGGCCGGGGCCTCGCTGCGCTGCTAAGGGCTTCTTGATTTGCAAGCTGTCTCAGACTCCTTCCCCCTTTGGGGCTGAAGGCTGCGGCTCCAGTTCCGCCAGTGCGGAACTGGACTGCCTGAAGAGCGGCGGCGTCTCGCCGCCAGCACCGAGGCTGGGATAGGGGGCTGGAGCGCCGGCATCTTGCCGGCATCAACGCGCGAGCGTCGCTGGCCCCCACCCCTGCTCCCCCAGAGGGGGAGGGAGTAAAACAAGCCATCTGAGACTCGTTGCTAGATCAGCAGCACCTGGCCATAGGAGGCCTCCAAAAGAGCGCCGCGTGCCAGGGCTGGCCTTCGGGGGGGCTGCGAATGTGCGCATCTGTTCAGCCGCTGCGGCGCAGGCTCACGAAGTCATAGCGCAGGCCGCTGCCGCTCACATGCTGGCTGCGCGCGACCTCCAGCCATTCGGGCCCTAGCGTGGGGGCCCAGGCGTCGCCCTCGAAGTCTTGCCCGATCTCGGTCACCTCCACCCGCGTGGCCAGGGGCAGGGCCTGGGCGTAGATCTGGGCGCCGCCAATGACCCACGCCGTGCCGCTGGATTGCTCTGCCATCGATAGCGCCTCGCGCAGGCTGCAAGCGCGCTGAGCCCCGTTTTCATGCCAATCCGCCTGGCGCGTCACGACGATGTTGCTACGGCCCGGCAGGGGGCGAAAGCGCGGCGGCAGCGAGTCCCAGGTCTTGCGGCCCATGATCACCGGGTGGCCCTGGGTCAGCGCCTTGAAATGCGCCAGATCCTCGGGCAGGTGCCAGGGCATGGCGCCGTCCCTGCCGATCACGCCGTTGGCGGCGCGCGCATAGATGAGGTGGACGGCGATGGGCATGGCCGCTCAGGCGTTCAGATATGGAGGAAGGCCAGCGCCCCCACGGCCACGCCAACGCCGGCCACGCCGAACATGCCCCATTCCAGCCATTTCTTGCGCGTCAGCAGTGCAATGGCGGCCAGCGCAATGGACACCTGCAGCGCCGTCGTGGCCTGGGCCCAGCGGTGGTGCTGGTGCATCTGGCCCTCGCTCTGGTGATCCAGATCCTTGGACTGGGCCTCCAGGCCCTCGACGGCCAGCTTGATCTCGGCCTTTTCCTTGTCGTAGCGCTCCACCTTGGCCTGCAGCAGGGGCTTCTTGTCGTCACTGGCCAGGTCGCGCGCCAGCTCGGCCAGCGACTGCTTGGTGCTCTTGGCCTGGTAGAAATTCCACTGGTTGGCGGCCTCGGTCTTCTTGATGGCGGCGTCGTTCTTCAGCAGGCCGGCATTGGCCTGCGTGGCCCCGCCCATGTAGGAGAACAGGGCCCCCACCGTGGCGATGACGGCCGTGCACATGGCGATCTGGTTGGTCAGGCCGCTGCCTTCGTGCGCGCCTTGGTGTGCGGATGCGTGGGCGCCGTGTTCGACGGCGTGCTCCACGGCATGATCGTGCGGGCCGTGTACGTGAAAACCGGAGGAGGACATGGTGGGGCTGTGTGTGACAAAAGCCCGTAGTTTATTCGTCCTGCACCTTGTATTGCCCCATCAGCAACTGCTGCACCCCGGGCGGCACCACCTCGTAATGCGACAGCGCCAGCGCGTAGCTGCCCTGGCCGGCGGTCATGGCGTTCAGGCGGCTCTGGTAGTCGGTCAACTCGGCCAGCGGCGCCTCGCCGTTCACCGTCAGCTGGCCCAGCTTGTCGCTGTCGGTGCCGCTGACCACGCCGCGGCGCGCCGACAGATCGCCGGTGATGGCGCCCATGGAGGCCTCGGGCGCCGTCACCTGCAGGCGTGCGATCGGCTCCAGCACGACGGGCCCGGCCTCGCGAATCGCGGTCTGGAAGGCCTTCTTGCCGGCGGTGACGAAGGCCACCTCCTTGCTGTCCACGCTGTGGTATTTGCCGTCGTACACGATCACACGCAAGTCCTGTACGGGAAAGCCGGCAATCACGCCCTCGGCCAGCGCCTCGCGCACGCCTTTTTCCACGGCCGGCATGAACTGGCCCGGAATGGCGCCGCCCTTGACCTGGTCTACAAACTCGAAGCCCGCGCCGCGCGCCAAAGGCTCGATGCGCAGGTGCACCTCGCCAAACTGGCCGGCGCCGCCGCTCTGCTTCTTGTGGCGATACTGGGCCGCCGCGCCGCGCGTGATGGTCTCGCGGTAGGCGATGCGCGGCGGGCGTGTGTCCACCTCGAACTTGTAGACCTCGCGCAGGCGATCGAGCAGCACGCGCAGATGCAGCTCGCCCAGGCCGCGCACGATGGTCTCATTGGTGGTGGCCACATGCTCGATCAGCAGGCAGGGGTCTTCGGCCACCAGCTTGTTCATGATCTCCCACATGCGCTGCTCGTCGCCGCGGCGCTTGGGCGCAATGGCCACGCCGTGCACCGGCACCGGCGAGGGCAGGGGCTTCAGGTGAATGTGGCTGTCCTCGGCCGCGTCGTGCAGCACGGCGTCGTAATGCAGCTCCTCCACCTTGCCGATGACGCAAATCGCACCCGGCCCGGCGCTGGCGATCTCCACCTGGTTCTTGCCCTGCTTCAGGTACAGGTGCCCCACCTTGAACGGCTTGCGCCCGTCGCCTACGTAGAGCTGCGTGCCCGGCGTGATCGTGCCCTGGTGCACGCGCACAAAACCGAGCTTGCCCACGTAGGGGTCGATGCTGAGCTTGAACACATGGGCCAGCACATGGGCCGCGGCGTCGGGCTGTGCCTGCATGGGCTTGGCTGCGTCGCCCTCGCCATTCAGGAAGTCGGGCGGGTTGCCCTCGGCCGGGTGGGGCAGCAGTTTGGCGATCACGTCCAGCAGCTCGGCCACGCCCGCGCCCGTGCGCGCCGAGACGAAGCACACCGGTATCAAATGCCCCTCGCGCAGCGCCTGGGCCAAAGGGGCGTGCAGCTCGGCGGCGTCCACGTCGCCGTCGTTCAGGTAGCGGTCTACGAAGGCGGCGTCCACCTCCACCACCTGCTCCACCAGCGCGCGGTGGGCATCCTCCACGGCGCCAAAGTCGCTGTGGCCGGAGCGGTCGTAGAAGCAGTCCACCACCTGGCTCGCCCCCGCGTCGGGCAGGTTCAGCGGCAGGCATTCCTTGCCAAACTGGGTCTGAATGTCGGCCAGCAGCGCGGGCAGGTCGGCACCCTCGGCGTCGATCTTGTTGACGATGATCAGGCGATCGAGCTGCCGCTCGGCCGCGTACTCCATCATGCGCCGCGCCATGGGTTCGATGCCGGCCGCGGCGCTGATGACGATGGCCGCCGTCTCCACCGCCTCCAGCGCGGCCAGGCTCTGGCCGATGAAGTCCGGCAGGCCGGGCGTGTCGATCAGGTGCATCAGGCAACCGCCATACTCGGCATGCATGACCGCCGACTGCAGCGAATGCTGGGCCTTGATCTCCAGCGGGTCATGGTCGCTGACGGTGCTGCCGCGCTCCACGCTGCCCGCCGCGGTGATGGCGCCGGCTTGCTGCAGCAGCGCCTCGACCAGGGTGGTCTTGCCGGCGGCGGCGGGGCCGATCAGACACAGGTTGCGGATGTTATCGAAGGATGTCGTGCCGGAAGTAGTCATCGTTGATTGCTCCTCGAAGGGCACAAGCTTCGCAGTTAGTTTCAAGGATGTCTACGTTGGGGCCCACTCCACCCTGCCTTGGAACCGGCTCAGGCCGCCGTAATCGACGCGTTGATGGAGATTGTGGCGGCGACGGGAAGCACGATCTTTTTTCGCCCGTGCCCTTCGTTCGTGACCACCTCCACCTCGACCAGGCCCAGTTGGCTCAGCTTGGCAACGTCGCGCGAGACGGCACTTTGATCCCGGTGGGCCGCAGTCGCCAACTCTGCGATGGATAGCCGCCCTTTGCTGGCCAGTCGCAGCAACTCGAACCGCTTGGGCGTTAGCTGGCTCAGGAAATCCTCGAACTCGAAGCTGGTGAAGGTCTTGGCATACGGCAGCCTGTCGGCCTTTTCGTCCAGCGCGCGCGCAACGGACTTGCTCCTGCGGGAATGCTCCTGCAGCATGGGGTTTTTGGTGAAATCTGCCAGCGTGATCCTTTGCTTCGTCATATCTCTTCTCCATTGACGAATTTGACGGCAATCGTCTGCCACTCTTGCTCGAACCGGTCGTAAAGCTCTTCATAGCTGGTGAAGCGCTCCGGCGTGATGGCGCCCATGTAGTGCCGATGCGAGTAGCCGTGGCTGTTGTCGTACCCCAGCACCCGCCCGTTGTCGCCGCTGAAGATCAGTGGGTTGATGTAGGCCAGCGCGTAACTGACGACCTGCTTGGATGGCAACTCACGGATGACCCGCTCCTTCAGAGCTCCGCCGCCCAGCCTCGCTGGAATGCTTACATCCTTTGGGGCATAGATTTCCTGGGCCTTGGGCGCTTTCATGGGCTTCAGCCATGATGTATCAAATCAACCCTGTGGTCAAGACTGACTGGCTG
The DNA here is from genome assembly GCA_018240985.1 of Pseudomonadota bacterium. Classification (GTDB taxonomy): domain Bacteria; phylum Pseudomonadota; class Gammaproteobacteria; order Burkholderiales; family Burkholderiaceae_C; genus Alicycliphilus. Next base: position 40,554 of record JAFEER010000276.1, read on the forward strand.
ATCCGTTACCACTGCCTGCCAGTCTCACGACGCTCACACCGCCACCGGCGCCTTGATCGCCGGATGGTGTTCGTAGCCCAGCACCTCGAAATCCTCGTATTCGTAGTCGAATATCGACGCCGGCCGGCGCTTGATGTGCAGCTCGGGGTAGGCGTAGGGCTGGCGCGCCAGCTGGGTCTGCACCTGCTCGAAGTGGTTGCTGTAGATGTGGCAGTCGCCGCCAGTCCAGATGAAGTCGCCCACGGCCAGGTCGCACTGCTGCGCCACCATGTGGGTGAGCAGGGCGTAGGAGGCGATGTTGAAGGGCACGCCCAGGAAGATGTCGGCGCTGCGCTGGTAGAGCTGGCAGCTCAGCCTGCCGTCCGCCACGTAGAACTGGAAGAAGGCGTGGCAGGGCATGAGGGCCATCTTGTCGAGCTCGGCCACGTTCCAGCTGCTGACGATGATGCGGCGGCTGTCGGGGTTGGTTTTGAGCTGGTCGATGACCTGGCTGATCTGGTCGATGTGGCCGCCATCGGGCGTGGGCCAGCTGCGCCACTGCACGCCGTACACGGGGCCCAGGTCGCCGTCCTCGCGCGCCCACTCGTCCCAGATGGTCACGCCGCGTTCGCGCAGCCAGTTGTTGTTGGACGAGCCCGTCAGGAACCACAGCAGCTCGACGATGATGGACTTCAGGTGCACCTTCTTCGTCGTGACGAGGGGAAAGCCCTCGCCCAGGTCGAAGCGCATCTGGTGGCCGAAGACGCTGCGCGTGCCGGTGCCGGTTCGGTCGCCCTTGGACGTGCCATGCTCGAACACATGGCGCATCAGGTCTTCGTATTGGTGGCGGATGGGGCGTTGGGTCATGGTGGGGGCAAGGGTCTTGATTGGCGTGGCCTCTCAGGCTCCTTCCCCCTTTGGGGGAAGGTGGGGATGGGGGCTTGGCAAGCGCGCCCCGGCCTGCTGTCGGGTGTTGAGGTTGCCGGCCCCCACCCCAGCCCTCCCCCAGAGGGGGAGGGAGGCAGAGAGGGGCGCAGCGGCATGTGGGAATTCAGATAAAAGTGGTTATAGCGCTTATGTAGCAAGCGCATGCAGCTACTATTTTTGAAGAACGCACCCAGGGTTCATCACCCCCTGCGGATCCAGCGCCTGCTTGATGGCGCGCATCATCTGCAGGGCCACGGGCGACTTGTAGTGCGCCAGCTTGTCGGCCTTGAGCTGGCCCACGCCATGCTCGGCCGAGAAGCTGCCGCCAAACTTCGCCACCGCGTCATAGACCAACTGGTTCACGCGATCCTCCTGCGTGCGCAGGAATTCGCGTGCGTCGCCGCCCTCGGGCGCCTGCACGTTGTAGTGCAGGTTGCCGTCGCCCAGATGGCCGAAGTTGACCAGGCGCACGCCGGGGATCTCGCGCACCAGCAGCGCATCGGTGTGCGCCACGAAGTCGGGAATGCGCGACGCGGCGATCGAGATGTCGTGCTTGATGTTCAGGCCCTCTTCGGCCTGGGCCAGCGGGATGCCCTCGCGGATATGCCACAGCTCGTGTGCCTGGGCCAGGCTCTCGGCGACCACGGCGTCGAGCACGCAGCCGTCCTCGAAGGCCAGCTCCAAGAGCGCTTCGAAGCGTTCGCGTGCGTGCTGCTCGGATTCGCTGTCGCTGTTTTCCAGCAACACGTAGTAGGGCGGCGCGCCGTCCAGCCCGGCGAAGGGCACGCGCAGCTGTGGCATGTGCTTGATGACCAGCGACAGCGCGAACTGGCCCATGGCCTCGAAGCCCGTGAGCCCCGCGCCCAGGTGCTGGTGCGCCAGGCCCAGCAGGCGCACGGCGGCCTCCATCGACGGCACGGCGGCCCAGGCGGTGAGCTGTGCCGCGGGCTGCGGGAACAGCTTCATGGTGGCGGCGGTGATCACGCCCAGCGTGCCCTCGCTGCCGATGAACAGGTCGCGCAGGTCGTAGCCGGTGTTGTCCTTGCGCAGGCCGCTCAATCCCTCCCAGACTTCGCCCTGGGGTGTGACCACCTCCAGGCCCAGGCACAGCTCGCGCGTGTTGCCGTAGCGCACCACCTGGGTGCCGCCGGCGTTGGTGCCCAGGTTGCCGCCAATGGTGCAGCTGCCCTCGGCGGCCAGGCTCAAGGGGAACAGCAGGCCGGCCTTGTCGGCCGTCTCCTGCAGGGTTTGCAGGATGCAGCCGGCCTCCACCGTCATGGTCAGGTTGTCGCGATCCAGGCTGCGCACCTGGTTCATGCGCGTCAGGCTCAGGACTACCTGGGTGCCGCTGCCATCGGGCGTGCTGCCCACCGACAGGCTGGTGTTGCCGCCCTGGGGAATGATGGGCGCGCCGGCGGCGGCGCAGGCCTTGACCACGGCCGCCACCTCGGCCGTGCTGGCCGGACGCACCACGGCCAGGGCCTTGCCGTGGCTGCGCTTGCGCCAGTCCTGTTCATAGGCGCTCAGGTCGCCCTCGGTCAGCACATGGGCGGCGCCGGCGATCTGGCGCAGGGAGTCGAGCAGGGCAGTGGTCATGGCGATTTGGTAGCAGGGTTGGACGGGCGCGCCTTGGCCGCGGTCAGGCGCAGGCGCACATGCAGGGCGCAGGCGGTAAACAGCATCAGGCACAGCAGGATCTCGATGCCGGCCAGCCAGTTGCCGGGCGGGCGGTCGCTCCAGGCGCGCACCACGCCCTCGGTAAAGTACAGCCACACCAGCAGGCTGACCCAGCGGTAGGTGTACATGCGGTGCTTCAAGAGCCCGGCGAGCGGCACCGCCAGCGGCAGCGCCTTGAGCGCAAGCCACGAGCCGCCCGGGCGCAGGGGCGCGAGCCACAGCTCCCAGGCCAGGCTGAGCACGATCAGGCCGAGCAGGCTGCCCACGGCCAGCCAGCGGGTGGCAGCGACGTCGGTGGTGATGGGGGAGGGCGGGAGTGCGGTTTCTGCATGCATGGGGCTGGCATCATATCGGCCATGGCGTTTTCCCTTAGAGCGTGTTTACGATTTTTTCATGGTGCCCGCAAGGCAGCAATAAGCTGCAATCTAGGCGCCCGTCGCCGCCCATGCTGGAGGCCTGGGCAAGGCGGGCAACGACGAGTGCGGCTTATTGCTGCCTTGCCCGAAGGGTTGCCCCGCAAAGGCAGCGTCTGCTGCGTTGCAAATCCTCGCCGGGCCACCAGCCCGGCTGCGGGTTTGCGTCTTGCAGCCACCGCCTTTGTGGGGCAACGGACACCATGAAAAATCGTAAACACGCTCTAAATACCACTGCGCAGCGCCTTGATGCGTGGTGGGTTCAACTGTCGCACTTTCCCTGGCGCACCACGGCGTACATGCTGCGCGAGCGCTTTCGCGAGGATAGGCTGGGCATCACCGCCAGCAGCCTCACCTTCACCACGCTGCTGGCGCTGGTGCCGTTCTTTACCGTGGCGCTGGCGGTGTTCTCGGCCTTTCCCATCTTCGGCAAGATGGAGCAGATGCTGCAGCGCTGGCTCGTCGACAGCCTGGTGCCCGACAGCATCTCGCGCCCGGTGCTCGGTTATCTGACGCAGTTCTCGGCCAAGGCCAGCGGACTGGGCGTGGCGGGCCTGTCGGTGCTGACGATCACGGCGCTGGCGCTGATTCTGACGATCGATCGCACGCTCAACACCATCTGGCGCGTGCGCCGCCTGCGCCCGCTGGGCCAGCGCGTGCTGATCTACTGGGCCGCCATCACGCTGGGGCCGCTGGTGCTGGCGGCCAGCCTGGCGCTGACGACCTCGATCGCCGGTGCCGTCTCGAGCGGACTGGGCGCCACGCTGCCGGGCGGGGCAAGGCTGTTGCTGGATACGATCGAATTTCTGCTGCTGGCGGCCGGCGTGGCCGCCATGTACCGCTACGTTCCCAACACCCAGGTGCACTGGCGCCATGCCTGGGCCGGCAGCCTGTTCGTGTCGCTGGGCATGGAGCTGGCCAAGAAGGGCCTGGGCCTGTACCTGGCCTCGGTGCCCACCTATTCGGTGATCTACGGCACCTTTGCCACGCTGCCCATCCTGCTGCTGTGGATCTACGTGGCCTGGGTCATCGTGCTGCTGGGCGCTGTCGTGGCTGCGTATCTGCCCAGCCTGCTGGCGGGCGTGGCGCGGCGCGCGGGCGGGCAGGGCTGGGCCTTTCTGCTGGCCGTGGAGGCGCTGCAGCAGCTGCAAGCCGGGCGTGGTCAGCAGGCGCATGGGCTCACGGCGTTGCAGCTGGCGCAGCAGCTGCGGGTGGATGTGCTGCAACTCGAACCCGTGCTGGATGCCCTCAAGGGACTGGACTGGGTGGTGCAGGTGGACGAATCCGCCGCCGGCGCGAGCGATTCGGTGGACGCGCGCTACGTGCTGCTGGCCGACCCGGCGACGACGCATATGGAGCCGCTGGTGCGGCATCTGCTGATTGAGCGCAGTGAGCCCTTGGAGCGGTTTTGGGCGCATACGGGGCTGGAGGTGCTGCGCTTGGCGGATGTGCTGGAGCGGGTTGGGGCTGCTGCGGTGCCGCAATCTTTGTTGAAGCGGTAGTTTTTAATTGGGGTCAGAGTCCAATTAATTTTGGCTGATGCGCTTGCTGGTATTGCGTGGGTAGCTCTTCTTTTTGATGTCGCTGGCCGGGACTCGCCCCGGCGGGCGACCTCCTTTCTTGCTCGTGCAAGAAAGGAGGCAAAGAACACGCCCCCACGTCTGCGACCCCTTCGCTGCGCTACGGGGCAAACCTGCGGCGGGGTGCTTGCGGGGTGTGCCGCGGAACTCACTGCGCGCCTGTGGCGCTTCGTTCAGACAACCGCGGCAAGTCAGTCTACGTACGCATGGGCGCTTCGACGCCCATGCTCACCCCGCAAACACCACGCCGCAGGCGCAGCCTCAAGGGGGTGGACAGCCTGACACGGGCCATCGCTGCGCTCGGCCGCGTGTATGGGGCCGAGCGCAGCGATGGCCCGTGTCGCGGGTTCCCTTCTGGCCGTGCCGAGAAGCGCAGGGCGCGGGGCGGCATGCGCGTCGAAGCGCGCATGCTTCGTAATCTGACTTGCCGCAGTTGTTTGAGCGTAGCGCGCAGCGCGTAGCGAGTTCTGCGGCACGCCCAGCGACTGAGCATCGCAGGTTGCCCGTAGCGCAAGCGAAGGGACACGGACAGTAGGGTCGCCTTTTCTTTGCTTACTTTCTTTTGGCGAAGCAAAAGAAAGTGAGTGCGCCGCCGGGCGCATATCCCGGCCAGCCACATCAAAAAGAAGAGCTACCAACGCAAGACCAGCAACCGTAGGAGCCAAAAATTAATTGGAGTCTGACCCCAATTACTCACAATTACTCAGCGCCGCGACATGATCCCCAGCAACACAGTCCGTAACAACGGCTGCAGCGGATCAGCCGCCCCCGGCGAGACCCGCAGTGCAGCGCGCAAGGCATCCCAATGAGCGGCCACTGTCCCGGTGACCTCGGCCTGCCAGCGCCCCCCCAGCTCACCCACCTGCAATGCCGGCATCCGCGCCAGATGTGCCAGCACCAGGTAACGCGTGCAGGCAGCCTCGACCATGTGCCGCAGCAGCTCCTCGCTGTCGCCCTTTTGCTTCTCTTTCTTCTGCAGCGCCCGCATGGCCCAGGCGGTGGTGCCGCCCAGCAGGGCGCCCAGGGCCGTGCCCACGCCCAGGGTCAGGCCGCCGGTACCCACGTCGATCAGCGCGCCCACCTTGGCGCCGGCGGCGGCTCCTGCGGCGGCGCCGGCCGATGTGCCAACGGCCAGGGCCTTGTTGTCACCGCTGCGTGACGCCGTGGCCTGGGCCGCGGGTGGCAGCTGCCGGGGCTCCTGCGTCATGTCGCCATGGATGCCGTGCAGCTCCTGCAAGCCGGTATCGAGCACCTGCAGCAGTTCGGCATAGCGCGCGGCACTTTGTTCGCTGCCGACCAGGTCGGCGCAGGCGTGCAGGTGCGCGGCCAGCAGTTGCAGGCAATCGCCGAACACGGCCTCGTTGCGCCCCTGCCAGGCCTGGGCCAGGCGCTCAATCGCTGGCTGCTGCGCGGGCAGCAGGGCGGCCAGGCGCTGGAACAGGACGCCGTCCTGCACCCAGCTGGCGCCAAACTCCGTACTGCCCAGCTGCAGCAGGGGCGCCCGGTGCCAGGCGGGGGGCAACTGCGGCGTGGGCCCGTCGCCCCAGGCCAGGGCCGCATCGACGGACATTGCGCCATCCGTGGCGGCGATGAAGCGCAGCCGGTCGCCCTGCACGCTGGTCACGGCGCCGTGATCGGCGTGCTGGGCGAGCAGGGCGGTCAACACCTGCTGCTGCGCCGGCGTCGAACAAACCATGCCGACCAGCAGATCGCCCGGCAGGGCGGCGCGCAGTGCATCGAAGTCCTTGCTGCCCGTGTCCAGCGAATATTCCTGCTCCAGCCGCGCCTGGCGCCAGCCGGCCCAGGCGGCCAGCAGCAGGCGTGGCAGCACGACGACGAGGGCTAGCAGGCCCACGTACATCCACACCCAGCGCGCGCCGGCCGCGCCCTCGCCGGCAAAGTTCTGCGTGGCCGCCACCTCCTGCAGCGAAAACGGCGCCAGGCCGAACAGCAGGGTAAGCGGGGTGAACAGGAGGCTGACGATGGCGTGCACCTGGGCGGCGTCGAGAAAGGTGCTCTCCCAGCCGAAGCGGTAGCTCACCACCAGGCCGCGCAGCAGCAGCGACAGCGCAATGCCCGCGCCCCAGGCGGCGGCGCACAGGTGCAGCACGGCCGTGGCCTGCTGCGTGAAGCGCGGGCGCGTGAGGGCAGCCCAGTGCAGGGCAAAGTCGGCGGCGATGCGCCCCGCCGGGCCACGGAGTGCGCCGCGCCCACCGGGCGCCTGGCGCCGCAGCAGCCATTGCTGCAGGGCGGATGGCGATGCCTTGGCCGTCACACCGCCGCGCGCACGCCAGGCGTGCCAGAGCAGCAGCGCATATACGACCAGGTTCCAGCCCAGCACCAGGAGCAGCGGGGGCGACAGCAAGTCCACGCGGTGGGCGTTGGCGACGCGATCCAGCACCAGGCCCAGCAGCAGCGCCAGCAGCGGCAGGCCGCGCGCCAGCCAAAGCCCCTGGGCGCCGGCGTGCTGCAGCGCGGCCACGGTGGCGTTGCGCCCTGCCGCGCGCTCGACCACGCTGGCGGCGCGTTCGCGCAGCACATCGGCCACGCCCACGCGCTGCACGCCGCGTGCGCGTGCGGCCTCGACGGCCTGGCGCGTGATCTCGTCCCACTCGGTCTGGCTGACCAGCTTGCGCTCGGCATCGGCGCGCTCCAGCGCCTGCGCCAGCGTCACCGTGCGCAGCTCCTGCGGGTTCAGGCGTATGGTTTGAGCTGCTTCTTTCATGAAGTCACATCCTGCGCCGCAGCCACCCCATGCAGCACGGCGCCCTCCAGTGTCGCAGGGTAGGGGCCGGCCACATAGTCGCCGCAGGCCTGCAGACCCGGGGCAATGTGGCGCTGTGGGCGCGTGAGGGCTGGCGTGCAGGCAAAGGTGGCGCGCTTTTCCACCACCGTCTGCAGCACGCGCAGGCCGGGTAGCCGCAGATCCTCGGCGGCCTGGGCCAGCACGTCGCGCTCCAGTGCTTCCCGTTCGCCCTCGAAGGCGCTGACCACGAAGGCCAGCAGGCCGGGCGTGCCGTCGAGCCGCGCACGGTCGAACACGAACTGCGCCGGGCGGCCGGTGCGTGGGCGTAGCGCCAGCATGGGGCGCGCAAGCAAGGGCCCGCTGGCGCCGGGCAGCTCGGCATAGACGGTGGCGATGGCGCCAAAGCGCAGCGCCTGCGCGCTGGCGGCCCAGGCCTGCAGGGGCTGGGGCTGGTCTGCCTTGGCGCCTGCGACAAGGCGCGCGGCCTCGTGGCTGCTGGTGGCCAGCAGCACGGCGTCAAACGGCTCGCCATCGATCTGCCAGCCCGCGGCGCCTTGCTCCAGCTGTTGCACGCGCCGGCCCAGGTGCAGAGTGTGGCCACGCGCCTGCAGCCAATGCGCCGCGGGCTCGGGAAACAGCGCGCCCAGGTCACGCCGCGGCAAGAGCAGGTTGGAGCCGCCGCGCCCGGCAAACAGGCTGTCGTGCAGCACGCGCAGAAAGACCTGGCCGCAGGCCTCGGCCGACGGCGTGTTCAGGGCCGACACGCACAGCGGGTCTATGAATTCGCGTTGCAGCCGCTCGGGCATGCCCGCGCACAGTTGGGCCACGCTGGTGCCGGCGGGGCAGGCAAAGCCCGTGATGCGCCAGCGCGCGGCGCGTGCCAGCAGGGCCCAGCGCTCGCGCGCGCTCCAGCCGCGTGCGCGGGCGATGCCGGCCAGCGCGTCCCAGGGCGGCGCTGCATCGGGCAGGGCCAGGCCGGTCGCGTCCGGAAATGCCAGAGCCAGCGGCAGGCGCAGCAGGGCCTGGGCCGGATCCACGCCCACGGCGCGCATCAGGCGCAGGCATTCGGCGTAGGCGCCGATGAGGATGTGCTGGCCGTTGTCCAGCGTGACGGTGCCGCCGTCCGCGCGCCCGGCCAGCACGGCGCGGGCGCGTCCGCCCACGCTGCGCGCGGCCTCGAACACGGTGACGGCGTGGCCCGCCTGCGCCGCCTGTACGGCCGCGGCCATGCCGCCCCAGCCGGCGCCGACGACGGCGAGCTTCACAGGACGCCCAGCGCCTGCACCTTCCAGGCCAGCCAGAACTTGCGCAGCGGCGTCAGGCTGGTGCGCTGGTGCAGCACCTGAAAGCCATCGGCCTCGATCTCGCGCAGCAGGGTGCGGTAGATGCTGGCCATCATCAGGCCGGGCTTTTGTGCGCGCCGGTCTGCCGCGGGCAGCAGGGCCAGGGCCTCGTCGTAGAACAGGTGGGCGCGCTGGGCCTGGAAGCGCATCAGCTGCGTGAAGCGCTCGGAATACTGACGCTGCGTGATCTCCTGCGCCGTGACCTCGAACTGCTGCAGCTCGCTCACCGGCAGGTAGATGCGCCCGCGCAGGGCGTCCTCGCCCACGTCGCGGATGATGTTGGTGAGCTGGAAGGCCAGGCCCAGCTTGTGCGCGTACTGGGTGGTGGCGGCATCGGTCTGACCGAAGATGCGCGCCGCCACCTCGCCCACCACGCCGGCCACCAGGTGGCAGTAGCGCTGCAGGCTGCGAAAGTCGGCGTAGCGCGCCTGTTCCAGATCCATCTGGCAACCGTCGATCACGGCCTGCAGGTGCTGCTGCTCGATGCCGTAGGCAGGCACATGCGGCATCAGCGCCTGCATCACGGGGTGGCTGGGCCGGCCGGCAAAGGCCTCTCCCACCTCGCTTTGCCACCAGGCCAGCTTGGCCTGGGCCACGCCGAGGTCTGACACTTCGTCCACCACGTCGTCCACCTCGCGGCAGAAGGCATAGAAGGCGGTGATGGCGCCGCGCCGCTCGCGCGGCAGGAACAGGAAGGCGTAATAGAAGCTGCTGCCCGAGGCTGCGGCCTTGTCTTGTACGTAATGCTCGGGGGTGCTCATCGGGGCGCTGGGGTTGACTGGGCGGGGATTGTCCCATGGCGCCCAGGCATCTCTAGTGCTGCGCCGCGACCTGTGCGAACCCTGCGGCCATGCCCAGGCCATGCACCAGCGTCGCCGTCACGCTGAGCGCCAGGGCGGGTTTGAGCCGATCGGACTGGCGCGCGTGGCGCAGCAGCAGGGCGGCAGCCGCCAGTGACAAGGGCAGCGACGCCAGCCCCCACAGCGCACTGGCGGGCGGAATCAGGAGCCAGGCGCTGGCCGCCAGCCAGCCATGGGCGGCCAGCACCAGGCCCAGGTAGGCCCAGGCCGCGCCCACAGGCCCCAGGCGCACGGCCAGGGTGCGCTTGCCGGCGCCGGCGTCGCTCGCGGCGTCGGGGCAGCCGTTGATGAGCAGCAGGGCGGCGACCAGCAACGCAAAACTGAGCGCCGCGCTGGCCGGGATCACGAAGAAGCGGCGCCGCTGCACGTAGTCGCTGCCGACGACGACCAGGAACCAGGCGCCGGCCACGGCCAGCTCGCCCAGGCCGCGCGCCATCAGGCGCAGCGGCGGGGCCGAATAGGCCCAGGCCAGCAGCAGCCCGGCCAGGCCCAGCAGCAGCACGCCGCCCGCGGTCTTCACGGCCAGCAGCAGGCCCGCCGGCACCAGCACCAGCAGCAGGGCCTTGGCCAGGTCGGCGGTTTGGCGCTCGGTGACCAGGCCGTCCTGGATCAGGCGCGAGCCGCCGGTGAAGGGGTGGATGCCCTGGGTGTTGGCGGCGTCGGCGCCGCTTTTGGCGTCATGCAGGTCGTTGAGCACATTGCCGGCCGCATGGGCCAGCACGGCCAGCAGCATGGCGGCGGCCGCCAGCCGCAGATCCAGCCCGCAGCCGCAGGCCGCGGCCGTGGCGGTGCCGAGCACGCAGGCGACGACGGTGAGCAGCAGGAAGGCCGGGCGCGTCATGCGCCACAGCAGGGCCAGCGATGGTGCGGGGGCGTGGTTTGTCATTTACATCGTCAGCGCGCGGCCGGCCATGCGCAGCCAGTCCAGTGGCCCGAGCACCGGGCGCCGGCACAGGCTGGCGCCCTGCAGGGCCTCGACCTTGTCCAGGATGGTCAGGCCGCCCTGCACCACCAGGCGCAGCTCCCAGCCGGCGCGCCCGGGCAGGCGGCGCACCAGTGGCGCGCCCTCCAGCATCAGGGCGCGGGCCCAGGCGGCGCCGTCGAGGATGAGCGCATCCGTGGCGGCCGAGCGCTGCTGCGCCGCCAACTCGGCGCGCGCCACGCCATGGGCGGCGCAGTCGGCATCCGTCAGGTAGTGGCGCGCGCGCGGCAGATCCACGCTCAGGTCCTGCCAGAAGTTGATGAGCTGCAGGGCGCTGCAGATGGCGTCGCTCTCGCGCAACGCCGCCTCATCCTGCACGCCGTACAGGTGCAGCAGCAGGCGCCCCACGGGATTGGCCGAGCGGCGGCAATAGTCCAGCAGCTGGGTGCGGTCGGCATAGCTGGCGCCGGCCTCGGTCATGGCCACGTCCTGGGCGAAGGCATCCAGCAGATCCTTGAGTAATCGCACCGGCAGCTGGTGGCTGTGCAGCGCGGCCTGCAGCGGGCCGAATACGCCGGCCCAGCGCGCGCCGGGCGGCTGGCCGGCGGCCACGGCGCGCAGCTCGGCGCGGTAGGTGGCCAGGTCTGCCAGGCGCTCGGCGGCGGTGGCCTGGCCCTCGTCGGCGATGTCGTCGGCGGTGCGCGCAAAGGCGTAGATGGCGGCAATCGGCTGGCGCAGCCGCGGCGGGCACAGCAGCGAGGCGACTGGGAAGTTTTCGTAATGCGTGACCGGCGCTGCCGTGGTGGGCGCAACGGTGCGAGGTGATGAGGGGCTGGGTGAAGGGGGGCTGGAAGTCACGGAAGGCATTGTCGCTTGACAGTGAAAATGGGTTTCACATAGATTGCTAACCAATGAGTCATTAAGCGCCGCCGCGGCGCCATTCCGCCCATGTCCAGCTTTCCAGCCCTTGTGCGGCCCCGACCGGGGCTTTTTTTGTGCAGTCTTGCCGCCAGCGTGCTGCTGTTGGCGGGGTGCTCACGTCCCGAGCCCGTGCCCGAGCCTGTGCGCTCCGTCAAGCTGATCACCGTGGGGCCGTCGGCCGTGCAGATGCACCTGGAGTATTCAGGCGAGGTGCGCGCGCGCATCGAGTCGCGCATCGGCTTTCGCGTGGCCGGCAAGATCGTGCGGCGCCAGGCCGAGCTGGGCCAGCGCGTAAAGGCCGGGCAGCTGCTGGCGCAGCTGGATGTGCGCGACTATGAGCTGGCCACGCAGGCGGCGCGCGCCCAGGTGGCTGCGGCCAAGACGCAGCGCGACCTGGCGGCGGCGGACTTCCAGCGCTTTTCCAAGCTCAAGGCGCAGAACTTCATCAGCGGCGTGGAGCTCGACCGGCGCGAGGCGCAGCTCAAATCGGCCCAGGCGCAGCTCGACCAGGCGCGCGCGCAGCTGGCATCGCAGGGCAACCAGGCCGACTACACGCGCCTGCTGGCCGACGCCGCGGGCGTGATCACGGGCATAGAAGCCGAGCCCGGCCAGGTGGTGGCCGCGGGCGCGCCCGTGGTGCGCATTGCGCGTGACGGCCCACGCGATGCCGTGTTCTTCGTGCCCGAGGATAGGGTGGGCCAGCTGGTCGTGGGCCAGCCGGTGCAGGTGCGCGCCTGGGCGCAGGACAAGCTGATGGCGGGCCAGGTGCGCGAGCTGGCGGCCAGTGCCGATCCGGTGACGCGCACCTTCATGGTCAAGGTGGCGGTGTCCGGCACGGATGTGCCGCCACTGGGCGCCACGGTGTATGTGACGCCGCAGCTGCCGCCAGGCGCGGGCCTGCAGGCCATCAAGCTGCCCACGAGCAGCCTGCGCCAGGAGGGCGGCGCGACGGCGGTGTGGGTGTACGAGCCGGGCCAGGACGGGGCCAGCGGCAGCGTGCGCTCGCAGGTGGTGCAGGTGGCCACGGCCGACGGCAACGAGGCCGTGATTGCCGCCGGCCTGACGCCGGGCATGCAGGTGGTGGCCACGGGCGTGCATGTGCTCACGCCCGGGCAAAAGGTAACGGTCTACAAGCCAAAATTCGACCAAACACCCGCAGGTAATGCACCGGCAGCTATCAATTCTGAGAAGACCGCGGCACCCGCCGCGGCGCGTTGAGGGCGGGCCATGGCGTTACTGGAACCCAAGAAGGGCTTCAACCTCTCGCGCTGGGCGCTGGAGCATGTGCCGCTCACGCGCTACCTGATGGTGGTGCTGATGCTGCTGGGCTTTGCCGCGTATTTCCAGCTCGGGCAGGACGAGGATCCGCCGTTCACCTTCCGCGCCATGGTGGTGCGCACCTACTGGCCCGGCGCCACGGCGCAGCAGGTGGCCGAGCAGGTGACCGACAAGATCGAGCGCACGCTGCAGGAGGTGCCGTTCGCCGACAAAATCCGCAGCTACAGCAAGCCCGGAGAGTCGCAGGTGATCTTCGAGCTCAAGGACTCGTCCAAGCCGGCCGAGGTGGCCAACACCTGGTACCAGGTGCGCAAGAAGATCGGCGACATGCGCTACCAGCTGCCCGGCAACATCCAGGGCCCGTACTTCAACGACGAGTTCGGCGATGTGTATGGCGTGATCTATGCACTCAGCGGCGAGGGCTTCGGCTACGCCGAGCTGAAGGACTTTGCCGATGATGCGCGCCAGCAGCTGCTGCGCGTCAAGGACGTGGCCAAGGTGGATCAGTTTGGCGTGCAGCCCGAGAAGATCTGGATCGAGGTCTCGCAAAAGCGCCTGGCCCAGCTGGGGCTAGACCAGGCCAGCGTGCTGCAGCAGCTTGGCAGCCAGAACGCGGTGGAAAGCGCCGGCGAGATCCATACGCCGCAGGACGTGGTGCAGGTGCGCGTCGGCGGTCAGTTCACCAGCGTGGAGCAGCTGCGCGCCATGCCGATCCGCGCGCCCCAGTCCCCGGCCCAGCTGCGCCTGGGGGATATTGCCGAAATCCACCGCGGCTACGTCGATCCGCCCGAGGTCAAGGTGCGCTTTGACGGGCGCGAGGTGATCGCCCTGGGCATCTCCATGACCAAGGGCGGCGACATCATCGCCCTGGGCAAGGCGCTGCACGCGGCAGCGGCCGACATCCAAAAGCGCCTGCCCGCGGGCGTGCAGCTGGCGCAGGTGCAGGACCAGCCGGCGGCGGTGGCCGGTTCGGTGAACGACTTCGTCAAGGTGCTGATCGAGGCCGTGGTCATCGTGCTGGCCGTGAGCTTCATCTCGCTTGGCCTGCACAAGGGCGGGCGTTTTGGCTGGTATGTGGACTGGCGCCCGGGCCTGGTGGTGGCCATCACCATTCCGCTGGTGCTGGCCCTGACCTTCCTGGCCATGCATTACTTCGGCATCGGGCTGCACAAGGTGTCGCTGGGCTCGCTCATCATCGCCCTGGGCCTGCTGGTGGACGACGCCATCATTGCCGTGGAGATGATGGTGCGCAAGATGGAGGAGGGCTACGACAAGCTGCGCGCCGCCACCTTTGCCTACGACATCACGGCCATGCCCATGCTCACCGGCACGCTGATCACGGCGGCGGGCTTTCTGCCCATCGGCATCGCCAAGTCGGTGACGGGCGAATACACCTTTGCCATCTTTGCCGTGACGGTGATTGCGCTGGTGCTGTCGTGGATCGCCTCGGTGTACTTCGTGCCCTACCTGGGCACGCTGCTGCTGAAGGTCAAGCCGCACGACCCCGATGCGCCGCCGCACGAGGTCTTCGACACGCCGTTTTATGCGCGCTTTCGCCGCACGGTGAACTGGTGCGTGCGCCATCGCTGGATCACCATCGGCCTGACGCTGGCCACCTTTGCGCTGGGCATCGTCGGCATGGAGCGGGTGCAGCAGCAATTCTTCCCGGATTCGAGCCGGCCCGAGGTGATGGTGGAGCTGTGGTACCCCGAGGGCACCTCGTTTGCCGCCAACGAGGAGGTGACGCTGCGCGTCGAGCAGCGCCTGCAGCAGCAGGCGGGTGTGCAGAGCGTGGCGACCTGGGTGGGCTCGGGCACGCCGCGCTTCTATCTGCCGCTGGATCAGGTGTTCCCGCAGAGCAATGTGTCGCAGTTCATCGTGGTGGCCAACAGCCTGCCCGAGCGCGAGCGGCTACGGCGCCAGCTGCCCTTCTTGCTGGCCGAGGAGTTCCCCGAGGCGCGCGGCCGCGTGAAGCTGCTGCCCAATGGCCCGCCGGTGCCCTATCCGGTGCAGTTTCGCGTGATCGGCAGCGACCCGGCCGTGCTGCGCCAGCGCGCCGACGAGGTCAAGGCCTTGATGCTCGCCAACACCCACATGGTGGGCGTGAACGACAACTGGAACGAGTCGGTGAAGACGGTGCGCCTGGAGATCGACCAGGAGAAGGCCCGTGCCCTGGGCGTGAGCAGCCAGTCCATCGCCCAGGCCGCACGCACCATGTTCACCGGCACCACCGTGGGCCAGTACCGCGAGGGCGACCGCCTGATCGACATCATGCTGCGCCAGACCGCGGACGAGCGCGACACCATCTCCGGCATTGCCAATGCCTATCTGCCCACGGCCTCGGGGCGCTCCATTCCGCTGACGCAGATCGCCAAGCCCGTGTTCACCTGGGAGCCGGGTGTGATGTGGCGCTGGAACCGCGACTACGCCATCACCGTGCAGGGTGACCTGGTGGAGGGCATGCAGGGCGCCACCGTCACCGAGCAGCTGCTGCCCGATATGCGCAAGCTGGAGGCCGGCTGGCAAGCGGCCGGCAACGGCGTCGTGCGCATCGAGGTAGCAGGCGCGGTGGAGGAAAGCAGCAAGGGCTCGTCGTCCATCGTGGCCGGCGTGCCCCTCATGCTGTTCACCGTGTTCACGCTGCTCATGCTGCAGCTGCACAGCTTCAGCCGATCCATGCTGGTGTTCCTGACCGGGCCGCTGGGCATTGCCGGCGTCGCCGGGGCGCTGCTGCTGCTGGGACGGCCCTTCGGCTTCGTGGCGCTTTTGGGTGTGATTGCGCTCATGGGCATGATCCAGCGCAATGCGGTGATCCTGATCGACCAGATCGAGCTCAACCGCGCCGCCGGCCGCTCCACCTGGGACTCCATCGTCACCGCCGCCGTATGGCGGCTGCGGCCGATCGCCCTCACCGCCGCGGCCGCGGTGCTGGCCATGATCCCGCTGTCGCGCAACGTGTTCTGGGGCCCGATGGCCGTGGCCATCATGGGCGGCCTGGTCGTGGCCACGGTGCTCACGCTGCTGGCGCTGCCGGCCATGTATGCCGCCTGGTTCCGGGTAAAAAAGCCGGCGCCGGAGCCTGAATGAAGAGACCGAAACGGAAGACGGAGTAAAATCTACCGTTTGACCTATTTCACCCGGGCGGCCTGCATCTCAGGCGGCGCGGGTGGCAAAAAACCGCGCGGGTGGCGAAATTGGTAGACGCACCAGGTTTAGGTCCTGACGCCAGCAATGGTGTGGGGGTTCGAGTCCCCCCCCGCGCACCACAAGCGAAGACCGAGGCACAGCCCGGCACACTCCCCTGATTCATTAGGAACATCTATGGCCGTCACTGTTGAGACCCTTGAAAAGCTCGAGCGCAAGATCACGCTGAGCCTGCCCGTCAGCACCATCCAGAGCGAGGTCGATTCGCGCTTGAAGCGCCTGGCCCGCACCGTGAAGATGGACGGTTTCCGTCCCGGCAAGGTGCCCATGAGCGTGGTGGCCCAGCGCTATGGCTATTCGGTGCACTACGAGGTGCTCAACGACAAGGTGGGCGAGGCCTTTGCCCAGGCTGCCAACGAGGCGCAGCTGCGCGTCGCTGGCCAGCCGCGCATCACCGAGAAGGAAGGCGCGCCCGAGGGCCAGGTGAACTTCGACGCGGTGTTCGAGGTGTTCCCCGAGGTCAAGATCGGCGATCTGTCCGATGCCGAAGTGGACAAGCTCTCGGCCGAGGTGACCGACGAGGCCATCGACAAGACCCTGGACATCCTGCGCAAGCAGCGCCGCAGCTTCGCCCAGCGCGCTCAGTCTGCACCGGCCGAGGACGGCGACCGCGTGACCGTGGACTTCGAGGGCAAGATCGACGGCGAGCCCTTCCAGGGCGGCAAGGCCGAGGACTTCCAGTTCCTGGTCGGCGAAGGGCAGATGCTCAAGGAGTTCGAAGACGCCGTGCGCGGCATGAAGAGCGGCGAGAGCAAGACCTTCCCGCTGGCCTTCCCCGACGACTATCACGGCAAGGATGTGGCCGGCAAGACGGCCGACTTCATGGTCACCGTGAACAAGATCGAGGCCGCGCACCTGCCCGAAGTCAATGAGCAGCTGGTCAAATCGCTCGGCATTGCCGACGGCACCGTCGAAGGCCTGCGCGCCGACATCAAGAAGAATCTGGAGCGCGAGGTCAAGTTCCGCCTGCTGGCGCGCAACAAGGCTGCCGTGATGGACGCCCTGGTGGGCAAGGCCGAGCTGGATCTGCCCAACGCCAGCGTGCAGGCCGAGATTGCCCGCCTGATGGAATCGGCCCGCGCCGACCTGAAGCAGCGCGGCATCAAGGATGCCGACAAGGCAGAGATCCCCGACGACATTTTCCGTCCCCAGGCCGAGCGCCGCGTGCGCCTGGGCCTGGTGGTGGCCGAGCTGGTGCGTGCCAACGAACTGCAGGCCAAGCCCGAGCAGCTCAAGGCGCATGTGGACGAGCTCGCCGCCAGCTACGAAAAGCCGGAGGACGTGGTGCGCTGGTACTTCAGCGACCGCCAGCGCCTGGCCGAGGTCGAGGCCGTGGTGGTCGAGAACAACGTCACCGACTTCGTGATGACCAAGGCCAAGGTCAATGAAAAGGCCGTGTCCTTCGACGAGTTGATGAGCCAGGCCTGATAGGCTCACGCGCCGCGCCCCGGCTGCCCGGGCGCGGCGGCTGAAACTTGCGGGGCTTGTGCTTTGCGGCACAGGCCCCAAGTTACTTTTTCTGGCTAGAGTACTAAAGTACCGCCTGACTGGAGAACTACATGAGCGCATTGGAAACGCAAGCCCTGGGCATGGTCCCCATGGTCATCGAGCAGTCGGGCCGCGGTGAGCGGTCTTACGACATCTATTCACGCCTGCTCAAGGAGCGCGTGATCTTCCTGGTGGGCGAGGTGAACGACCAGACCGCCAACCTGGTGGTGGCGCAGCTCTTGTTCCTGGAGAGCGAGAATCCGGACAAGGACATCTCGTTCTACATCAATTCCCCTGGCGGCAGCGTGACGGCCGGCATGGCCATCTACGACACCATGCAGTTCATCAAGCCCGACGTGTCCACGCTGTGCTGCGGCTTTGCAGCCAGCATGGGGGCGTTTTTGCTGGCCGCCGGTGCCAAGGGCAAGCGCTTCTCGCTGCCCAACTCCAAGATCATGATCCACCAGGTGCTGGGCGGCGCACGCGGCCAGGCTACCGACATCGAGATCCATGCCCGCGACATCCTGCGCACCAAGGATCAGATGAACCGCATCCTGGCCGAGCGCACCGGCCAGCCGATCGAGAAGGTCAAGGCCGACACCGAGCGCGACTATTTCATGACGGCCGATGAGGCCAGGGACTACGGCATCGTCGATCAGGTGATCTCCAAGCGCTCCTGAGGACTGGACTACCCAGGTGCGGCGTTTCCCCCTGCGGGAAGCGCCGTTTTTATTTCGTTATCATCGTTCCGACTTTCCCCTGTCATAAGGCATTGCTTCCATGGCCGATAAAAAAGGCTCCTCCAGCGAGAAAACCCTTTACTGCTCTTTTTGCGGCAAAAGCCAGCATGAAGTGAAGAAGCTGATCGCCGGACCCTCCGTCTTTATTTGCGACGAGTGCATTGACCTGTGCAACGAAATCATCCGTGACGAACAACCCGCGGGTGAGGCGGCGCGCGACGGGCGGGGCGACCTGCCCACGCCGGCTGATATCAAGGCCAACCTCGACAGCTATGTGATCGGCCAGGAAAAGGCCAAGCGCATCCTGGCCGTGGCCGTGTACAACCACTACAAGCGCCTGCGCCACAAGGACAAGGCTGGGAAGGACGACGTGGAGCTGTCCAAGAGCAATATCCTGCTTATCGGCCCCACCGGCTCGGGCAAGACCCTGCTGGCACAGACTCTTGCGCGCCAGCTCGACGTGCCCTTCGTCATGGCCGATGCCACCACGCTGACCGAGGCCGGCTATGTCGGCGAGGACGTGGAGAACATCGTCCAGAAGCTGCTGCAGAGCTGCAACTATGACGTCGAGCGTGCCCAGCGCGGCATCGTCTACATCGACGAGATCGACAAGATCTCGCGCAAGAGCGACAACCCGAGCATCACGCGTGATGTGTCGGGCGAGGGTGTGCAGCAGGCGCTGCTCAAGCTCATCGAGGGCACCATGGCCAGCGTGCCGCCCCAGGGCGGGCGCAAGCACCCGAACCAGGACTTCCTGCAGGTGGACACCACCAACATCCTGTTCATCTGCGGTGGTGCGTTTGCGGGCCTGGAAAAGGTGATTGAGAACCGCACCGAGGCTTCTGGCATAGGTTTTGGCGCGGCGGTGCGCAGCAAGAAGCAGCGCTCGCTGACCGAGGTGTACCTGGACATCGAGCCCGAAGACCTGATCAAGTTCGGCCTGATCCCCGAACTGGTGGGCCGCATGCCGGTGGTCACGGCCCTGGCGGAGCTGGGCGAGGACGCGCTGGTGCAGATCCTGACCGAACCCAAGAATGCCCTGGTCAAGCAGTACAGCAAGCTGCTGGCCATGGAAGGCGTGGATCTGGAGATCCGCCCCGCCGCGCTGAAGGCCATTGCCCGCAAGGCCATCGCGCGCAAGACCGGTGCGCGGGGGCTGCGCTCCATCCTCGAGCAGTCCCTGATCGGCACCATGTTCGACCTGCCCAACGTGTCCAACGTGGAGAAGGTGGTCGTCGACGAGGCCACCATCGAAGAGAACAAGGCACCTCTGCTGCTGTACCGCGAGGCGGTGAAGACGGCCTGAGCTTGCCAAGGTCACGCCGTTGCAGTGACCACCGTCTGCGCCATGCGCACCCGTCAGTGGTGGCGCCGGCTTGAAAAACGCCGTTCATGGGCCATATGCCATGGACTTATTTGAGGAATGCCCATGTCTGGACATACGCCCCTTCCCGCCACCCCCCTGGATCTGCCATTGCTGCCGCTGCGCGACGTGGTGGTCTTCCCGCACATGGTGATTCCCCTGTTCGTGGGGCGTCCCAAGAGCATCAAGGCCCTGGAGATGGCCATGGATGCCGACCGCAGAATCATGCTGGTGGCCCAGAAGGCGGCCGCCAAGGATGAGCCCCAGGTGTCCGACATGTTCGACGTGGGCTGCATCTCCACCATCCTGCAGATGCTCAAGCTGCCCGATGGCACCGTGAAGGTGCTGGTGGAGGGCCAGCAGCGCGCGCAGGTGGATGCGGTGCAAGAGGCAGAATCCCATTTCACCGCCACGACGACACCGGTACAGCCGGACGCCGGGGAAGAGGATTCCAGCGAGATCGAGGCGCTGCGCCGTGCCGTGATGCAGCAGTTCGACCAGTACGTCAAGCTGAACAAGAAGATCCCGCCCGAGATTCTGACTTCGATCGCCAGCATCGACGATGCCGGGCGCCTGGCCGACACCATTGCCGCGCACCTGCCCCTGAAGCTGGAGAACAAGCAGCGCGTGCTGGACTTGGCAGAGGTGAAGCAGCGGCTGGAGAACCTGTTCGAACAGCTCGAACGTGAGGTCGACATCCTGAACGTGGACAAGCGCATCCGCGGCCGCGTGAAGCGGCAGATGGAGAAGAGCCAGCGCGACTTCTACCTCAACGAGCAGGTCAAGGCCATCCAGAAGGAGCTGGGCGAGGGCGAGGATGGCGCAGACATCGACGAGATCGAGAAGAAGATCAAGGCCGCCAAGATGCCCGCCGAGGCGCGCAAGAAGGCCGATGGCGAGCTGAAAAAACTCAAGCTGATGTCGCCCATGTCGGCCGAGGCCACGGTGGTGCGCAACTACGTCGATGTGCTGACCGGCCTGCCCTGGAGCAAGAAGACCAAGATCAAGCACGACCTGGTGTACGCCGAGGGCGTGCTCAATGAGGATCACTACGGTCTGGACAGGGTCAAGGATCGCATCCTGGAATACCTTGCCGTGCAGCAGCGCGTGGACAAGGTGAAGGCACCCATCCTGTGCCTGGTGGGGCCGCCGGGCGTGGGCAAGACCTCGCTCGGCCAGTCCATCGCCAAGGCCACGGGGCGCAAGTATGTGCGCATGGCCCTGGGCGGCATGCGCGACGAGGCCGAAATCCGCGGCCACCGCCGCACCTACATCGGCGCCATGCCGGGCAAGGTGCTGCAGAGCCTGAACAAGGTGGGTACGCGCAACCCGCTGTTCCTGCTTGACGAAATCGACAAGCTGGGCACGGACTTTCGCGGAGATCCGTCCAGCGCCTTGCTGGAGGTGCTCGATCCGGAGCAGAACCACAAGTTCGGCGACCACTATGTCGAGGTCGATTTCGACCTGTCGGACGTCATGTTCGTGGCCACCAGCAACTCCATGAACATCCCGCCCGCGCTGCTCGACCGCATGGAGGTGATCCGCCTATCGGGCTACACCGAGGATGAGAAGGCCAACATCGCCATCAAGTACCTGCTGCCCAAGCAGATGACCAACAACGGCGTCAAGGACGACGAGCTGCGCATCACCGAATCGGCCGTGCGCGACATCGTGCGCTACTACACACGCGAGGCTGGCGTGCGTTCGCTCGAGCGCGAACTGTCCAAGATCTGCCGCAAGGTGGTCAAGGGCCTGCAGCTCAAGAAGCTGCAGCCGCAGGTCGAGGTGTCGGCCGACAACCTGTCCGAATACCTGGGCGTGCGCAAGTTCAGCTACGGGCACGCCGAGAAGCAGAACCAGGTGGGACTGGTCGCGGGCTTGGCGTGGACCGAGGTGGGCGGCGACCTGCTCACCATCGAAGTGGCCACCATGCCGGGCAAGGGCAACATCACGCGCACCGGCTCGCTGGGTGACGTGATGAAGGAGTCCGTGGAAGCCGCACGCACCGTGGTGCGCAGCCGCGCCCATGCGTGGGGCATCCGGGATGAGGTGTTTGAAAAGCGCGATCTGCACATGCATGTGCCGGACGGCGCCACACCCAAGGACGGGCCCAGCGCCGGCGCCGCCATGACCACGGCCATCGTCTCGGCGTTCACCGGCATACCCGTGCGGGCGGATGTGGCCATGACCGGCGAGATCACCCTGCGTGGCGAAGTCACGGAAATCGGCGGACTGAAGGAAAAGCTGCTTGCCGCCCTGCGCGGTGGCATCAAGACCGTGCTGATACCAGAGGCCAATGTGAAGGATTTGCAGGAAATACCGGACAACGTCAAGAGCGGCCTGGAGATCGTGCCCGTGAAGTGGATCGACAAGGTGCTCGAAGTGGCGCTGGAGCGCAAGCCCGCACCGCTGGCCGATGTAGATGTGGCGCCTGCCGTTCCGGTAGCGTCAGATGGTCGGGCCGAGCGCGGTTCTGTGAAGCATTGATGGAAAATTTGCGCAACTCTTTTGCGAGCGCTAAAAAATAGGATAGAATTCCACCTATCGATGCAAAGCGATGTAGAATCAAAGGCTTCGGTGAAATGCGGGAATAGCTCAGTTGGTAGAGCGCAACCTTGCCAAGGTTGAGGTCGTCGGTTCGAGACCGATTTCCCGCTCCAAATCTCGATCTGCGGAGTTCCATAGACTTCCGTGATTCTTTGAAAACAGGGCCTTTGGGCCCTGTTTTGCTTTTGGTGGCTTCCAGCACAATCTACTGGTATCCGGCGCTTTTAAGTACCCGGTAGCCGGATGAGTTCGAGATCGGTTTTTGTGTGGACTAGGCCTGGGCGCGGGACGTTCCAAGGCACTGTGCTGCGTCTGGTGTCGTGCCTGACCGCGCCTGGCCCTAGTGCCCGAAGGTGTACGTGCGCTGGCGGCCGCGCTGGTGCTGATGTTGTGACTTCAGCTTTCAGTCCGCCGGCCCGGTGCCGCCATCACTGCCCTGCGCGAGGGCCGGCGCCAGCGTGGACTGCGGCCAGCGTCGGCTGGACGCCAGCGAGACGATGGTGGCGAGCAATTGCTCATGCACCTTGGTGGCCGCGATGGACATCGGCAAGGTGGCCGAGCGGCAGGCGTAGATGGAGCGTGACATCGCCGGGCGCACGAGGGGCAGGGCCAGCAGCTGCCGGGCGGCCAGCAGGTCGCTGACGGCGGCGAACGACAGAATCGTCGAGCCCATGCCCGCGGCCACCAGGGCCAGGATTTCGTGGATGGTGTTCACCTCGACCACGATGCGGGGCGCAACGCCGGCCTTGGCCATATAGGCGTCGAGCACGCGGCGCAGGCTTTGCGTCTGCGTCGGCAGCACCATGGGAAAGCGCGCCACGTCTGGCAGGGCCATGTGGGGCCTGTCGCCGGCCGTGTCGCCGGCCGCGCCGCCCCGGTACTGCGCCAGCTGCGGCGCCGTGGTGACGAACACCAACTCCTCCTGCAGCACATGCATGAAGCGCATGCGCGCGTCGTCTTCCGTGCCGAAGGTGATGCCGATATCGACCAGCCCGTGCAGCAGCTGCTGCGGGATGTAGCCCGAACTCAACTCCACCATTTGCAGCCGGATCAGGGGCCACTGGCGCACGACGGCCTGCGCCAGCGGCACGGTCACGAACTTGGCCACCGATTGCGGCAGCGCCAGCGCGACCCGGCCGCTGGGTTGGTCTACCGCCTGGCGCACATCGTCGTAGGCCACGTCCACGCGACGCAGGATTTCCACCGCATGGCCGAGCAGTCGCTCGCCCACGGCCGTCAGCACCACGCCGCGTGGATGGCGGTCGAACAGGGCCGCGCCCAACTGCTCCTCCAGCTGCTTGATCTGCACGCTCAGCGCGGGTTGGGCGATGTGCAGGCTCTGCGCCGCGGACG
>JAFEER010000277.1 GCA_018240985.1 Pseudomonadota bacterium
CTGCAACAGGCGCTGCGCCTGCCCGCCATTCCGGTGCCCGACACCACCACGGAGAACGGCCGCCGCCTGCTGCTGGCGCATGTGGACGGGGACGGCTTTCCCTCGCTGGCGGAGTTTCCCGGCAGCCCCCTGGCCGCGCAGGTACTGCTCACGC
The DNA here is from genome assembly GCA_018240985.1 of Pseudomonadota bacterium. GTDB lineage: Bacteria > Pseudomonadota > Gammaproteobacteria > Burkholderiales > Burkholderiaceae_C > Alicycliphilus. The sequence continues at coordinate 155 of JAFEER010000277.1, forward strand.
AAGTGTTCGAGAAATACCGCATTCCCCAGACTATGTCGGTCATCGAGGCCGAGGTGGCGCCCGATGGCCTCCACCCCGACCTGAGCCCACGCATGGAAGATGTGGCGCGCAAGATGTTCCGCCTGCCCCACATCGAGGTGGCGAGCCACAGCTATTCCCACCCCTTTCAGTGGGACACGAACGTACAGCACGGCATCTTCAAGGAGGGGGGCGAGGCCGCGCAGTCCCTGGCCGTTCCCGGCTACAGCATGAACCTGGAGCGCGAAATCGCCGGCTCCAGCCGCTACATCAACGAGCGCCTGGCACCCAAGGGCAAGCCCGTGAAGATCCTGCAATGGTCAGGCGACACGGCGCCCAGCGCCCAGGCGCTGGAGATCACCTACGGCGCCGGACTGCTGAACATCAACGGCGGCGACACCTCCATCAGCCGCGCCAACCCCTCGCTCACGGCGGTGGGCGCCCTGGGCATCCGCAAGCAGGGCTTCTTGCAGGTCTATGCCCCCATCACCAACGAAAACATCTACACCCATCTGTGGACTGGGCCGTACTACGGCTTCGAGCGCGCCATAGAAACCTTCGAGATGACCGGCAGCCCCCGGCGCATCAAGCCCGTGGGCATCTACTACCACACCTACTCGGCCAGCAAGCCGGCCTCCCTCAAGGCGCTGAAAAAGGTCTACGACTGGGCCCTGGCCCAGCCCCTGCACCCGGTGCGCACCTCCGAGTTCATCACCAAGGTGCAGGACTTCTACGACTACGCCATCGCGCGTGATGGCGCCGGCTGGCGCCTGCGCAGCAGCAATGGCGCGCTGCGTACCGTGCGCCTGCCTGCCAGCCTGGGGCAACCGCAGCCAGCGGCCAGCCAGGGCGTGGCCGGCTGGCGCCAGGGCGCCGAAGGCAGCTACGTGCACCTGGCCGGCCCTGCCGCCCTGCTGCAGACCGGCGCACAGGCCCCGGCCACGCCCTATCTGCTGGAGGCCAATGCCCGCCTCATGGACTGGCAGGTTCAGGACGCCGGCCGGCGCGTGCAATTCAAGCTCCAGGGCCATGTGCCGCTGGAATTCGCCCTGGCCAACACCCAGGCCTGCCAGGTGCGCGCCCATCAGCGCCCCCTTACCGCCCAGCGCGCCGCTGCGCATGGCACTGACGCCGTGCAACAGTTCAAACTGCCCGATGCCGCCTCTGAAATCCAGATCATCTGCCCAGACCGCTGAGCGCCCCGTCCTCGCGCCCACCTGGCTGATCGGCCTGCTCACCGCCATGGCATGTGGCGGCATGTGGCTGCTCTACCCGCGCCAAGATCTGGAGCTGCGCCTGGCCGGCAGCGGCGAGAGCGAACTGGCCACGGTCTATCTGAACAACCTGCTGCGCAGCGACCCGGGCAACCCGCGCCTGCGCCTGCTGCTGGCGCAGCGCCAGATCCACCAAGGGGACACGTCCAGCGCCCGCGCCACGCTGCAACCCGCGCTCCGCTCCCCCGACGAGGCGCTGCGCAAGGACGCCTTATGGACTCAGGGCGAATTGCTGCAGCACGAATACGAGCACGCGTCGAAACGCTCCCCCGATCAACGCCAGGCCGCCTCCGAGGCCTTGCGTGAACACATTCGACTGTTGGCGCAACTCAGCTGGCCGCTGGAGCGCCAAAGACAGCTGGCCGTGCTGGCCAGCCAGATGAATGAGCCAGACATCGCGCTGGCGCTCAATCGCCAGGAAGCGCCGCACGATCCCCGCGAGGCCGCGCTGTTCTACGAAAACTCGGCCAGGCAGGCCCTGGGGCGTGGCGACTATGCAGGCTGCGCCCAGCTGTACCTGTCCGCACGCCGCAGCACGCCCGAGCCCGCACAGGCAAAGACCTACTACAGCGCTGCCGTGGCGGCGCTGGTCTCGGCGAACCAGCCCCAAGCCGCACTGGCACTGGCCGAGAGCGAGATTGGCCCCCTGGCCGACGACCCGCCAACCCTGTTCATGCTGACGCAGCTGGCGCGTCAGGCCGGCCGCCCCGACGTGGCCGAGCACTACGTGCGCCGGCTGCTGCGCATGGCGTTGCAAGAGCAGTCCACGCAATGGGCGGCAGTGCCGCAGGACTGGGCGCTGCGGCCCGTGGCCTGGCGCGAGACACCGGCCGCGCCAGCCCGCGCTGCCGTGTTCGACGATGGCGCCAGCCTGCTCGTGCACCCGGCGCAGCGCCTGGCCCTGCCGGTGGCCGACAAGACGGCCGCGCCACGCGCCCCCGTCCTGCCCTTTGACGACAAGACCTACTCCCTGGGTTATGAGGTGTTCCTGGAAAACCGCAAGCTCGACGACGCCTGGGCCATCGCCGCGGCCGCCGTGCGCCAGAACCCCGGCGACATGCGCTGGCGCGAGCGCCTGGCGCAGGTATCGGACTGGAGGCAGCGCCCCGCCCTGGCGCTGGAAAACTGGCTCGTCGTGGCGCGCGAAACCAACCAGGAGGCCGCATGGCAGGCCGTGCTGCGCCTGGCGCCGGGCCAGTTCGACGATGCTGCGCTGGTGCTGGCGCTGCGCCACCAGCTGCGCAGCCGCCCCGAGGATGCACGCCTGATACGCGCCCTGGTCGATGCCCAGGAGCGCCTGGGCGAGCCCCAGCCCGCCATCGACTACCTGGCCCAGCAGGCACGCAGCCCGGCCAGCCTGGAACTGCTGGCCCAGCTGGCCGAGCGCGCCGGCCAGCCAGACCTGGCCCTGGACACCTGGCGCCGGCTGCTGGCCGACCCGAAGCAGATCACCGCCGAGCGCGCCATGCGCGCCGCCGTGCTGGCCCTGCAGCACCGCCAGCCCGACCTGGGCCTGCAGTGGCTGCAGGCGGCGCAGGAGTATCCGCCGGCGTCTGCCGACAGCGCCGCCGAACTGTGGCGCTTCACCGGCGAGCTGGCCGAGAGCCGCGAACGCAACCCGCTGGCGATTGCCGCCTTCCGCAAGTTGGTGGCCACGCCCGATGCCAGCATCGGCGACTATGACGCCCTCATCCGCCTGCTGCAGCCCGCACAGCCGCTGGAGGCCGCCCGGGTCTCGCTGCTGGCCTGGGAGCGGCACCACGAGCCGCGCCAGCTGATCCAGGCATTGAACCTGTATTCGAGCCACAACCAGTGGGACGAGTTTGGACGGGCGCTGGAGCAGCTCGACGCCACGTCCGGCAATACCGGCAAGACCCTGGCCCAACTGCGCCGCACACCGCAGTTCCTGCGCCTGGTAGGCGGCTACCACCACAACGCCGGGCGTTTTGCCCAGGCGCGCCAGCATTACGAAGAGGGTTTGAGGATAGACCCCCAGTCCTCCGACATGCGCCAGGCCTTGCTGTGGCTGCTCATCGACGGCAACGATGCCGGCTCCATCCGCGAACTGCTGGCGCGGCACGAGCCCACCTGGAGCGCCGACGAAGACCTGCACGAGGCCCTGGCCGCTGCCTACCAGGCCCTGTCCCTGCCCCAGGTGGCGCTGACGCGTTACCTCACACCGCATGCGAGCGAGCACCAGGCTGATTTTCTGTGGCTCATGAACTACGCCGACGCGCTGGAGCAGAACCAGGAGGCCGACCGCGCCTGGCGCCTGCGCAGGCAACTGCTGTCGCGCGAGTGGCAGGCCATGCAGCCGGGCACGGCGCGCTTGAGCCGCGCCCAGGCACAGCAGCGCTGGCTGACCGAGGAGGGGCTGGACGCCACCCGGCGCATCGCTCGCGCGCGCCTCATCCTCATGCAAAGGCCGGGCGACCCGGCGCAGGAAGTGCTGCGCGAGCTGCTGCGCCTGGATCGCGACGCGCAGGGCAACTTCTCCAACGCCGCGGCGGAGACCGCCATAGGCTGGCTGCAGGATGCCGGCCAGTACTCCGCCGAGCGCGGCTTTTTGCGCCATCAGTACGCACGCAGCCAGTCCCAGCGCGCCAACCGCCCGCTGTGGGCCGAAATCACCCTGGCCCTGGCCGAAGACGACAAGGCCGCCACCGGCCAGCTGCTGCAGCAGTTTGACGAACGCCTGCCGCGCTACGACCGCATCAACGCCGCGGCCGCCGTGGGCGACATCCGCCTGGCTCAAAGCGCCGCCTTCGAGACACAGGAGAGCCAGCCCGACGACAACCCGCTGCACCTGCAACTGAGCGACAACCTGCTGGCCTTCAGCGACCATGCGGGCGCGCGCGTGGCGCAGCGGCAGCTTGGCGCCATCGATGAGAGGCAGGAGGACGTGCAGCTGCATTGGGCCATCAGCCCGCGCATGTCGCTGGAGCTGGATCTATCGCGTATCCGCCGCAGCGTCGCGGCCCGGAATCAGCTGAGCGATGCCGCCAATGAAGAGATCGCGGCCCTGCTGCTGCGCTGGCGCCATGCCGATGGCGAGACCCTGGTGCGTGCCGCCAGCCGTAGCGGCTACGCCCACACCACGCCCCTGAGCCTGGAGCACGAGCAGCGCATCGACAACCGGCTGACCCTGCGCGGCGAACTGGGCTGGCACCTGCGCAGCGAGGAAAGCCTGCTGCTGCGCATGGCCGGCATAAAGACACGCGTGGCCGGCCAGCTGCGCTACCAGGCCACGCGCCAGGACAGCCTGCTGCTGTCGCAATCGGCCGAGCAATACCGGCTGCAGACCGGCGCCGAGGTCGGCCGGGGCCGGCACACGGCGGTCGAATACACGCATGCCTACCGCCTGGAGGCGCCCACCCTGGAGTTTGGCGCCTTCTGGTCCAACCACCGCTTCGAGCGCCGCCACCCCATGTTCCTGGGCCAGCAGGGGCTGGATGTCCAGCAGCGCTTCCTGCCGGCTGGCGTGGGCGCCATGGGCATGGACACCTTCCTGCCCGAGAGCTTCCAGTACTACGGGCTGCGCGCATCGACCAATATGCGCTACGAGCAGGACTACACCCGCGCGCTGCGTCCCTACGCCAGCGTCAGCCTGACGCGGCACAGCCAGCTGGGCATGGGCTACGACCTGCACCTGGGACTGGCCGGCAGCGTGCTGGGCCCCGATCACCTGCGCCTGGGCTTCGGCCTGAGCAAATCGGGCGTGCAGTCCCTGGGGCTGATACGCCTGTTGGACTTGAACTACCGACTTCACTTTTAAAACCATCGAGGAGAACCCCACATGCTCCACCGCAGCCACACCATCGCGCGCCGCCTGCGCCTTCTTGCCGCCATGGGCGCCCTGAGCCTGCTGGCCGCCTGCTCCACCCTGGATCAGGGCCAGAGCCCGAAGCTCGAGCCCCAGGCCAGCTGGGTCGTGCTGCCCTTTGCCAACCACACCGAAACCCCGCTCGCCGGCCAGCGCGCCGAGGCCATAGCCCAGGCACTCCTGAGCACGCAGGGCGTGGCCGCCAACGTGCGCCGCGCCCCGGTGGCCGCGCAGCAGGAGTCGCTCTTCAACGCCGGCGACGACCAGCGCATGCAGGACGCGCTGGCCTGGGCGCGCGAGCAAAAGCTGCGCTATGCCCTGGCCGGCAGCGTGGAGGAATGGCGCTACAAGGTGGGCGTGGACGGCGAGCCGGCCGCCGGCATCACCCTGCATATCCTGGACGTGGCCAGCGGCGACACGCTGTGGAGCGCCTCGGGTGGCCAGAGCGGCTGGAGCCGCGAGGCGCTGTCGGCCGTGGCGCAGAAGCTGATGCGCAAGCTGTTGCAGTCGGGCCTGGCAGGAAGCCGCTGAACCGCCCATGGCCGCCCCCTCCGACAATCCCAGCATACGTCGCCAGCTGAACCGCCGCGGCGCAGAGCCGCAGCGGCGCACCGGCATGGGCTTGCCCGTTCACCTGCTGGGCAAGCTGGCCGCCCAGGCGACACATCCCGCCGTCATACTGGCCGAAACCCTGCTGCTGCCCTTGCTGGCCATGGGCCTGGGCCTGCTGTGGGCGCCGCAAGACCCGTTGCAGGTGCAGGCCTCGTTTCCCTGGCCCTGGCTGGCGCCGGTGGTGCTGGCGCTGCGCTACGGGCCCATGGCCGGCCTGGTGGGGGCCAGCGTGCTGCTGGCCGGCTGGCTGGCCCTCAACGCCGGTCACTGGGACATCTTCCCGCAGCTGTACTTTCTGGGCGGCTTGATCCTGGTGATGCTGGTGGGCGAGTTCTCCAGCCTGTGGCAGGCGCGTGCGCGCCGTGCCGAAACCCTGCAGCTGTACCTGGATCAGCGCCTGGAGCACCTGGTGCGCCAGCATTACCTGCTGCGCCTGTCGCACGACCGGCTGGAGCAGGAGCTGATCGGCCGCCCCATGTCCATGCGCGACGCGCTATCTGGCCTGCGCGATGCCGGCCGTGCCGACGCACAGGATCCCCAGGCGCTGCTGCGGCTGCTGGCGCAATACTGCCAGCTCGAATGCGCCGCCATCCACGCCGTATCAAGTGGACAGATCGAGGCCCAGCCGGCTGCCAGCCTGGGCGCCTATGGCCCGCTGCAGGCAAAGGATCCGCTGCTGCTGCAAGCGCTGCAGCAGGGCCGGCTGTGCCACATCAGCGAGATCCAGAACGGGCACCAGGAGACGCGCTACCTGGTGGCGGCACCGCTGCCGGATCTGGCCGGAGAGGTCTACGGCCTGCTGGTGGTGCAGGAAATGCCATTTTTTGCCTTGCAGGAGGAAAACCTGCAGACCCTGCAACTGCTGCTCGGCTATTACACCGACGGCTTGTCCATGGACGCGCTGGCCCGCCCCCTGCTGCAGCAGTTCCCCGACTGCCCGCCGCTGTTTGCTTTCGAGCTCCAGCGCATGGCGCATATTCATGCCAGCGCCCGGGTCTCCAGCGTCATCGTGGCGCTGGAATTCCAACAGCGCGCGCTTGAGCAAAACCTGCCGGCGCAAGTGCAGCGCCTCAAGCGCGAACTCGACGAAGCCTGGCTCATCACCGCGCCCAAGCGCCAGCTGCTGGCCGTGCTCATGCCGCTGGGCAACGACACGACCGCCGAGGGCTATATCCGGCGCCTGGAGGCCTGGATGCAGCACAAGAGCCAGCAATCGCTGGCGCAGGCGGGCATCTTCCCGCATGTGGTACAGCCAGACAGCGCGCAACCCGGGCGCACCCTGGAGCACCTGCACGGCATCGCCCATGCTTAACCTCAAACTGGGACTTGGCGCGCTGGGGCTTGAGATCAGCGCCTGGAGCGGCACATGGCTGCTGGCCGAACGCTCGGACGCGGCCCTGGCCAGCTACCTGCTGCTGCATGGCGCGGCCAGCGCACTGCTGGCGCTGTCGCTGCTGCCGCTCCTGCCGCAGCGCCTGATCAAGCCGCGCTGGGCCACCCTGCTGCTCATGACCGCCTGCAGCTACGCCGTGCCCGTGGCCGGCTTTCTGGGGGTGCTGGCGGCCTTTGTCATTTTGCGCATGCGCCGGCGCAAGCAGGCCACGGATGATTTCGACTCCGTGCAGCTGCCCGACTTCGACCAGCACCAACGGCGGCAAAGCCAGTTCCGCCATGCCGGGCTGGGCTCGTTCCTGGGCAACGCCAAGGTTCCCGTACAGGCCCGCATGCGCGCCATGGCCGCGCTGCAATATGTTTCCGGGCGCACGGCGTCGCCGCTGCTGCGCAGCGTGCTCAGCGACGCCAATGAAGACCTGCGCCTGCTGGCCCACGGCATGCTCGACAACCTGGAACAGCGCATCAACCACGCCATAGACCGCGAGCTCAACCTGCTGCCGGCCGGCACACAGGGCAGCCAGCGCCAGCATGGCCTGCAGCGGCTGTCCGACCTGTATTGGGAGTTGGTCTACCACGAGCTGGTGCAGGGCGACCTGCGCGAGCACGCGATCGCCCAGTCCCTGCATTACTGCACGCTGGCGCTGCAGCACAACGCCAGCAACGCGGCCCTGCACCTGCGCCACGGGCGCCTGCTGCACGAGCTGCGGCGCGCCCAGGAAGCCGAGCAGGCCTATGCCCAGGCGCGCGCCCTGGGCCTGCCCGCGACGCGGGTGCTGCCCTACCAGGCCCAGCTGGCCTTCGAGCGGCACGACTATGCCGAGGCGCGCAGGCTGATGCGCGAACTGCACCAGTGGGGGGCGCTGCCGCGCCTGCGCCCGCTGATCGACTATTGGAACCATTCATGAGCCATCCCAAGGCACAGTCGGCCGACATCGCCCTGCTGCTGGAGGGCACGTTTCCCTACGTGAGCGGCGGGGTTTCGAGCTGGATCAATCAGATCGTGCGCGCCTATCCCGAGTACCGCTACGCCATCGTCTTCCTGGGCAGCCGGCGCACGGACTACGGACAGTTCAAATACCCGCTGCCCGAGAACGTGGTGCACTTCGAGGAGCATTACCTGCACGAACCCAGCCCGTGGCACCCGCAACCGGCGGCGCGCCAGGGCGACGCGCAGGGCCAGGCGCTGGTGCAACAGCTGCTCGATGCGTTCACGCAGGGCCAGGCCAACCCCGCTGCGATGGCGGCATTCGAGGCCGTAGCCCGGGAAATGATGCCCGGTGGCCGCGTGTCGTTGGGGGATTTTCTGCACAGCAAACGCGCCTGGGATCTGATCTGCAATATCTATCGCGAGCATTGCGCCGACCCCTCGTTCGTGGATTTTTTCTGGACTATGCGCATCATGCTGCAACCCCTGTGGGTACTGGCGCGCGTGGCGCAGCAGTTGCTGCCGGTGCGCGCAGTGCACTGCGCCTCCACCGGCTACGCGGGCTTTCTGGGCGGCTTGCTGGCGCAGACGCGCGGCACGCCGCTGATCCTGTCCGAGCACGGCATCTACACCAAAGAGCGCAAGATCGACCTGTTCAAGAGCGAATGGATACGCGACAACCGCAACATCTTCCAGCGCGACCCGACCGAGCTGTCCTACTTCCGCCAGATGTGGATCCACTTCTTCGAGTGGCTGGGGCGGTATTGCTATGCGCATGCCGACCCGATCATTGCGCTGTACGAGGCAAACCGCCTGCGCCAGGTCAGCGACGGCGCGCCACCCGAGCGCACCGGCAGCATCCCGAACGGCATCCGGCTGGAGCGCTTCGTGCCCCTGCGCGCACAGCGCCCGCACGAGCCGCCGCCGGTGCTGTGCCTGATCGGCCGCGTGGTGCCGATCAAGGACATCAAGACCTTCATCCGCGCCATGCGCCGCGTGGTCAACCAGCGCCCCGACGCCCAGGGGTGGATCGCCGGCCCGGCGGAGGAAGACCCCGCCTACGCCGAGGAATGCCGCAACCTGGTGCGCAGCCTGGGGCTGCAGGAGCAGGTGCGCTTCCTGGGCATGCAGCGCGTGGAAGAGCTGATGCCGCGCATCGGCCTGGTGGTGCTGTCCTCGATCAGCGAGGCCCTGCCGCTGGTGCTGCTGGAGGGCTATGCGGCCGGCGTGCCCGCCGTGTCCACCGACGTCGGCTCGTGCCGCCAGCTGATCGAAGGGCTGGACGAGGCGGATCGCGCCCTCGGCCACTCGGGCACCGTGGTGCCGATTGCCGAACCGCAGCAGCTGGCCGATGCCGCGCTGGAGCTGTTGGGCGACAGCGCCCGCTGGCAGGCCGCCAGCCGCGCCGCCATGGCGCGCGTGGAGCGCTACTACACCGACACGCTCATGTTCGAGCGCTACCGCCAGGTGTATGAGCACGCGCTGGCACAGAACGCGGGAGCCAGGTAAATGGCCGGCATAGGATTCGAGCTGCGCCACATGCTGCGCAAGAACACCCTGCTGAGCCTGGTGCAGGCCTACGCCTACGCCGGCGTGATCGGCTCCGGGCCCTGGGTGCTGTCCATTCTGGGCATTCTGCTGGTCGGCATTTTCAGCGCCAGCGTGGTGGTGCCCGCCACCCTGGTGACGCAGTTCCAGACCTCGGTCACCTATCTGGTGGCCTGCAGCCTGATCTACACCGGGCTGGTACAGCTGGCCTTCACGCGCTTCATCGCCGACCGGCTGTTCGAGAAGCGGCGCCGCCACGTCATGCCCAACCTGCACGGACTGCTGCTGCTCGTGCTGCTGGGAGCCGCGCTGCTGGCCACGCTGGCGCTGTTCGTGCTGCTGCCGGGCCTGGGCCTGGCCTACCGGCTGCTCATGCTGGCCGGCTTCATGCTGCTCAGCGGCGTGTGGGTGCTGACCGTGTTGCTGTCCGGCATGAAGCGCTACAAGGCCATCGTCGGCCTGTTCGGCCTGAGCTACGCCCTGATCGTCGTGAGCGCCCTGCTGATGCGCCCCTGGGGCCTGGAAGGGCTGCTGGGCGCCTTCGTGCTCGGCCACTATGTGCTGCTGGCCGGCATGTGGCTGCTGGTGGCGCAGGAATTCAGACCCAGGCGCCAGCTCATCGCCTTCGACTTCCTGCAGGGCGGCAAGCTCTACCCTTCGCTGGTTGCCATCGGCTTTCTCTACAACCTGGGCATCTGGGCCGACAAGTTCATGTTCTGGTTCTTCCCGCCCACCTCGCAGGCCATCATCGGGCAGCTGCGCGCCTCGCTGATCTACGACCTGCCGGTGTTCCTGTCCTACCTGTCCATCATCCCCGGCATGGCGGTGTTCCTGGTGCGCATCGAGACCGACTTTGTCGAGTACTACGACAAGTTCTACGACGCCGTGCGCGGTGGCGGCTCGCTGGAATACATCGAGACCATGCGCGACGAAATGGTCTACGCCATCCAGCAGGGCCTGAGCGAGATCGCCAAGATACAGACCCTGGCCGTGCTCGTGACCTTCGTGGCCGGCCCCTGGCTGCTCGACACCCTGGGCATCTCGCGCCTGTACCTGCCGCTGTTGCATGTGCAGGTGGTGGGCGCCGGCCTGCAGGTGGGCCTGATGGCCGTGCTCAATGTGTTCTTCTACCTCGATCAGCGGCGCACGGTACTGCTGCTGTGCGCCATGTTCGTGCTGCTGAACATTGTGTTCACGGGTTTGACCCTGGCCTTTGGCGCCGCCCTGTATGGCTACGGTTTCGCCCTGGCCACGCTGCTGACGCTGGCAACCGGCGTATGGCTGCTGTCGCGGCGCCTGCATCGGCTGGAATACCAGACCTTCATGCTGCAATAGCGCCCTTTGGGCAAGGGCGGCGCGGGCACAATGGCCGCTCCCATGCCACCAGTCCAGCCCTACGCCATGCATTGCCGTTCGCGCCACACCGCCGCCATCCTGTTCAGCTTGACCATGACTCTGGCCGGCTGTGGCGGAGGATCGAGCCAAGGTAGCGCCTCATCGCCCTCGCCATCGTCCGCTGCGCCCGGGATCGAGGTGGTCTTCACCGCCCCCGCCGAGGCCGACAACGTACACACCGTCAACACCCCGGTGGCGTTGCAGTTGGGCGTCACGGCTGGCGGCACGGCAGCGCCCGACAACACGGCCATCAGCTTGAGCGGGGCCAATGCCAGCTTTGCCCCTGTGCAGCCGCTGACCCACGGCGGACTGGCCCTGTCCACCCTGAGCGCCACGCAAGTGGGTGAACTGCAGCTGCAGGCCCGGCCAGCCGCAACGCAGGATATGTCCGGCGGCGCCACGCGCACGCTGTATATCCGACCGCAGCCGCGGCCGCTGGAGTTGCTGGTGCCGGCCTATTTCAGTCCGGGCCCAGGTTCGGACTGGGACGTTCTGGCCAGCGGCGCGCAGGGTTTTCCGGCGGTGTCCATCACGGCCATCCTGAACCCGGGCAACGGGATTTTCACCAAGGAAGATCCCCTGGTCACCGCTGCCATTACCGCCTTCAGGCAAAACGGCGGCAAGGTACTGGGCTACGTCTACACCCGTTATGGCAGGGGTACTCGGTCGGTGGCCGACATCCAGCGCAACATCGACAACTACCGCCAGGTGTATGGAGCGCAGATCGACGGCTTTTTTCTCGACGAAATGGATGCCACCGGCAAGCAGCTGGACTTCTACCGCCAGATCTTCCAGTACATCAAGGGACTGGACTCCCGGCTGCGCGTGGTGGGCAACCCCGGCACCTATTCCGTTTCCGATTACGCCAACGTGGCCGACGCCCTGGTGACATTCGAAGGCCAGGCCGCTGCCTACCGTAGCGCCAGCCCACAGCCCGCCAACACCTGGGTCTACCGGCTGGTCAACAGTGCTCAGGTGGCGCTGGTGCATGACGCGACCAGCTGCGCCGCCATGCAGGACACCCTGCGCTCGGCCAACACACCGCAGCGCAACACCGGCCTGGTCTATGCAACGGATCTACACTACGACTACGCCAGCAACACCGGCAACCCCTGGGCCGCGCTGCCGCGCTATTGGCCACAGTTGCTGGCCACGGTGGACGCGATCAACAAGGGGCGCGCCCTGCCCAGCTGCTGAGAGGCCGCCCCCCCGCGCACCATTTTTGCGCCAATGCTCTTATTGGCCTGCGCGCATGGAGCAACGCTGCATGGTGCGGCGCCAGCGATGCCTGCGAACGCATCCAAGCACCATTGCCAAGCCGATCCCTATCCAGCTATCGCCATCGCCATCGCCATCGCATCACCCAAGCCAGTTGTAGTTTTAAACATATAAATTCAATTTACACATTTTGTTTCTACCGAAATAAGGAGAATAACGGCATCGTCAACTTGCTACTGAATGCTACATGCCTATCAACCGTTATCAGTCGCGTCTACCCATACTCGCACTCGCCATGAGTTGCCTGCTTGCCGCCTGCGGCGGAGGCAGCGACGGGATGGTTGACGACGTTGCCGCAAAGGCCCGTCGCGTGCAGCGTTCCGCGCCTCAGCAGCCATCGGCCCCGAAGCCCAGCGCATCGCCAAGCACACCCCTGCAAGCCAACGCGCAACCGAACACGCAAGCCACCACGACGGCGCCAGCCCCTGTGCCAGCGGCACTGTCGGTGCAAAGTGCGCAAATGCTGCAGGTTCTGGTACCGGCATACTTCTACCCGCTGCCTGGATCCGGATGGGATAGCCTGACAACCACCGCCAGGACGGTGCCGTCGGTGGCGGTCACCGCCATCCTGAATCCGAGCAATGGCCCTGGCACCAAGGCGGATGCGCAGTACAGCAAGGCCATCGGCTCCTTCGTTCAAGCAGGGGGCAAGATTATTGGGTATGTTTCTACCCGTTACGGAAATGGCGGAGTTTCACAAGCCACCGTCCGTGCGCATATCGACCGCTATCTGGCCTTCTATGGTCGGGAGAACATCGGCGGCTTCTTCATCGACGAGATGTCGAACAAAAGCGCACAGCTGGGCTTCTATCGTGACCTCTACGACTACATCAAGGGACTGGACAGCAAGCTGCAGGTGGTGGGCAACCCCGGCACCCTGCCCGTGGCCGACTATGCCCAGGTGGCCGACACCCTGGTCACCTTTGAAGGCCAGGCCAGCGCCTACGCCCGCTTCAACCCGCAGCCAAGCTATGGCTGGGTCTATGACCAGCCCAGACAGAAGCAGGCCATGCTGGTGCATGACGCCCTGGACTGCCGCAGCATGCAGTCCAGCCTGAGCACCGCTGCCACGGAACGCAGCCACACCGGTTGGGTGTACGCCACCGACCTGCAGTACGACTACGCCAACAACATCGGCGACCCTTGGGCCAAATTGCCGACCTATTGGGACAAGCTGCTCTTGAGCGTGGACGCCATCAACAAGGGCAGCGCGCTGCCCAGCTGCTGAAACGTTCAGGCGCCGGCGAGTTCGTCGGCGCGCGCCTGGGCGGCAGCGAAGTCCAGGTCGCCCGAGTAAATGGCGCGGCCGCAGATCACGCCCTCCACGCCTTCGTGCTCGACCTCGCAGAGCTGCTCGATGTCGGCCATGCCGGCCAGCCCGCCCGAGGCGATCACTGGGATGGAGAGGGCCTGCGCCAGCCTGACGGTAGCCTCGACGTTGATGCCCGAGAGCATGCCGTCGCGGCCGATGTCGGTGTAGATGATGGATTCCACGCCCCAGTCCTGAAACTTGCGCGCAATATCCACCACCTCGTGGCCGGTGAGCTTGCTCCAGCCGTCGGTGGCCACCTTGCCGTCCTTGGCGTCCAGGCCGACGATGATGTGGCCGCCGAAGGCGCTGCAGGCGTCCTTCAGAAAGCCCGGGTTCTTCACCGCGGCCGTGCCGATGATGACGTAGGACAGGCCCGCGTCGATGTAGCGCTCCACGGTGTCCAGGTCGCGGATGCCGCCGCCCAGCTGCACCGGGATGTCCGCGCCCACCTCGGCCAGGATGGATTTGATGGCCGCCTTGTTCTTGGGCTGGCCGGCAAAGGCACCGTTCAGGTCTACGAGATGCAGGCGGCGCGCGCCGGCATCGACCCATTTGCGCGCCATGGCAGCGGGGTCTTCACCAAAGGTGGTTGATTGATCCATGTCACCTTGCTTGAGGCGTACACAGTGTCCGTCCTTGAGGTCGATGGCGGGGATGAGCAGCATGGTCTGGGAGAGGTTGAGCGTTGAACGTTAGGCGTTGCACATAGGGGGGTGTCGCTTGACGCTCTACCCTCGGCGCACAACGCGCGACTATCAAGGTTTCCAGTTCAGGAAGTTGCGGTACAGGGCCAGGCCCTGTTCGGCACTCTTTTCCGGGTGGAACTGGGTGGCGAAAATATTATCGCGCGCGACGGCCGCGGCAAACGGCACGCCGTAGTCGGCCTCGCCGGCGCAATGCTCGGGGCTCGCCGGACGCGCATAGAAACTGTGCACGAAGTAATAGTAACTGTCGTCGGGCACGCCGGCCCACAGGGCATGGGCCGCGCCACCGTGGCGCATCTGGCGCACGCGGTTCCAGCCCATCTGCGGCACCTTGTAGCGGCTGCCGTCGGCCTGGGTGCGGCCGGCCAGGTCGAACTTGAGCACCTCGCCGGGGATCAGCCCCAGCCCCGCCACATTACCCTCGGCACTGTGCTCGAGCAGCATCTGCATGCCCACGCAGACGCCAAACAGCGGCTTGGTGGCAGCAGCCTCCAGCACGGCTTCGAGCAGGCCGCCGCCGTGCGCCTGGCGCAGCTCGCGCATGCAGTCGGGCATGGCGCCCTGGCCCGGCAGCACCACGCGATCGGCGGCGCGCACCGCGTCGGGGCTGTCGCTGACGAGCACGCGCCAGCCGCTGCCCTGCGCGGCATGCTGCACGGCCTGCGAGACGGAACGCAGATTGCCCATGCCGTAGTCCACGACGACGACCGTTTTCACATCATTATTCATAGCTGTTGGCGCTTGTCAGATAAGCGTTACAGGCCTGTTTGGCTTGAAATTACAGGGAACCCTTGGTGGATGGGATCACGCCTGCGGCGCGCGGGTCGCGCTCCAGCGCCGCGCGCAGCGCGCGCGCAAAGGCCTTGAACACCGTCTCGCACTGGTGGTGGGCGTTGATGCCCTTGAGGTTGTCGATGTGCACCGTCACGCCGGCGTGGTTCACGAAGCCCTGGAAGAACTCGTAGGTCAGCTGGGTGTCGAAGCCGCCGATGCTGGCCGCCGTGAACGGTATGTGCAGGTGCAGCCCGGGCCGGCCGGAGAAGTCCACCACCACGCGCGACAGCGCCTCGTCGAGCGGCACATAGGCATGGCCGTAGCGGCGTATGCCCTTCTTGTCGCCCACGGCGCGCGCAAAGGCCTGGCCCAGCGTGATGCCCACGTCTTCCACGGTGTGGTGGCCGTCGATGTGCAGGTCGCCGTCGCAGTCCACGTCCATGTCGATCAGGCCATGGCGCGCGATCTGGTCGAGCATGTGGTCGAAGAAGCCGATGCCGGTGTGCAGGTGGGCGACGCCGGTGCCGTCCAGGTTGACGCGCACGCTGATGCGCGTCTCGGCGGTGTTGCGGCTGACCTCAGCGATGCGCTCGCCGCAGGCTTCGGGGGTGGAGGGAACGAGTGCGGAGGATGTCATAGGGATGCCTGCAGCGCGGCCAGCATCTGGTCGTTCTCGGCATGGCTGCCGACCGTCAGACGCAGGCAGTTCGCCAGCAATGGATGCATTGTAGAAACGTTCTTGATGAGCACGCCGCGCGCCTTCATGC
>JAFEER010000278.1 GCA_018240985.1 Pseudomonadota bacterium
ATGGCCGGCAATGCGCTGGCGGGCGGCCTGTCATCGGACAAGGATGCCGCCAAGGCCAAGGAGGCCGAGGCCGCCGCTGCAGAAAAGGAAGCACACGAGCTGCAGCGCAAGGCCGACGAGGCCAAGGCCAAGGCGGAAGCTGCGCGCGCCGCAGCCAGGTAACACGGGGCCATGCCCGAGCCTGACCCATCCACTTCACGACAGGTGACACCATGAGCGAACACATTTCCATCTACGGCGCGTCAACCGGCAGCGTCTCGACTGCCCAGCGCAACCAGGTGCTGCGCAACACCTACTGGCTGCTGGCGCTGTCCATGCTGCCGACCGTGCTGGGTGCCTGGGTCGGCGTTGCCACCGGCTTCACCTCCGCGCTGTCGCCGGGCATCGGCCTAGTGCTGTTCCTGGGCGGCGCCTTCGGCTTCATGTTTGCCATCGAGAAGACCAAGCACTCGGCGGCTGGTGTGGCGGTGCTGCTGGCCTTCACCTTCTTCATGGGGCTGATGCTCTCGCGCCTGGTCGGCAACGTGCTGGGTCTGGCCAACGGCGCCGGGCTGATCATGACGGCGTTTGCCGGCACCGGCCTGGTCTTTCTGGGCATGGCCAGCCTGTCCACGGTCATCCAGCGCGACCTCTCGGCCATGGGCAAGTGGCTGTTCGTCGGCGCCCTGATGATTCTGGTGGCGGGCATTGCCAATGTGTTCCTGCAGTCCGGTGCGCTGATGATCACCATCGCGGTGCTGACGGTCGGCATCTTCACGGCCTTCATCCTGCACGACCTGAAACGGGTGCGCGACGGCCTGGAGACCAACTACATCACCGCCACGCTGGGCGTGTACCTGAGCCTGTTCAATGTGTTTCAGGCACTGCTGATGCTGCTGGGCATTGGCGGCGGACGCGAGGAATAAAGCCTTCCCCCTTTGGGGGAGGATTGGGATGGGGGCTGGAGCGCCGGCATCTTGCCGGCATCAAGGCACGAGCGTCACTGGCACAAGGACTCGGCCGCGCGCAGCAGGAACCGGTCGCACGGCTCCAGCTGCTCCAGCGCCACATATTCATCCGGCTTGTGCGCCTGCTCTATCGAGCCCGGCCCGCACAGCACGTCGGGGATGCCGGCCTGGGCGAACTGGCCGGCCTCGGTGCCCGGCCTCGGTGCCATAGGCCGCCTTGCGCACGCCGCGATCCTGGGTGGGGGCGCGCACCAGGGCGGTGCTGGCGGCCTGCTCGATGGCGTTGCAGCCCTGCCCGCGGGTTTTCTCGCATGGCAAAGGCGCCGCCATGAGGCACATTGCGAGCGCCGGTCCACGAGACCGTTTTTTATTTTGGAACCCACACATGACCTTCCAAGCGTTTCGCACATCCCTGGTGGCCGCAGCCATCGCCCTTGCCGGTTTTGCCGGCGCCCCCGGCATCGCCCACGCGCAGGACAGCCGCGACGCCACGGCCGCGCAGGCCCAGGCCGTCGCCGCCAAGCCGCGCGTTGTGGTGCTGGCCACGGGCGGCACCATTGCCGGCGCCGGCGCATCGGCCATGAACAGCGCCACCTACACCGCCGCCAAGGTGCCGGTGGACAAGCTGCTGGCCGGCCTGCCGGAGCTGGCCAACGTGGCCCAGGTGTCGGGCGAGCAGGTGTTCCAGATCGCATCGGAGAGCTTCACCAACGACAACCTGCTGACCCTGGCCAAGCGCGTGTCGCAACTGGCCAAGCAGAGCGACGTGGACGGCATCGTCATCACCCATGGCACCGACACGCTGGCCGAGACGGCGTACTTTTTGAGCCTGACGGTGCACACCGACAAGCCCATCGCCGTGGTCGGCTCCATGCGCCCGGGCACCGCCCTGTCGGCCGACGGCGCGCTGAACCTGGTGAACGCCGTGAGCGTGGCCGCGTCCAAGGATGCGCGCGGCAAGGGCGTGCTGATCACCATGGCCGACCAGCTGCAGAGCGCGCGCGACACCAACAAGGACATCAACATCGAGACCAATGCCTTCCAGAGCCAGTGGGGCTCGCTGGGCATGGTGGTGGAGGGGCGCAACTACTGGTTCCGCGCCCCGGTCAAGCGCCACACCAACCAGTCCGAATTCAACATCGACGACATCGCCAGCCTGCCCTCGGTGGAGATCGTCTACGCCTACGGCAACGTGCAGCCCACGGCCGTGAACGCCCTGGTGGGCGCCGGCGCCAAGGCCATCATCCACGCCGGCACGGGCAATGGCTCGGTGCCCGACCGCATGGTCAAGCCCCTGCAGGACGCGCGCGCCAAGGGCGTGGTCATCGTGCGCTCCTCGCGCGTGCCCTACGGCTTCGTGCTGCGCAACGCCGAGCAGCCCGACGACAAATACGACTGGGTGGTGGCACATGACATGCGCCCGGAGAAGGCACGCATCCTGACCATGCTGGCACTGACCAAGGGCGCGAGCACGCAGGAGCTGCAGCGCATGTTCTGGGAATATTGAGCTTTGCGCACAGCGCGCTTTGGCAAACGCCCCGTTTGGGGCGTTTTTCAATTCAAACGCCCTGTTGACAAGCGCTAAAAGCTATTGCTTTGGAAGCAACCTGCACCTCTGAAGCCGCAGGTCTTGCGCAAAAACGTCGGACATCCCCGCAATCGCACGCGACTACACTCGCCCTGGGCTATTTCAGCCCAATGCACTACAAGCAATGCTGTGTCGCGGCACAGCACAAAGAGGCTGCATGACAACGCGGGCTATGGAATCCACGATTCAGCGGCAATCTCATTCCTGCCCGACATTTTCTTTGGTTGACGTACTGCTCTCATTCAGATTGGTACGGCTGACGAAAGGCCGGACAATCCTGCATTGCAAGGATATTTCAACATGGCAGCTGTCACCGTTATTCTTTCTACTTACGGCCGACCCGATACCTTGGCTTGTGCTGTGCAATCGGTATTGCACCAGACGCAGGCTGATTGGCGGCTCTTGATCATTGGTGATTGTTGTGGCGAAGAAACGTCAGCGACATTAGCGCCATTTTTAGCAGATTCACGTATACGCTATGTGAATCTTCCATGGCGATGCGGTGAACAAGCCCAGCTCAATTCGGCAGGAATCGCCTCTGCAGCATCAGACAAAATCGCCTTCCTGAATCACGACGATTTATGGTTGCCGTCACACTTGGCAGCTGCCTTGGATCAATTGAAGATAAGTGGCGCGAATTTTTTCTTTGGACGCTCCGCCTGGATCTGGAAGACTCCAGAGAATTTACAGGAACCTCTGGCCTTGGAGACGATTTCACCGATAGCGCAAGATTTTCCTCGAGTTTTCACATCCGGCATCCATTGCGTCGAACCCGCAAGCGCCTGGGTCACTACGCGCGAATTGGCGCAGCGGATTGGCCCATGGCACAGCTCCTCCTTAATTTTCCGCTCTCCCATTCAAGACTGGTTTTTGCGCGCTTACCGATCTGGCGCACAAGTCACCCCCGGCAATGATGTGACTTGCTTGAAATTTGAGAATCAATGGTCCAAAGAGGCGCCTGCGCGCAAATACGACACTCCGGCCACCGCCCAGAAGGTAGCGCTTAATATGATGGGGTCGCCGACAAGCCTCGACGCCCTGCATAGTCAACTACGCGAATTGGCCAATCAGCCTCAAGCTATAGGCCGCGGTATGGATTTTAATATTGCCCCGGTAACAGCACCCAGGATCGAGCAAATTGCCAAACTCCTGATAACCGAACAGGCTGGCAAATTTTATCTTCAGACCGGTTTGGATGCCTATTCTTGGCTATGCGCAGAAGCTGGCCTGCCGCGTGGCTGGCGTTGGCAATGGGCTTTACAGCAGCGCACAGGCGAAACGCCAATTACACCCCCACAACAAGTTGATGTTGCTAAATATGTCCAATCCGCCTTATCCCAGCAAGGATGGAGTTGATGCCTGAGTTCGCCATATCTACCAGTATTGAACAATGGCTTTCAGAATGCCGCACATGCAGCGAGCTTGCCGTGGAACAAATCCCGTTACAAGCATGCGACAAATGGGATTTCGTTGACGGAGTTTTCAAACATCAGACCGGTAGATTTTTTTCGATTATTGGCATCGAATGTGAGAATGGCCCCCTTCATTTGAAAGGGTTGACTTTACCGATGATCGATCAGCCGGAGGTAGGCATCCTCGGGTTTGTCGTTCGACGCGCGTCTACGGGCTGGCAATGGTTGCTACAGGCCAAAACCGAACCGGGTAATGTCATGGGTACTCAAGTCGGCCCATCGGTTCAGGCCACCCGTAGCAATTATTTGCAGGTACATGGTGGACAGCCAACGCTGATGATCGAACTTTTTACTGATCCGCAGACCCCACTACGTACGATCACGAGCGTAGAGCAGTCCGAGCAAGGTGATCGATTCTTGGGCAAATACAACCTCAATTCCGCTGTCGAAGTCGCCCCAGAATTTCAGGCACCTTGCCAAAACACATGGCGATGGTTTGATGCGTGCACGGTTCGTGAAGCGCTAACCCATGATTTCACTTTTAATACAGATGCGCGGTCGGTCTTGTGCTGCACCGACTGGTCGCTATTGTGCTCTCCTGGGGAGGAGTTACCTTTTGCCAGATGGCATACTCCTGATAATTTTGGTTTTAGGTTGGCGTTATCGCATTCTGTTCCTTTAACCTCCTCAGGTTGCTCAAGCGCCATTGATTTACTTGAAACGACGCGTCGCACTACCACATTACGCATCAACCGCATCGCTTTGCAATCCCTGAGAGGGTGGCGCTGCGCCGACTGGGCCATTGAATGCTTGCGCCCTGACATTGATCCAGTGGTGAGAGCTTTCCGCGTACACAGTGCTGATCGCGAAGTACAAGATTGGTGCCAGCCTCTGCTTACAAACCGAAGCGAAGGCCAGGCCATTCTCGCTTGCTCTGAATTTAATGGAGTTCTCCAATTTTTCATTCCGGCCCGCATTGAACCTGGGTTTCACGAATATGCCCAGTTCGGGCCTTCATTTTTGACCGGACTGGGGCATGAAAATTCTGATGCCTTGCATGAAGCGATCCACCATCCATCGGCTATCGTGCACCTGTCAGTACGTCAGTCGGATGAAGGCGGCCGTTTTAAAGATTCCGTCGCACTCTATCAAATCATCGAAATTCCTCCGAAGACAGCTACAGCTTTGGCACCCATGGGTTCCTGGGTAACACTTTCTGCTCTTCGGTATATGGCAAGTGTCCGCGGCTTACTAAGCAACGAATTGCGCAGTTGTATTTCATTGTTGTTGAGCTGGGTATGACGCCAGATGCATCATCACCTCCCCGGACGACTGTTGTTCCAGCCACTGGATAACTCCCCACCAAATGTTTTGCTCTTGGCTCGTTGTGCGGGCCCGAAATGCTGCACATTAGTGAGGACAAGCCCATCACGTTACAGCGCTGACCGGGCAATTTCGAGGTGCAGTCGCGGATCATCCACCAGTGCCGAAATGGCAAAAGGGGCATGACTCGATCCAATCTCGGAATACAGGTCAAGTTCAGCAACGGCAGTGGGTTCAGCCCGAAGGCGCCGTGCAAGTCGGCCTACAGAATCGTGCGAGGCACTCGTGGCTACGTCAGGCCGTTAGGCCATGAGGCGGTTACGCAGCTGCATTCTGAACATGGCAAGCCTGCTGCCGCAGCGCTAGCGCAAAGGCCTCGGACATCAGGTAGGCAAACTCCACCGGCCGCTGCGCGCCAATTGCGTCGCCCGGCACGACGCCGGCCGCGGGGTGGCACATCAGCAGGCTGCCGTCCTGCACCTGCCTCAGCCAGGCCTGCATGTGCGCGCCATAGGCGGAGGCGTCCGGGGCATCAAAGCCGTAGACGCCGCCAAAGCCCCGGTTCATGGCCACGCCGGCGCGGCGCAGCAGGCGCGTGGCCGACCAGCCGCCCAGCAGGGCGATGACTGCGGCCTTGGGGTCGCGCCACAAGTTGCCGGCGGGCACGGTGGAGCGCACCCAGGGCAGGTTCGTGTCGCCATAGCGGCGCCGCAGCTCGGCCAGCAGGGCCGCGCGCATTCCCGGCAGCTGGTGCACATGCTGGTGGCCGTCGATGTAGTCTGGCCTGCTGCCCAGGGCGTCTTCAAAGGCGTCGAGCTGGGCGCGCCAGGCGTCCTGCAGCTGCGCGGGCGAGATGCGGCGCAGGTAGGCCGCGGCCAGCACCTGGCTCAGGCGGTGCGCGGCAAAGGCGCCGCCATGGCCCTCGGTCAGGTTAAAGTGCAGGCCCAGCTGGATGCGCCCGCGCAGCGGCACGAGCTGCGGCGCTGCGGCGCGCCAGCGCGGCGCGGTCGTCATGCAGCTGGTCGCGGACAGGCGCCCGGCCTCGGCCAGGCGCAGCACGGCCGCATCGACCAGCGGGTGCAGCGCGTAATCGTCGGCGCACAGGATGATGCTGCGCATGCCCGCCCTCATGCACGCGCCCTGAAGGCCCAGAACTTACTGAGCACAAAGGTGGCTACCGCCACCAGCACCAGCACGCCGGCCAGGCTCCACAGGTAGTTCCAGTGCAGCCAGTCCAGCGCCAGCGCGTAGAGCAGCTCATTGGCCACGAAGGACAGGCTGGCGACGGCGAAGTAGCGCGCCACCACGGCCCAGCCGCGCGCGCCGGCGTCGGCAAAGGTCAGCAGCGCATGGCCGTTGTAGCTGACGACGAAGGCCACCAGGAAGGCCAGCACGTTGGCCACCAGCGGCGCCATGTACGCCAGCTGCACCAGCAGCGCCACCACGGCCAGGTGCGTGGCCGCGGCGCAACCGCCGACGAGCACGAATTGCAGCGGCTGGGGCAGTTGCGCCAGGCGCCGGGCCAGGATGGCTGCACTCATGAGTCGCGCCAGGGGCTGTTGTCCTGGTCGCGCGCAACCAGGTAGCCGGGGCGCTGCTTGACCTCGTCGTAGATGCGGCCGATGTATTCGCCCAGGATGCCTATGGACATGAGCTGCACGCCCGAGAACAGCATGATGCCCGCCGCCAGCGTGGGCCAACCGGCCACGTCCACACCGAACAGCAGCGCGTCCACGGCAATCCAACCGCCGTAGACCAGCGCCAGCGCGGCCACCAGGGCGCCGACCACGCTCCAGATACGCAGCGGCAGCGTGGTGAACGATGTCAGCCCCAGCAGCGCCAGCGAGCCCAGGCCACGCAGGCTGAAGCTGGTCTGGCCACCGGCGCGGTCATGCGGCACGAAGGGCAGGGCCGCGGACTTGAAGCCGACCCAGGCGTACAGGCCCTTCATGAAGCGGTTGCGCTCGGGCAAGGCATTCAGGGCGTCGGCCACGCGCTTGTCCATCCAGCGGAAGTCGCCGGCGTTGGGCGGCACGCGCACGCGCTTGCCGGCATTGATCAAGCGGTAGAACAGGCCGGTGCCGACACGCTTGGTGCCGCTCTCGGCGCCGCGATCGACGATCACGCCGTAGACCATGTCGTAGCCGGCCAGCCACAGCTCGTGCATCTGGGGCAGCAGCTCGAAGGGGTGCTGGAAGTCGGCGTCGATCAGCAGCACGGCATTGCCGCGCGCATGCGCAATGCCGGCCGACAGCGCCGCCTCTTTGCCGAAGTTGCGCGACAGGGCCAGGTAGCGCAGCGGCAGCTCAGCGGCCAGGCGCAACGCGACGTCGTGCGTGGCGTCGCGGCTGCCGTCGTTGACGACGATGATCTCGAAGTCGGGCGTGAGCTGCGCCACCGCCTGCACCAGGGCGCGCACGAAGGCTTCGAGGTTGCTCTCCTCGTTGTGCGCCGGCACCACGCAGGACAGGCGCAGCGGCGCGCGCGGCAGCGCGGCCGGCGGCGCGGCCGGCGCGTAGTCGGCGTGGTAGTCCGCGGGGGGCGTGACGCGGTAGAGGGCGGGCGATTCGGTCATGACGGCGATTGTCCCAAGGATTGGCCCAGTCTCGGGCGCGATTTCAGCGGCTCGCCCCCGCATCCACGTCATACACCGCATAGGCCCAGGCCTGCGGCCGCGGAAAGCGCCAGCCGCTGCGCTCGACCTGCAGCACATGGGGCTGCGCCGGCAGGCCCTGCGCGGCCAGCCAGTCCTGCGCCTGGCGCTGGCAGTCACTCCCGACCTGGGGCTCGGCCTGGGTCTCGGCCTGGATCTCGGCCTGGGGCGCGGCCACCGGCCCCAGCGGGCACAGCAGCAGGCCATTGCCCTGCGCGCGCCAGTCCTGCGGCATGGTTGACAAACGCGCGATCTCGGTGCCGGGCACGCCGGGGATGGTGAGCAGGCGCGGCTGGGCGTAGAAGGCCAGCATGGCGTTCTCGGCCCAGTCTCCCCCCACCCAGGCCAGCCGCTGGCCGTTGTGGCGCTGCTGCCAGCCGTGCAGGATGGCGCGCGCCGCATCCTGCGTGGGCCGGTAGTAGCCCTTGTCGCCGCGCAGCGCGTTGGCCACGGCCAGGGCCACACCCACGGCGAGCACCAGCGCCAGCACCGGCCACCAGGCACGGCCCAGGCGTGCCAGCGTGGCCTCGGCCGCGGCCGGGGCCAGCCGCTGCAGGTTGCGCAGCCACAGCAGCGCAAACGCATAGCCGATGGGAATGGCCCAGGGCGTGGACAGCTCCACCACGCCGGCCATGCCAAAGCCCAGCGTCATGGCCCAGGGCATGAAGGCGAGCCAGAACAGCACGTCACTCATGCCTGCGGGCAGCCAGCTGCGCAACAACAGCCGCAGCGCCGTGCGGCCCCAGGGCGCACCGCTGTGCTGCGCCTGCACGCGCGCCCAGACCAGGCACAGCGCCAGCCACGCCGGCAGCCAGTAGAACAGCGGCGCCAGCGCAAAGCGCGCGATGTAGCGCCACGAGGTCGCGCCGCCGCCCTGATCCATGGCATAGCCCAGCGGCGCCCAGTCGTGCGATGCCACCCAGGCCAAATGCGGCCACAGCGCCAGGGCAAACGCGATCAGCGCCAGATAGGGCCGCGGCGTGGCCAGCCAGCGCCGGCCGTCGGCGTGCAGCAGCGTGGGCAGCAGAAAGCCTGCCAGGAACACACCGCTGTAGTACTTGCTGAGCATGCAGGCCGCGGCCACCACGCCCAGCCAGCAGCTATACCAAACGCCGAGCAGCCCGCGCTCCTGCCAGCTGGCCAGCAGCAGTGCCGCGGCCCAGGGCCAAAGCGACAGCAGCTGGCCGTTGGCGTTGAACTTGCCCGCCAGATTGGTGTAGGGCAGGCTCCACAGCAGCAGCAACGCGCCCCAGGGCGCGAGCGCCCCGAGCTTGAGGCGCCGCCCCAGCGCCCACACGCCAAGCAGCCCCACCAGCACGTTGGCGTAGGACAGCAGCCGGTAGGCCAGGTCGTTCTGCGGCAGCAGCTCGAACCATAGCCCCACCACCCAGGCAAAGAACGGCGGGTGCTTGTGCGTGCCCCAGCGCAGCGGCTGTGACCAGGCATAGTTCTCCAGCATGTCGTTGTAGCCATCCAGATTGCCGTTGGCGAGCCAGGACATGCCGGCCCAGACCAGGCAGGCGGCCAGCAGCCAGACGACGGTGCGGCGCGCGGGCGCCACTGCGGTAACAACAGGATCAGGCATGAAGATCAGGTGAGCAGCGCCACGGCCGCAGAAAACGTGAAAAAGGCCAGCACCGTGGACACCAGGATGATGCGCGCCACGCGCCCGCCATGCGCGCCGAAGCGCTCGGTCAGCAGGGACACGTTGCTGGCGCTGGGCAGGGCCGCCAGCAGCACCAGCACGCTGAGCGTGAAGCTGGAAATATTCGCCCCCAGGCCCATGGCCGCGCGCGCCACGGCCCATACCAGCAGCGGATGCACGAGGAGCTTGGCGAGGGCCAGTGGCACGTACTGGCCGGGCGGCACATATTCATGCTGGTTCATCTGCGAGCGCGCCAGCACCGCGCCAATGGTGAACAGCGCCACGGGCGAGGCCGCGGCGCCCAGCATGGCCATGGTCTTGTCCACGGGCTCGGGCAGCCGCCACTGGAGGGCCGAGGCCACGCCGCCCAGGACGATGGACCAGGGCATGGGATTGACCGCCATGCCGCGCGCCGCATTGCGCAGCGCCACGGCCACGCCGTGCGCGCCCGCGCCATCCAGGCGCGACAGGGCGATGCACAGCGAAGTGGTGACGATCATGTCCAGCGCCATGGTGAGGATGACCGGGCCGGCACTCGCCTCGCCCAGCAGCGCAACGAGCAGCGGCACGCCCATGAAGCCGGTGTTGGGAAAGACCGCCACCAGGGCGCCAAAGGCGGCATCGTTCCAGCCCATGGAGTGCCTGGTCAACGCCACGGTGGCGCCCACCAGGAGCAGCGCGCACAGCAGATAGACGCCGGCCACGGCCGGATCCAGCAGCTGGGCGATCGGCGTCTGGGCGCCAAAGCGGTACAGCATGCAGGGCAGCGCAAAGTACAGCACGAAGCTGTTGAGCCCGCCTATGGCCGACACCGGCAGCGCCCCGCCGCGCGTGGCCAGGTAGCCGCACAGCACGAGGGCGAAGAAGGGAAAGGTGACGAGCAGCACGGCAAGCATGGGGCGCATTCTCCCTGCCTTCTCCGCCTGCATTCACCTCTTCTGGGGTTCTCCGCTGGGCGGCGGCAGCGCCTGCTGCCAGCGGCGCAGGAAATTCTCCCGCTTCTGGCGGTCGAGATAGACGATCAGGCTGGGGCCGATGCCGATCGGCCGCAGGTTCCCAGCGGCCTCCCGCTGCAGCGCGGCGGCGGTATGCTCGCCCTGGATGCCGCTGCGCAGCGCAATCAGCCCCGACTGGCTGGCAAGCAGGCTCTGTCCACGCCGCGACAGCAGGTAGTCCAGCCAGAGCCTGGCGGCGTTCGGATGCGCCGCCCGCCGGTGGATGAAGGCGATGCGCGAACCCACCAGCGTGTAGTCGGACGGATAGACGACGCCGATCAGGGGATTGGCGCGCATCTTCTCGCTGGCGTAGGAGCCGAGCACGTTGTAGGCCAGCAGGCTCTCGCCCGCGGCGATGCTGTCCAGCATGGCGGCCGTGCTGGTCATCTGCCGGGCCTTCAGCCGCCCCATCTCGCGCCCCACTTCCCACAACATGCCCGACGCCCGGGCATCCTGCGTGGCGACCAGGAAACCCAGGCCCGAGCGCTCCAGGTCATAGGTGGCGACCCGGCCGTGCAGGCGCTGCGGCTGCGCACGCAGTAGGCGGATGAAGTCGGCATGCGTGCGCGGCACTTCGCTCTCGGCCAGCAGTTTCTTGTTGTAGGCGAAGCCCACCGGCTCCAGCGTGGTGCCATAGGCCTCGTTGCGCCACACGGCCCAGCCAGGCAGGGCGTGACGCTGGGGCGAGGCATAGACCAGCGCATGGCCGTCGTTGACCAGCTTCATCTGAAGATCCATCGCCGAGCTCCACAGCACATCCGCCCCGTGCATGCCCTCGCGGCTTTCCCGCAGGAACCGCTGGTAGATGCCCATGCTGTCGATTTCGTGGTAGTGCACCGCGATGCCCGGATAGAGCGCCCGAAAATCGTCGATCAGCGGCCGCGCGGCCCCCTCGTCGGTGGACGCATAGATCACGACCTGCCCTTCGCGCCGCGCCGCCGCTACCGTGGACGCATACTCCGCGGGATAACCCTCTTGCTCCGCTGCCTGGGCCACGGATAACGTCAACAGCAGAAGGCAGGCGCTCAACCACACTCGCAATGACATCGTTCCCCCTGTCTCTGGCCCATTATTCCGCAGGCCGATGCCGCCCGGCCCCACTCTCCCGATGCGCACCCTGTTGATCGAAGACAACCCCAAGCTGGCGTGCACCCTGGCGGCCGAGTTGCGCACCGCCGGCATGGTGCTCGACTGCGTGGCCGATGGCCTGCACGCCGACGCCCTGCTGCAGGTGGAGCGCTATGACGTGGTGATCCTCGACCTTGGCCTACCCAGCCTGGGCGGCATCGAGGTGCTGCGGCGCGTCCGGGCGCGGGGCGACGACGTGCCGGTGCTGATCCTCACCGCCTCGGGCGAGGTGCCCGACCGCGTGCGCGGCCTGAATGCCGGCGCGGACGACTACCTGCCCAAGCCCTTCGACCTGCACGAGCTGGTGGCGCGCCTGCGCGCCCTGGCGCGCCGCCACCGGGGCCGCACGCATGCAGTCTTCCAGGTGGGAGCGTTGAGCTACGACAGCGTGGCCATGCAGTTTTGCATCGCGGGCAAGGCATTGGAGCTGCCGCGGCGCGAGCATGGCGTGCTGGAGATACTGATCACCCGCAGCGGCCAGCCGGTGAGCAAGCGCGAGATCAGCGGCCAATTGTGCTCGCTCGACGACGCCGTCAGCCCCGAGGCACTGGAGCTGTACGTGCACCGGCTGCGCCGCAGGCTCGAAGGCAGCGGCGCCTCCATCCGCACGCTGCGCGGACTGGGCTATCGCCTGGAGGCGGTAGACGATGCGCCTGCGTAGCGTCCTGCTGCGATGGCTGCTGGTGCCGCTCATCACGCTGTGGGCCATCGGCTTTCGCATCCACTACGTGCGCACGCTGGCACTGGCCAACGAGGCATACGACCGGACACTGCTGGGCTCCGCGCTGGCCATGGCCGAGCAGGTGTCGGTGCGGGACGGACGCCTGGGCGTCGACATGCCCGATGCCGCGCTGGAGATGCTCGAATCACAGGCCCAGGATCGCATCTTCTATCGGGTCGGCTGCCTGGATCCGCCGTCGGCCGTGAACGGCTACGACGACCTTCCGGCGCCACCGCCCGCATCCGGGACTGTCGATGGCCAGCCGGTCTTCTTCGATGCCAGCTACCGCGGCGAGCTGGTGCGCATGGTAGCCCTGCGGCGGCCGCTCTACGACACGCCCCTGTGCCGCCAGTTACTCGTCCAGGTGGGCGAGACCCTGGGTGCGCGCCAGGCCCTGTCGCGGCGCGTGCTGCTGGATGCGGGCTCGCTGCAACTCACGCTGGTCGCGATGGCCGCGCTGCTCATCACGCTGGGCGTGCATCGCGGCCTGCTGCCGCTCAGGCGCATCCGCGACGAAATCCGCGCGCGCGGGCAGGGCGACCTCACGCCAATCCGGCTCGAAGGCGTGCCCCGCGAGGTGGCGCCGCTCATCGAAGCCATCAACCTGCACACCGACCGCAAGCGGCGCCTGAACGAGGCGCACCGCCAGTTCATCGCCGATGCTTCGCACCAGCTCAAGACGCCGCTGGCGGTGCTCAAGGCGCAGGCCGCGCAGGCCCTGGTGCAGCAAGATGTGCGGGCCATGCGCGGCATCGTGCAGGAGATTCATGACAGCACCGACGCGACCTCGCGCATGGTGCACCAGTTGCTGGCGCTGGCACGCAGCGACCCGGCCGCCACGGCCACCCAGGATCTGGTGGAGCCGGTGGATCTGGTGGACTTGGCGCGCGCCGTTTGCTTCGACCTGCTGACGCCGGCTCTGGCACGCGGCATCGAGCTGGGCTTCGACGGCGAAACGCCGGCGACGACGCCAGGCCAGCCGCTGCTGCTGCGCGAGCTTGTAGCCAACCTCGTGGACAACGCCATCCGCTATACGCCCGCAGGCGGGGAGGTGGCCGTGACGGTGCGCCGTGACAACGCGGGCCATGCCTGCATCGAGGTGCTGGACAATGGCCCAGGCATTGCGCCCACCGAGCGCGAGGCTGTGTTCGAGCGTTTCCACCGCCTGCATGGCTCCGGGGCCGACGGCTGCGGCCTGGGCCTGGCCATCGTGCGCCAGATCGCCGAGCGGCACGGTGCGCAGATCGAGTTGGGTGATCCCCCCGAGGGGCACGGCCTGCGGGTCAGCGTGCGCTTTCCCCGCTGACGGCCGACAAGGGCCTTCGTCGCCCTTGAGGGGGGAAAGGCGCCAAGCAACTCAGGGCGGCGTCATTTCGAGCGCCTGCACAGGGGAAATCCACAAGAACCAGATGAAAGGTTGTCGAAAGCTTGCGTTTCCTATCATGGATCGCAATCGATATAGATCAGATCGACCCCTTCAAGGAGACAACACTATGCAAATCACCGGCATGCTACATGGCGCCCGCCTGCTTGAGTTCGCAGGATTTCCTGTCACCGAAGTGCTGGGCCCTGGGGCCAGCGAGGAAGAGATCAAGGCCATGCTTGTCAAGCACGGCCTGATCTTCATCAAGCCCGTCTTCAAGGGCGGCATCGGCAAGAAGGGCAAGGCGGGCCTGCTCGGAAGGGCCAAGGATCTGCAGACCGCGCTGGCCGAGAAGGAGCGTCTGTATTTCGCCGAGCACCAGGTGGGTCACAACAAGGCCAAGGCCAACGGCGTGACCTTCGAGGCCGGCGTGCCGGCCGAGCACGAGGTGTATTTCTCGATCAGCGATTCCACCCACTTCCGTGCCCCCACGATGACGCTCACGCACATGGGCGGCATGGACATCGAGGAGCTGGACAAGCAGCACGTGGCGCAGGTGCCGTTCGATCCGCTCACGGGCCTGAAATCCTTCGTCGTGGCCAATGCGCTGACCGAGATCGGCGCGCCCAAGGAGATCATCTCGCCGCTGGTGCAGCACCTGCCCAAGCTGTGGGAGCTGTTCCACAACTTCGGCATGACCACGCTGGAGCTCAACCCCATCCGCATGCGGCCCGACAAGAAGGGGCGCCTCACGCCCGTGGCCTGCGACTTCAAGTGCGGCTTCGACCGCGACGACCCGCGCTGGTTGCGCCTGAAGCTGCCGCCGCACCTGTTCGCCGCAGACTACTCGGCCTTCGAGCAGGAGATCAACACGCTGCGCACCCACCAGGGCCAGAGCGACGTGTACGTCATCAACGACAAGGGTTCGGTGCTCGCGCCCACGTTCGGCGGCGGCGCCAATTCGCTGGTCACCGAGATGCTGGGCGACGCGGCCATCATCAGCTCGGACTTCGGCGGCAACCCACCCTACGAGAAGATGAAGGAGGTGGCGCGCATCTGCTTCAAGCACTGGCTGCGCCAGGCCAACGTGCTGTTCATCATCGGCGGCAAGAGCAACAACACCGACATCTTCGAGACGCTGCGCGCCATGGCCGACGCGCTGCGCGAGCACTTCAGCAAGCACGGCCCCACGCCGCTGTACGTGGTGCTGGGCCGCGGCGGGCCCAACCTGGTGCGCGGCATGGGCGCGCTGCGCGACACCTGCGACGCGCTGGGCCTGCCCTACCGCCTGTTCGGCTTCGACTCCGACATGAGCGAGGTGATCCAGTTCGCCAAGGACGTGGATGCCTGGATGCAAGCCGGCGGACGCGCGCAGGTCGCGCAGCGCCTGGGAATCGAAGCACCGGTCGCGGCAGCCTGAGGAGACAACCACCATGCCAAGCAATGTTCAAATGCGCAGTGTCGGCGACTTCAAGTACTACGTCGGCATCAGCTCGCTCACCCAGGTCGCCTCGCGCGACGACCGCGTCTGCGTGCTCAACATCCTGGGCGGCGAGTCGAGCGACGTCACCCCCGTGAGCCACACCTATTCGGGCGGCAACGTGGTCTGCGGCACCGCGCCCGGCAAGGGCGGTTCGGTGCTCGAAACACCGATGGGCAACATCCCGGTCTACAACAACGTGCGCGAGGCGCTGGCCGCAGGCCACCGCTTCAACTGCGGCGTGGTCTATCTGCCGCCGTCGGCGGCGCGCGACGGCGTGGCCGAGCTGATCCGCGTGAACCCCGACCTGCGCAAGATCTTCATCATCACCGAGAAGATCGCGGTGCACGATGCGCGTGAGATCCGCGCCATGGGGCAGCAGAACGGCATCGACATCTTCGGCGCCAACGGCCTGGGCGTGGCCGACTCGTGGAACCAGGTGCGCATCGGCGGCGCCCTGGGCGGCGACAAGCCGGGCGACTCGCTCAAGCCCGGCTCCATCGCCATCTTCTCCAACTCGGGCGGCTTCTCGACCACTATCGCGCAGTACCTGCGCATGGCCGGCTGGGGTACGACCACCGTCATTTCAAGCGGCAAGGACGTCTACATCCACTACGCTGCGCCCGAATTCGCGTTCGCGCTGGCCAACGATGCGCGCAGCAAGGCCGCGGTGCTGTACTGCGAGCCCGGCGGCTACTACGAATACGACGCCCAGTTCACCAAGCCCGTGGTGGCCTGTGTGGTCGGCCGCTGGAAAAGCAAGCTCACGCGCGCCGTGGGCCACGCGGGCGCCATGGCCGGCGGCAACGACGACGCGCAGGCCAAGGAACGCTGGTTCATGGAGAAATTCGGCGTGGACGACATCTTCACGCCCGAAAACCCGGTGTTCTCGGCCAAGGGCGCGGTGGTGACCAACATCGCCCATATCCCGGCCGCGCTCACCGCCGTGATGCGCGCCAACGCCACCATGCCCGACTTCGCGCCCGAAGGCAGCCTGGCGCTCAAGCCCTGGTTCGGTTCCGACGAGGGACTCGACCTGCCCAAGGAACTGCGCATCCCGGTGGTGGAAGCCATCGCGCCCTATGGCGAGCAGATCGCGATCCTGAACACGCAGATCGGCGGCGTGGTGCCGCGCCAGAGCATGAAGGACGCATCGGGCGCCTCGCAGATGGATGCCAAGACCCAGGTCACCAGCCTGCACGGCACCAGTATGCTCACGGCCGCCACGCTGCCGCTGGAATCGAACGTGACGCTGGCCCTGGTGCACGACGCGGGCGGCGAGAACGACCGCAAGCTGATCGCGCCCACCATCGCCGCCTACGTCAACCTGCACGGCAGGCCCGAACTGGCCGCGGCGCAGGCCAGCCGCGAGGCCGGCAACGCGCCCAATGCCGTGCTGGCCGCCGCCGCGGCCATCGTCGGCCCCAAGCGCCAGCAGGCGGCGCGCGAGGCGCTGCGCTTCATGATCGAGCGCTTCCATGCGGCGGGCCTGGGCAACGAGTTCGGCGCCTCGCTGTCGGACAGCTTCGACATTGCCGCCGTGGACGCCAGCGGCCAGCCGGACCTGACCGGCGAGCAGCCCGACCCGCAAGCCGAGCGCCTGCTGGCCGGCGTCAAAGCGCGCGGCGCGCGCTCGGTATTCCTGCGCTGGCTGGCCAGCCTGCCCGGCCACCCGACCGAGGCGGCGGTGCTGGCGGCGATCTCCGCCACGCTGGCCTGGGGACCGCTGTCGCGCAAGCGCATCTCGCGTGCTACGGCGGAAAGCTTCCCCTGGTGGCTGCAACTGTTCGGCACGCTGATCGGCGCATCGGCAGATGCCGGCAAGCACGAGGCGGGCCGCTTCTGCGGCATCGATGATGCGAAGCTGCTGGGCGAACTGAGCCTTGGAGAAACAGCCTTCGCTGCGCTGCTGGGCCAGGTGCCGAATGAGGGCGACCTGTTCGCCTTCCAAACCCTGGTGGGCCTGCTGCTGACCAACGGCCCCGGCTCCATCTCGGCCCAGGGCGCCAAGGGCGCGGTCTCGTCCGACGGGCCCGAGCAGCCCGATCGCGTGCAGCTGAACAAGGCGCTGATGGGCTTCCTCACCCACACCGGCTATGCGCACGGCGGCAACGGCTACGAGGGCATCGCCTACCTGTGCGAGCAGTTCAAGGGCAGTGGGCTGAAGAACCCGGCCGCCACCGATCACGGCATCGACCTGAAGGCGCTGGCCGCACGCGCGGTGGAACAGTACGCCAGCTACAAGGCGCAGAAGAAGACGGCCGGCAGCCTGGACATCGCCAAGCTGCCTGGCGTGAACCACCCGGTGTTCAAGGACAAACCCGTCAACCACGACCCGCGCGAGGTGTTCATCGCCAAGCTGTTCGAGGCACGCGGCGAGACCAACGTGTTCCACCAGTTCTACCGTGCGCTGGTGCAACAGCTGTTCGATGCCGGTGTTTCGCGCAACGTCTACTGCGTGAACGTCGATGCGGTGATCGCGGCGCTGCTGCTGAAGATGCTGTGGCAGCCGCTGAATGCCGGGCGGATCGGCGAGCGCGAGCTGGAGACGGCGGCCTTCACCATCTTCCTGTACCCGCGCATGCTGGGCTGCGCTGCCGAGGCGGACGACCACCTCAATCGCGGCCGCAACATGGATACGCGCACACCGGCCTCGCAGTGTCGCTTCGTGGCCTGAACCAACGATAAGGAAGAGACCATACCCATGCTGACCGCACTCGCCTACACCATGATCATCGTCTTCATGGCGCTGATCATGACCAAACGTCTGTCGGCCATGGTGGCGCTGATCCTGGTGCCCATCGTGTTCGGCCTCATCGGCGGATTCGGCATGGGGCTTGGGCCGATGATGATGGATGGCATCAAGAAGCTCGCGCCCACCGGCGTGATGCTGATGTTCGCCATCCTCTACTTCGGCATCATGATCGACGCCGGGCTGTTCGACCCCATCGTCAAGCTGGTGCTGCGCATCGTGGGCGGCAGCCCGACCAAGATCGTGGTCGGCACCTTCCTGCTGGCCGCCGGCGTCTCGCTGGACGGCGACGGCTCCACCACCTACATGATCACCTGCGCGGCCATGCTGCCGCTGTACCAGCGGCTGGGCCTGAACCGGCTGGTGCTGGCCTGCGTGGTGATGATGGCGGGGCAGCTTATGAACATCCTGCCCTGGGGCGGCCCCACGGCACGCGCCGTGAGCGCGCTGCACGTGGAGATGGGCGACGTCTTCGTGCCCATGATCGGGCCCATGGTCATCACCGGCGCCTGGTGCACCTTCGTCGCCTTCATCCTCGGGCGGCGCGAGTCCCGGCGCCTGGGCACGATCCGCGCGGACGACCTGCACGGCGGCGACCAGTCGATCGCCGAGATCACGGGCGGCGACCCGACGCTGGCGCGGCCCAGGCTGCTGTGGGTCAACGCCCTGCTCACGCTGGGCCTGATGGTGGTGCTGATCATGGACAAGCTGCCGCTGCAGGTGCTGTTCATGGTGGCCTCGGCGATCGCGCTGATGATCAACTACCCAAGCCTGCAGCAGCAGAAGGAGCGCCTCGAAACCCACGCCGCCAACATCGTGCCTGTGGTGTCGCTGATCTTCGCGGCCGGCATCTTCGTGGGCATCCTGTCGGGCACGAAGATGGTGGATGCCATTGCCAACAACGTGATCTCGCTGGTGCCCGACTGGATGGGGCCGTACATGGCGGTGGTCACGGCGGTGCTCAGCATTCCGTTCACCTTCTTCATCTCCAACGACGCGTTCTACTTCGGCATCCTGCCCATCCTGGCCAAGACGGCGGCCGTCTATGGCATCGGCCCGGTCGAGATTGCACGCGCCTCGCTCGTGGGCCAGCAGGTGCACCTGCTCAGCCCGCTTGTCGCCTCCACCTACCTGCTGGTCGGACTGGCCAAGGTGGAATTCGGCGACCACCAGCGCTTCACGCTGCTGTGGGCGCTGTCGGCGGCCTTCGTGATGCTGGCGGCCATGCTGGTCCTCGGCGTCATTCCTCTGGTAGGGAGTACCGCATGAACCACGACATCCAGACCATCCTCTACGCCTGCGACCTGGGCGAAGGCGGCGAGACCGCGCTGGCCTACGCCATCGGCCTGGCCGGCCGCATCGGCGCCCGGCTGCAGGTGCTCACGGTGATCGACGACGAGCGCGAGCGCTCGTTCGTGGACAGCGATTCGCATGTACCGCAGCAGGCGCTGGACAAGTACCACAACGCGCGCGCCGCACGCACGCTGGCGCACATTCAGGCGCAGCTCGCCGACTTCTACGCCGCGCGCGGCGCCACCGCGCCGCTGGCGCCGATCACCGAGCTGATCGTGCACGAGGGCGACGACGTGCCCCAGGCCATCCTTGACGAGGCCGACCGCGGCGGCGCCGACCTGATCCTGATGGCCTCGCGCGGCAAGGGCGTGGTCGCGGGCCTGCTGTTCGGCTCGGCCACGCACGAGGTGCTGCGCCGCACGCACAAGCCGCTGCTGCTGGTGCCCGTGGGGCCATGATGCGCCGCCGCACAGCAGCACTGTCGCGCCGCAGCGCCCTGGGGCAGCTGGGCTGGCTGATGGCCGCGCCAGCGCTGGCCCAGCCGGACAACGAACTGCTTTCTTACGCCCCGCGCGCCAAGCCCCCCGCTGGCTATCCGGCGGCCTATGCCACCACGGTGCGCGCCGCCGAGGACGAGGGCCAGCTGAGCATCCACTCCACCACCGACGAACGCGTGGCCGCGCCGCTGGTGGCCGACTTCCGGCGCCTGTACCCGCGCGTCTCCGTCAACTACGAAGACCTGGGCAGCACCGAGCTCTACCACCGCTTCATCGCCGAAAACCAGCTCGGCCGCGAGGCCGCCGACGTGCTCTGGAGCTCGGCCATGGATCACATGGTGGCGCTGGCGACGGCCGGGCAGGCGCTGGCCTACGACTCACCGGAGAAGGCCCACCTGCCCGCCTGGGCGCATTGGCAGGATCGCCTCTGGGCCACCACCTACGAGCCGGTGGTGTTCGCCTACCACAAGCCCTCGCTGCCCGAGGGCCAGGCGCCCAAGAGCCATGCCGCGCTGGCGCCCTGGCTTGCGAAAGCGCAGGACGCGCCAGGCAGCGTGGTGAGCTACGACATCCTGAAGTCCGGCCTGGGCTACTTCCTGGCGGCGCAGGACGCGGCCGCCAACGCCGACCGCTTCTGGGCCACGGCCCAGGCCCTGGGCGCCACGCGGCCGCGCCTGCTGCTGACCACCGATGCCATGGTGCGCCAGATCGCCGACGGCCGGGCCCGCTTTGGCATAAACCTGCTGGGCGCCTACACCGTGGCCCAGGCGCGCGAGCGGCCCACGCTGGGCGTGATCTTTCCCGAGGATTACACCCTGGTCACCTCGCGCGTGCTGCTCATCAACAGCCGTGCCGCACACCCGAACGCCGCCCGACTGTGGCTGGACTACCTGCTGTCGCGGCGCGGCCAGACGGTGATGGCCAGCGCCTCGCGCCTGTACGCGCTGCGCGAGGACGCGCAGGGCGAGACCACCGGCGCCGCGCTGCGCCAGTTGCTGGGCAACCGTGCGCGCCCCGTGGCCCTGGGCCCCGAACTGGCGGCGCCGCTGGCCAACGCGGCTTATCGCGACTTCATCCTGCGCTGGCGCGCGGCCATGGGGTACGCCAAGGGGTAGGCCGGTATCATCGGCGGCCCTTGCCCCCGTCCGCCCGATCCGCCCGATTCGCCCCTGCATGTCCGCCGCCGGCCTCAACCTCGCCCAACTCCAGGCTGTCCACTACACCGAAGGCCCCTGCCTGGTGCTGGCCGGCGCCGGCTCGGGCAAGACACGCGTCATCACGCACAAGATCGCGCGCCTGATCGAAACCGGCCTCGCGCCCCGGCGCATCGCCGCCATCACCTTCACCAACAAGGCCGCGGCCGAGATGCGCGAGCGCGCCGGCGGCCTCATCGGCCGCCAGGCCAAGGAGGTGCTGGTGTGCACCTTCCACGCCCTGGGCGTGCGCATGGTGCGCGAGGACGGCCATGTGCTCGGCCTGAAACCCAGTTTCAGCATCTTGGACCAGGACGACGTGACCGGCATCCTGAAGGACTGCGCCGGCGGCACCACCGACCTGGCGACGGCGCGCCAGTGGCAATGGACCATCAGC
The DNA here is from genome assembly GCA_018240985.1 of Pseudomonadota bacterium. Lineage (GTDB taxonomy): Bacteria > Pseudomonadota > Gammaproteobacteria > Burkholderiales > Burkholderiaceae_C > Alicycliphilus. Next base: position 21,388 of record JAFEER010000278.1, read on the forward strand.
AACTGGAAGAACCAGGGCTGGGACGCGCGCAAGGCGCTGGCCATGGCCCAGGACGACCACGAGCGCAGCATCGCCCTCATCATGCAGCGCTACGAGGAGCGATTGACGGCCTACCAGAGCGTGGACTTCGACGACCTGATAGCCATGCCCATGCGCCTCTTGAAGGGCCACCCGGAGGTGCGCGAGAAATGGCAGCGACTGCTGGGCCATGTGCTGGTGGACGAATACCAGGACACCAACGCCACGCAGTACGAGCTGCTCAAATTTTTGGTGGGCGAACGCGCGCGCTTCACCGCCGTGGGCGACGACGACCAGAGCATCTACGGCTGGCGCGGCGCCACGCTGGACAACCTGAAGAAGCTGCCGCAGGACTTCCCCCAGCTCAAGGTCATCAAGCTGGAGCAGAACTACCGCTCCACCTCGGCCATCCTGCGCGCGGCCAACAACGTCATCGGGCCGAACCCCAAGCTGTTTCCCAAGACGCTGTTCAGCGAGCTGGGCGAGGGCGAGCCCGTGCGCGTGGTCGATTGCGACAACGAGGAGCACGAGGCCGAGCGCGCCGTGGCGCGCATCCAGAGCCTGCGCGCCGCGGCCAACCCGCCGCCGGCGTGGAAGAACTTCGCCGTGCTGTACCGCGCCAATCACCAGGCCAAGCCGTTCGAAAAGGCGCTGCGCAAGGCGAACATTCCGTACAAGGTCTCGGGCGGCACTTCGTTCTTCGACCGCGCCGAGATCCGCGACCTGTGCGCGTGGTTTCGCCTGTGGATCAACAACGACGACGACCCGGCCTTTCTGCGCGCCATCACCAGCCCGAAGCGCGGCGTGGGCCACACCACGCTGGGGGCGCTGGGCGAATTTGCCACGCAGCACAAGCAAAGCATGTTCGGCGCGCTGTTCAACGCCATGCTGCCGGCCGTGGTCCCTAAGCGCGGGCTGGAGGGTCTGCTGGAGTTCGGCCGCCAGATCAACGAGCTGGAGCACCGCGCGCGCCACACCCACGGCGCCGAGGCAGCGCGCGCCTTCCTGGCCGACTGGCTGAAGGACATTGGCTACGAGCAGCACCTGTACGACGGCGAGGACAGCGAGAAGGTGGCCGCCGCGCGCTGGAGCAATGTGCTGGAATTCTGCGACTGGATGGCCCAGCGCGCCGGCGGGCAGATCGACGACACCGCCGCCACCACCGTGGCGCCGACCAAGAGCCTGCTGGAGGTGGCGCAGACCATCGCCCTCTTATCCACCATCAGCGAGCGCGAGCAGGAGCAGGACATGGTCATCCTCTCCACCCTGCACGCCAGCAAGGGCCTGGAGTGGCCCCATGTGATGCTGGTGGGAGTCACCGAGGGCATGCTGCCGTTCAAGCTCGACGACGACGATGGCAAACAGCAAAAGCTCAGCGACGACATCGCCGCACGCCTGCAGGAGGAGCGCCGCCTGATGTATGTGGGCATCACGCGCGCCCAGCGCACCCTGGCCGTGAGTTGGACGAAAAAGCGCAAGAAGGGCCGCGAGATGGTGGCCTGCCAGCCCAGCCGCTTCATTGCCGAGATGAAGCTGGACGCCAACACCATGCGCGAAGACCCGCGCGAGAAGCTGCGCCAGCTGCGCGCGGAGTTTGCAGCCAAGGCCCAGGCCGCGCCCAACGCCAACCCCTGAACCATGCGCACAACTGTATTTTTGATAGCTGCCAGCGCTTGTCTGGTAAGCGCCTGCGCCCAAAATTCCGTAAATCCCCAACGCCCCGCCTGCCCCACCGCGCTGCAGATGGAGCAGCCCGAGCTGGTCGGCCGCTGGCAGGCCGAGATGCCCGGCCAGAGCGGCCCGGTGCTGCTGGAGCTTGATCCCCACCCCGAATGGGACGGCACCGTGAAGGGCCGCATCCTGCGCCCCGGTTCCAGCTCCATCGTCGTCGGCGACGTGCACGAGGGGCAGCTGACCATGGAGGAGTCGCAGGACGGCACGCATGTCAGCGGCAACTGGACGGGAGAGGTGGTCGAGGGCAGCTGCGCGCGCGAGATCCGTGGCGAGTGGACGGACGAGGCCGACCGGCCGTTCGCCTTCACGTTGCGCAAGCTGCCATGAAGCGCCTGCGCCTCGCCCCGCTGCTGGCCGCCGCGCTGTCGCTGGCGGTTCAGGCGCAGGGCGCGGCGCCCGTGGCGGGCGATGCCGGCTGGCGCCAATGCAGCGCCATTGCCGACGGCCAGGAGCGCCTGGCCTGCTTTGACCAATGGGCGGGGCGCCAGGCCTGGCAGGCGCCGGCGGCCCAGGCCAGCGGCCGGCCGATGGACGACCAACCCACAACCAACCCGGCCCAGGGCCTGGCCCCGCAAGCCGCCGCCGACGACAGCCCCGGCGAAGGCTGCCGCGACAGCGGCTACACCACCCTGTCGCGCTTCTGGGAGCTGGAGGCCGGCACCGACTGCGGCGCGCTGCGCTTTCGCGGCTACCGGCCCATGAGCGTGTCCGTGGTGCAGGGCAGCAGCGTGAACGACCAGCCCCAGTCACCCAGCGCGGGCCGCAGCGCCGGCACGCCCGTGGACTACCGCAAGACGGAAATGCGGCTGCAGCTGTCGGTGCGCACCAAGCTGGCCAAGGGGCTACTGCCGATCGCCAACCCCGATCTGCGCGACTCGCTCTGGTTTGGCTACACCCAGCAGTCGTACTGGCAGCTGTTTTCCCCCGGCATCTCGCGGCCGTTCCGCAACACCGACCACGAGCCCGAGATCATCTACGTCTACCCCACCGATGCCGCCCTGCCCTGGGGCTGGCGCTGGCGCTACAGCGGCATCGGCCTGGTGCACCAGTCCAACGGCCAGAGCCTGCCGCTGTCGCGCAGCTGGAACCGCGTCTACCTGATGACGGGCCTGGAGCTGGACGACCGATTCACGGTCACCGCCCGCATCTGGAAGCGCATCGGCGAGAGCGCCGCGAATGACGACAACCCCGGCATCGGCAACTACGTCGGCCGCGCCGAACTGGGCCTGGCCTGGAACCCCAACCCCGACAACACCCTGGCGCTGACCGCGCGCCACTCGCTCGGCTCCACGGCGCGCGGCTCGGTGCGCCTGGAATGGCTGCAAAGCCTGGGCACCAGCTGGGTCGGCCGGCGCACCAACCTGCGCCTGCACACCCAGCTGTTTTCCGGCTACGGCGACAGCCTGGTGGACTACAACCGCCGGCGCACGGTGTTCAGCGTGGGTGTGAGCCTGGTGGATTTTTGAGCGCGTGTTCACGCCCCCCGAGCCGGGCGTCGGCATCACAGCCGGGTCAACCAACGCCACGAGAGACCGCTCCATTGCGCTGCGGCTATCGATAAGGCGCCCATTTGGCGCGGTTTTCGCCCCATTGGCGGCGGCGCAGTGCCGCAACAATGCCGCTTCGCAAGGAGGCGACCATGGATCTGCAATACCAGCTCAAAGCCGGCAGCTATTACCTGTACGACATGCGCGAGGCGCCCAGCGCCGTGACGGGCGAGCGCCGCTGCCGGCTCAAGACCGACAGCGTGGCCATCGCCTTCGACCAGCGCACGGGCCAGGTGCACCAGCATGGCAGCCCGGCGCGCATCCAGTCCTGGGCCACGCACCAGCGCCGGCGCCTGCGCGCCGCCGGGGCACTGGAGGAGGCCAACGGCATCGTCGTCGTCTCCGGCCCGCTGCCCGTGGACGAGTTGAACAAATGCCTGTGGATCAGCGGCTACTGCCGGCGCCTGTTCTCGCGCCTGGCCAGCCTGCCGCATGGCAAGCTGCAGCGCCCGGCACAGCAATGGAAAAAAGCGGCCTGAACGCCCGTCCACATTGCGCTACAAGCTGCATATTGAATAGCAAAACGGGCCCTGCGGCCCGTTTTTTCCTGAGGCGCTTCAGCCTTCGTCCTCATCGTCATCGTCCTCGGGCAATTCCTGCGGCTCGGCGTGCTTGACCACGGTGACGGGCACCGGGCTGTGCTGCACCAGGTTCTGCGACACCGAGCCCAGCCAAGCGCCGCGCAGCCCGCCCATGCCGCGCGCGCCGACGAACAGCAGGTCGCAGCCGCAGCGCTCCACCATGTCCACCAGCGTGGCAGCGGCGCTGCCCAGGCCGATCTCGATCTCGTAGGGCACGCCGGCCGCCTCCACCAGCGCCACGGCTGACGCCAGCAGATCCCGCCCGGCCTCCACGCTGGCGGTGGCCACCATGTCGGCGCCGCGCGTGGCCAGCTCCATGAAGCTGGCCTCCTCCTGCACATGGCCCAGCACCAGCGTGGCCTGCAGGCCGCCGCGGCGCAGCAGGGCGATGCCGTGGCGCACGGCGTCCAGCGCCAGGTCGGAGCCGTCAACGGCAATCAAGATTCTGTACATGCTTCCTCCTTGTCTACATGCGGCCAGTGTAGGCAGTCTGTGACAATCGCGGCCATGCTTTCGTTCGATCTCCTGACCACCGACCCCGCCAGCCACGCCCGGCGCGGCCGCCTCACGCTGAACCATGGCGTGGTGCAGACCCCCATCTTCATGCCCGTGGGCACCTATGGCACCGTCAAGGGCGTGATGCCGCGCAGCCTGACCGAGATGGGCGCGCAGATCATCCTGGGCAACACCTTCCACCTGTGGATGCGCCCGGGGCTGGACATCGTGCAGAGCTTTGGCGGCCTGCACGGCTTCGAGCAGTGGGACAGGCCCATCCTGACCGACTCGGGCGGCTTTCAGGTCTGGAGCCTGGGGCCGATGCGCAAGATCACCGAGGAGGGCGTGCACTTTGCCAGCCCGGTGAACGGCGACAAGCTGTTCATGTCGCCCGAGGTCAGCATGCAGATCCAGACCATGCTGAACTCGGACATCGTGATGCAGCTCGACGAGTGCACGCCCTACGAGACCAACGGCCACAAGACCACCGAGCATGAGGCGCGCAAGAGCATGGAGATGAGCCGGCGCTGGGCCCTGCGCTCCAAGGCCGAGTTCGAGCGCCTGGCCAATCCCAACGCGCTGTTCGGCATCGTGCAGGGCGGCATGTTCGAGCACCTGCGCCAGGAGTCGCTGGACGCGCTGGTCGAAATGGACTTCCCCGGCTACGCCATCGGCGGCGTCTCCGTGGGCGAGCCCAAGGAGGAGATGCTGGCGATCATGGCGCACACCCCGCACCGCCTGCCGGCACGCAAGCCGCGCTACCTGATGGGCGTGGGCACGCCCGAGGACCTGGTGGAGGGCGTGGCCTGCGGCGTGGACATGTTCGACTGCGTGATGCCCACGCGCAATGCACGCAACGGCACCCTGTTCACGCGCTACGGCGACCTGAAGATACGCAACGCGCGCCACAAGACCGATCACCAGCCGCTGGACGCAAGCTGCACCTGCCACGCCTGCGCCGGCAGCACGGGAGTCGCCTGGAACGACGGCGGCCGCGCCGGCTTCTCGCGCGCCTACCTGCACCACCTGGATCGCTGCGGCGAGATGCTGGGGCCCATGCTCACCACCATTCACAACCTGCATTTCTACCTGAACTTGATGCAGGAGATCCGCGATGCGCTCGATGCCGGCAGCTTCGGCGCATTCCGCGCACGCTTCAAGGCCGATCGCGCACGCGGGATATAGTCACGCCGCATTTAGCATGGTTTGCATTTTCTGACCTGTTGATACCAAAAACTGGGTAACACTGCACGGTTTTCCACACTCACGACGGGATATGAGCACGCCAGCCATCGCCACCCAGCAGCCCGACGCCCTGTGGCGCCAACAGCTGTTGTTGGCCGCCAGCCTGTTCGCCGCCTGCCTGCTGGGCATTGCCAGCCGGCCGGCGGGTTATTCGGCCGCGGTGTGGCCCGCCAATGCAATGCTGCTGGGTCTGCTGCTGCGCAACAGCAGCTGGGCGCTCAGCCCCGCCACCTGGTTGTGCGCCCTGGGGGCCTACCTGGCGGCCGATGTGCTGACCGGCGCCCCCTGGCTGCGCGCCCTGGGCATGAACGGCGCCAACATGCTGGGGGTGTTGGCCGGCTGGCTTGTCCTGAGGCGCCATGCGCCGACCATCGTCGGCTTTGCGCGCCAGCGCTCGGTGCTCATGGTGCTGGTGGGCGGCACCGTTGCCGCACTGGGCGGCGCCCTGCCAGCCGCCCCGGTCATGCAATGGGCCTTCGCCGCGCCGTTGTCGGCGAGCCTGCTCATGTGGCTGTCGTCCGAAACCTACGACATGGTGGTCTTCCTGCCGCTGATGCTGGCGGCGCCCCGGGGCTGGGTCTGGCAATGGAATTTCGCGCAGCTGTTGCAGCCGGTGCGGCAGGGCGGCGTGGCGCCGCTGCTGGCCCTGCTGGCCTGCGAGGCCCTGGCCTACTATGTCAACGGGCCCGGCATGCTCGGGTTTTCCGTACCCGCCCTGGTGTGGTGCGCCATGCGTTACGGCGTCTTTCCCATCACCGTGCTGAACCTGCTGGTGTGCAGCTGGAAGACCGCCCTGGCGGCCATGGACGCGATCAGCTTTGTGCCGGTTCAGCTGCTCCCGGTGACCTCGCTGCGGCTTGGCATTGCCCTGTTGTCGCTGGCGCCGCTGGCGGTGGCGGTGGCGCACCAGCTGCACTCCGAAACGCTGCGCAAGCTGGAGCAGGCGGTGAACTTCGACCACCTGACCGGCGCCCTGTCGCGCCGCAGCCTGATGGAGCAAGGCAGCCGGCTGGTGCAGCGCCTGCACCACGAGGCCAGCCCCGTCGCCGTGCTGCTGATGGACTTGGACAATTTCAAGCAGATCAACGACCGCCATGGCCACGCCCAGGGCGACACGGTGCTGCGCGAGTTTGCCTCCCTGGTGCTGCACAGCCTGCGCCCGCTGGACTTGTTCGGGCGCATCGGCGGGGAAGAATTCGCCCTGATCCTGCCCAACACCACGGCCGCCCAGGCGCGCATGATTGGCGAGCGCCTGCGCGCCCAGCTGCACGAATACCCCTTCATGGCGCGCAGCGGCAACCGGCTGGCAGTCACCATGAGCGCCGGCCTGCACGCGGCCCAGCCGCCCGGCCCGCACGACAGCCTGGAGCACCTGATGGCACAGGCCGACAGCGCGCTCTACCAGGCCAAGGCCGCCGGGCGCGACCGGGTGCACGGCCAGGTGCCGGATCAGGGCTGAGCCGAAGCCTTACCAGCCTCTGGCGTCTTGTTCGCGCCGCAACTGAAGCAGAACCTGGCGAAGGCGCTGCCGCGCTTGCCGCAATGGCCGCAGGGCGTATACAGGCCGATGCCGCAGTGCGGGCAGAAATCCGTTGTGCCGTCCTTCAAGTCCACCGCGCGCTCGCAGCCGGGGCACACACCCTTGGCCAGGCGCGCCATGGCCACGTCGTAGGCCAGGCCCTTGCGCCGCTGCTGATCCGGCATGGCCTCGGCCTGCCTTTGCCGCTCCAGATAGCGCTGCAGCGCCACGATGGCATAGCGCCCGATGAGCGCGGTGAGGACGATGCCCACCACGTAGCGCACATAGCCGCCATAGCTGGGCAGGTAGGGCACCAGTTCGACAAAGAAGGCGAACAATGCAAAGAAGATGAAGCCCCAGACAAAGGGCCAGTACATGCTCTGGCGCTTTTTGGCGAACAGCCAGCCGGCCACGGCCAGCAGCGGCAGCGTGAGCGCCAGGCGGTAGAGGAACACGCGCAGCTCCACCCGGCGCCGCTCGGCGCCCATCTGCTCGCGCGCATCCTGCTCCATGCGCCCCAGGCGCTGCTGCGCCGTCTGGGCGCCCTGACGCGCATCAAGCAGGGCCTGCTCCTGCCCCTGCGCGGCCTGTTGCGCCTTCAGCTCCTGGGCCTTGAGCAAATCCAGCGCCCTGGTGCGTGCCAGCACCTCGGGGTCTTGCTCGGCGCGCTGCGTGGCGCTGCGCGTGGCCAGCCAGTTGGCCAGGCTCTCGCGCGCGGCCTGGGTCTCGCTGCGCGCCTTGGCCTGCTGCAGGCGCGCCTGCTCCAGCGCCGCCTGCGCCTCTTGCTGGACCTGCTGCGCCGCCTGCACCTGGCCGCGCAGCGGCGTGGCCGCGCTGCGGTCGAGAAAGTCGTCCAACGCCAATGGCCGCTCCACCCGCGGCAGGTCGCCGACGATGGTGCCGCCCAGGCCGATCAGGAAGCCCGCAAACACCAGCGCCACCAGCCACAGGCCACGCTGAAACCATTTTTCCGATAGACGCAATGCCTTGCCCATACTGCCCTCACACTTCACAACTATTGATTTCGTAGCTGCTTGCGCAACATTCATAAGCGTTGCAGCCGATTTTCATGCATTAGCACGCGCTCGGCCCCAAGTCCGGCCGGCCAGATGCCGGCGCTCCCAGCAGATTCATCACGCGCCTGGGAGCGCCGGCGTCCCGCCGGCACCAAGGACAGCAGCGACCAAACACCGCCGCCCCCGCTTGCCTGCCTTGCCGCAATGCGCACAATGCCTGTCATGAACGCAGACACCCTTTCCCCACCGCCCTGGGAGCGCATCGTGGCCGACGTGGCCGATGCGCTGATCTTCATCGACACGGCAGGCGTGATACGCGCCTGGAACGCCGCGGCCGCGGCGCTGTTCGGCTTTTCGGCCGACGCGGCGCTGGGCCAGAGCGTGGACATGATCATCCCGCCGCACCTGCGCGAGGCGCACTGGCGCGGCTTCGAGCGCGCCCTGCAGCGCGGCGCCTGCAGCCGCCCGGGCGAGGTGCGCACCACGCGCGGCCTGCACCAGGACGGGCGCAAGCTCTACGTGGACATGAGCTTTGCCGTGGTCAAGGGCGCGGACGGCCAGGTGCTGGGCTCGGCCGCCATGGCGCGCGACGCCACGGCGCGTTACCTGGCCGAACAGGCGAAGCGCACTGCTGCTGGCTGAACGCGCATCGCATTTCATGGCACCAACCTCTGCGGCGCGCCGGCCAGCTGCGCGCGCTGCAGCCAGGCCAGGGCCGAATCCACCGTCACCGTCGCAATACGATCCGCAAAGCGCTGCTGCGGCGGATGGTCGTCAAACGCCACGTTGGCCGCCGTGACGCGCGCCCCCAGGCGCGTCAGCGGGCCCAGGTGCAGCACCGTGGGCTCGTAGCCCTTCCAGCGCAGCCAGGCCTGGGCCTGATCGCGCGTGCGCACCGTGGCCGGCTCCATGGCGGCGGCCAGGGTCTCCAGCGCCCATTGGTTGGACTGCTGGTAGCGCGTGCCCCAGGCGTAGCTGACCATGCTGTAGGGCGCATGCTGCAGCCGCGTGGTGCCAGCATCATCACGCAGCAGGGCCAGCAGCTGCTGCTGCACCTCGGGCGCGGGCACGGCCCACACGGCCTCGTAGCGCCACAGGTCGTCCAGAAAGAACTCGCCCAGCCCCTGGCGGTACAGGTAGCCGCTGGCCGTGCCGCAGTGGTTGAGCTTGTGCGCCACGCGCCAGGGGCTGGCGGGCGCATCCGCCACGCGATAGGCCCAGCCCAGGTGCGAGTAGCGCAGGCCGTAGGCCGACAAGTCCTGCCCGGCGCGCGCCAGCAGCACCACCTGGGCGCCGCTGGCGTCCAGCGCCTGGGCCGTGCGCGCGGCCAGATCCATGCCACGCTCCATGGTCTGCAGGCTGGGCCTGTGCTGCTCGCATGAACGGCCGGCATGTGCATTGGAAGCCACCACAAAGCAGACGACCAGCATCAAGAGACGGCGCCACATGCTCACAGCCTTTCGTTGTGCAGCAATGCACGGCCGAGCGCGTTGGGCACGAAGGCCAGCACCTCGCCCGCGGCCGACAGGATGACGCCGGTGCCGATCACGCTGCAGAGCACCGCCTGGCCCACGCCATACGCGGCGGCCGATACGGCGCGCCCCGAAACCTCGACGCTCACGCGCGCCCCGTCCGATGCGCGCTCCAGCAGGTAGACCGTGCCATTGGCCGACGCCTCGACGGCACGCACCGTGAGCACGGCGCCCCCCACCGACAGCGCAGCCGGCAGCACCACCAGGGCGCCCGCCGCGGCCGATGCCGCGCTGCCCGCCACATAGGCCGAGGCCAAGGGCATGAGTGACAAGGCGCTTGCGGCCTCGCTCTGCGCCCTGGCGGGAAGGCTGGCCGCACCCAGCAGAGCCAGCGCGGCAAGCGTGCCGGCGATGGATTTGCGCATAAAGGCTTGCATGTCCGACTCCTTCATTCCACGGCTTCGCGGCGGCCCTGCAGGCGCGCCTGCAGCAGGTCGGCCTCCTGGCGGTCGCGCAGCATCTTGGCCAGCGTGAAGGCGCAGGTGATCAGGTAGAGCCAGCTCACGCCCAGAAAGGCCTTGTAGGTGGCGCTGATCTCCATGCCCCACAGGCCCCAGCCCGTGAGGCCCATGGCCACCGCAAAACCGCCCCAGACCACCAGCCGCCACAGCGGCGTGTCCGCCACGCCCGCCGCGCCGGCGCGCGCCTGCTGGCTGTCGCGCACGAACTTGGCGAGTACGAAGACGCTGGAGAGGCAGAACATGTAGCCCATGAACATGAAGGCCAGTTCCAGCCGCGCGCCCGGCAGCCAGGCCAGGCCCGTGGCGCAGAGGAAGACGGCGATGGCGAACGAGACCCAGACCTGGAGCTGCCAGGCACGGCTGTCGCGCTGGATGGGAGAAGACGAGACTTGCATGGTGCTTGCTGCCCGAAGGCCTTGGTTGAACATGGGCCGCATGGTGGCGGCGCAGGTACCAAAAGTCTCGAAAATAATCAGTGGTGGCTCATAAGATGATTATCGGTATCGATATGTGATACCAAATCGATCACCCCATTGCCAACAATCCAGCCACCTGTGCGCGCAGCGGCTCGGGCTGCGCCTGCGCTGCCGCCACGGGCTGGCCCACGTTCAGGCCCACGCGGCTCCACAGGCCGCGCCGGAACGGCCGCACCATGGCGCCTCCTTGTTCGATGCGGCTGAAATACGAGCCCCACAGGTGGGTCAGCGCCATCGGCACCACGGGCGCCTGCACTCCGTCGGCCTGGGCGCGTTCGACGATCTTCATGATGCCGCCCTTGAAGGGCTGCAGCTGGCCGTCGCGGGTGATGCCGCCCTCGGGGAAGATGGCGAGCAGGTCACCCTCCTTGAGCACCTGGGCCGCGCGCTCGAAGGCGGCGTCGTAGGTGGCGGGGTCGTCCTTCTGCGGCGCCACCGGGATCGCCTTGGCCAGGCGGAACAGCCAGCCCAGCACGGGCACGCGGAAGATGCGGTGATCCATCAAAAAGTAGATCGGCCGCGGGCTGGCCGCCATGAGCAGCACGGCGTCTACGAAGCTCACATGGTTGCAGGCCAGGATGGCCGCGCCCTGGGTGGGAATATGCTCGTCGCCGCGCACCTTGAAGCGGTACACACAGCGCGACAGCACCCAGGCCACGCAGCGCAGCAGGTATTCCGGCACCAGCAGGAAGATGTAGAACGCCACGACGGCGTTGGCGATGGCGGTGAACAAAAAGATCTGCGGCACCGTGAAGCCCGCCGCCAGCAGGGCGCCGGCGAGCAAGGCGCTGACGATCATGAACAGGGCATTCAGGATGTTGTTGGCGGCGATGATGCGCGCGCGGTGCGTCGGCTGGCTGCGCATCTGGATCAGCGCGTACATGGGCACGCTGAACAGGCCGGCGGACAGGCTGAGCAGGAACAGGTCCAGCATCACGCGCCAATAGGCGTGGTGGGAGAGAAACTCCCGCAGGCCTATCACCGCCACGGGCGGCAGGTGGTACGTGGACAGGAACAGTTCGGCCGCGCACACGCTCATGCCAATGGCGCCCAGCGGCACCAGGCCGATCTCCACATGCCGGCGCGAGAACACCTCGCAGAGCAGCGAGCCCACGCCAATGCCGATCGAGAACACCACCAGCAGCGCCGATGCCACCTGCGCGTCGCCATGCAGCACGTCCTTGGCAAAGCTGGGGAACTGGCTCAGGAACACGGCGCCGAAGAACCACATCCAGCTGATGCCGAGCAGCGAGCGGAACACCACGATGTTGCCGTGCGCGAGCTTGAGGTTGCGCCAGGTCTCGCTCACCGGGTTCCAGTTCACGACCAGGCCCGGGTCGGTGGCGGGCGCCTTGGGAATGAACTGCGCCGCCAGCCGCCCGGCCAGCGCCAGGCCCAGGCAGGCCAGGGCCACCGCGGTGTGGCCAATGCCGGGCATGGCCACCAGCAGCCCGCCGGCCACATTGCCGAGCAGGATGGCGACGAAGGTGCCCATCTCCACCATGCCGTTGCCGCCGGTGAGCTCGCGCTCGCTCAGCGCCTGCGGCAGATAGGCGAACTTGACCGGCCCGAACAGCGTGGAATGCAGGCCCATCAGGAACACGCAGGCCAGCAGCAGCGCGGCATGGCCGGCCATGAAGCCGGCGCCCGCCAGCAGCATGATGGCGATCTCCAGGTTCTTCACGAAGCGGATGATGGCCGTCTTCTCGAACTTGTCGGCCAGCTGCCCGCTGGTGGCCGAAAACAGCAGAAACGGCAGGATGAACAGCGCCCCGATCACCAGACCCGCCATAGAAGGCTGCAGCCAGCTGACCGAGAGCTGGTAGGTCACCATGACCGTGAAGGCGAACTTGAACAGGTTGTCGTTGGCGGCGCCGGCAAACTGCGTCCAGAAGAACGGGGCAAAGCGGCGCTGGCGCAGCAGCGCAAACTGGTTGGAGTGGGAATCGCGCATGTGAGGGGCTTGGTTTGGCTTGGCTTGTGTCAAGGTGCCGCGCATTGTGTGCACAAAGCATGGCGTGGCCGGGCCAGTTGTGTCCGCTTGTGGCTTGAATCACACTCGCAGCATCGAAATTCGATACTTTGCGAGCCATGAGCACCACCGCAGACCTGATCAGCGCTCTCAAAACAGAGCTGAAAAGCGCCCACATGACCTATGCCGACCTGGCGCAGGCCCTGGGCATGGCCGAATCCAGCATCAAGCGCATGCTGGCCCGGGGCGATATGCCGCTGTCGCGCATAGACGCGATCTGCCGCGCGCTGAAACTTGACTTTGCCGACCTGGCGCGGCGCGTGGCCGACAGCCAGCCGCTGCTGGCCGAGCTGAGCCAGGAGCAGGAGCGCGCCGTGGTGGCCGACAAGAAGCTGCTGCTGATGGCCATCTGCGTGCTGAGCCAGTGGACGCTGGAGCAGGTCACCGGCGCCTACCGCCTGAGCGAGGCCGAGGGCATCCGATACCTGGCCCAGCTCGACCGCATCGGCATCATCGAGCTGCGCGCCGGCAACCGCTACCGCCTCAAACTCGCCAAGACCTTCCGCTGGCGGGCGCACGGGCCGGTGATGCACTACTTTCGCGAGCATGCGCTGCTGGACTACTTTGGCGGCGGTTTCGACGGCGCCGGCGAGGGCCTGCTGCTGGTGCATGGCTCCATCGCGCGCAGCCTGGCGCCGGCCCTGGTGGAGCGCCTGCAGCGCGTGGCGCAGGACTTTGCCCAGCAGCACCTGGCCGACCAGCGCCTGCCCGAGCAGGATCGCGAGGGCTACACCCTGCTGCTGGCCATGCGCAGCTGGGAGTTCGAGGCCTTTGCCCAGATGCGCCGCGCCGCGTAGCCTTGACGCTTCGTTATTCATAGCTGCTGGCGCTTTATTGGCAGGCGCTACAGCTCGTTTTTGCATGATTAGCGACATATCTCAGATCAAGCCGCAGGCCCTCACCCCCACCCTCTCCCAGAGGGAGAGGGAGAAATACCGGCGCAACCGATCGCCCTCGCCCCTTTGGGGAGAGGGAGGGGTGAGGGGCTTCTGCGGTATGTGCATATCAAGCGTTTTTACTTAAAAAACGCCCACCGCCCAGGCCGCCGATACACCGGCTCACAAGCCTTTGCGCAACGTCCAACAACGCTGTCCAAGCGTTGACGCCGGGCCGTCAGCATGGAGTCTCCCGCACCGCGCCGCGTCCCTCACAAGGATCTCCAAGGAGCACATACATGAACCGCAGCACCTCTTTCCTCAGCGCCGGCCTGGCCGCATTGCTGCTTGCCGGCGCCGGCATGTCGCATGCGGCCACCAGCGCCACGCTGGTGATCCAGGCCGGCTCCCCCGGCTACCACGCCCCGGCCGCGTACCCCGTGCAATACCAGCCGCCCCCGCCGCGCTTCGAGCGTGTGCCGGCCCCGCGCCGCGGCATGGTGTGGTCGCAGGGCCATTGGGAATGGCGCGGCCAGCGCCACGTCTGGGTGCCGGGCCAGTGGATGCAGGTGCGCAAGGGCCAGCACTACCGCCAGCCGCATTGGGAGCAGCGCAGGGGCCAGTGGCACTTCGTCGGCGGCCGCTGGGATCGCGACGGCGACGGCGTGCCCAACCGGTATGACCGCCGGCCGAACAATCCCTACCGCCATTGATGCGCCCGTGGCGTGGGTCTGCAGGAATAGCCTGTTTTGCTTGATTAGCGAAGTAATCGGGCCAAGGCCGCAAATCGCCCGAAAGTCGCTCGAAAAAATTCATTGAAAATCAATTACTTAGGAGGAGCGACTTGAGAGCAACGAGTCTCATATGGCTTGTCTTACTCCCTCCCCCTCTGGGGGAGGGTTGGGGTGGGGGCCAGCGACGCTAGCGCGTTGCTGCCGGCAAGATGCCGGCGCTCCAGCCCCCATCCCAACCTTCCCCCAAAGGGGGAAGGAGTCTGATACAGCTTTCTAATCTATCTATTTTGATAGCTGTCAGCGCTTTACCAGCAAGCGCTAGAGGCAAAAATCACTGCAAATACCGGTCTGACCGCTGCTTCCGTGTGCCGGGGCGCGGCGCCGCAGATATGCATATAGCGCGCCCGCATGTGAATTTCCCCACAATGGCGAGGTCTCCGCTGCGCCTACATGATTCGGCGCGGCACCGCACTGACCCAGCACAAGGAAAGCCACGCCATGCACTCCCCTCTTCGTCGGGCCACTACGGCCATTGCCACGCTGCTGATCGCGGCCTCTGGCCTCGCGCACGCGGCCGACTATCCCCAGCAGCCCATCACGCTCATCATGGGCTTTCCGGCGGGCTCGGGCGTGGACGTGGTGGCGCGCGCGGTACAGGAGCCGCTGGGCCAGAAGCTGGGCCAGCCCATCATCATCGACTACAAGTCCGGCGCGGCCGGCAACA
>JAFEER010000279.1 GCA_018240985.1 Pseudomonadota bacterium
ACGCGCAAGAAAAGTAGGCAAAAGAAGCGCGCCCCACGTCTGCGACGGTGCTTGGGGCAAAGCCCCAATCACCGCAAACCTGCGTCGTGGCGCTTGCGGGGTGTGCCGCAGAACTCACTACGCGCCTGCGGCGCTTCGTTCAGACAACTGCGGCAAGTCAGACTACGTACGCATGGGCGCTTCGACGCCCATGCTCACCCCGCAATCACCACGCCGCAGGCGCAGCCTCAAGGGGGTGGACAGCCTGACACGGGCCATCGCTGCGCTCGGCCTGGTCTGCGCAGCGCGAGGCGCTTGCGCCTTTTCTTTGCTTACTTTCTTTTGGCGAAGCAAAAGAAAGTGAGTGCGCCGCCGGGCGCACATCCCGGCCAGCGACATCAAAAAAGCCAGGAAGAATCAAAAAGAATAGCTATAAGCGCATATCCAATAGGCGGAAAAGCTAATTTCTCATGCGACATCGTCCCCGCTGGGCGGCATCTTCTCCCCCGTGATCATGGCGCGCACCAGGTTCTCGCGGTGCTGCCAGCAAGTCCAGAGCATGCCGGCCACATGCAGGGCCACCAGGGCCAACAGCAGCCAGGCCAGGTACTGGTGCAGAGAGGCCAGCCAGCCATAGCCCCAGAACAGGTCGGTGGTGTAGAGCCAGCCGGTAAAGCCCAGCGCGCCCAGGTTGGCCAGCAGCGCCAGCACCATGGCGCCGCCCAGCGGGTTGTGGCCGATGTAGCGCGGCGCGTTCCCCACCAGGGCCGCCTGCGCGTAGGCCAGCGTGGCGCGCGGGCTGCGCACGAACTGCGCAAAGCGCGCGTAGCGGCTGCCCCAGCGGCCCCACAGCAGGCGCGCCAGCAGCAGAGCGATGGCCACGTAGCCCGTGCGCTCGTGCAGCGGGCCGGTGTCGTTGCGGCACCACCAGGCCAGGGCCACGGCTGCCACCTGGCCCCAGTGCAGCAGGCGCACCGGGGCGTCCCAGACGCGCATCAGTCCTCGACGCGCTCAAGGGTCTTGGGGTCGAAGAAGGCCTCGACGCGCTTGCCGTCGGGGGTCTTGGCGTAGACCTCGTAGCAGCTGTCGGTCTTTTCCATGCGCCGGATCGTCCAGCCTTCTTTGATGAGCTTTTGCTCCAGCTCGGTGTGCGGCCGCCATTCGGACTTGGGGTGCGGCGGGCATTCCACCTTGCCATGGGAGAAGGCAGTGCCGGCGCTGGCGGATAGGGCGACCGCGGCGATGGCGTGGAGGAGGGGCTTCATGGGGTTTCCTTTGTTTTCAGGGTTTGGCCCAGCGGCGCAGCAGGTTGTGATAGACGCCGGTGAGCTGTACCAGCCGCATGTCGTCGGCGGCGACCAGCGGCGTCATCTGCTGCACCGACCGATCCAGGTCGAACAGCAGGGTGCGTTCACCCTCATCCGCCACCAGGCTTTCGATCCAGAAGAACGAGGCCACGCGCGCGCCGCGCGTGACGGGCGTGACGCGGTGCAGGCTGGTGGAGGGGTAGAGCACCATGTCGCCGGCAGCCAGCTTCACGCTCTGCACGCCGAACGGGCCTTCCACCTCCAGCTCGCCGCCCTCGTATTCCTCGGGCTCGGCCAGGAACAGCGTGGCCGACAGGTCGGTGCGCATCTGCTGGCTGCTGCCGGGCAGGTACATCAGGGCGCTATCCACATGGGCGCCGTACTGGCCGCCGCCGGCGTAGCGGTTGAACTTGGGCGGGTAGATGGTGCGCGGCAGCGCGGCGCTGATGAAGAGCGGCGTGCCGGCCAGCCGGCGCAGGATGGTCTGGCCCAGCCGCGTGGCCAACTCGCTGCCGTCGGTGATCTGCTGGTTGCGCTTGACGGCCTTGGCCAGGGTGCCGGCGGTCAGCGCGCCGTCGTCCCAGCTGGCGGCGTCGAGCTCGGCGCGGAACTGCGCCACTTCTTCCTTGGTGAGGACGTTGTCTATGGAAATCAGCATGGGGCAGTCCTTTGCAGGCAGTCGGGGGTGATGTCGGACAGCTGGGCGCAGCCGGCCTGCGCCATGCAGGCGTGCAGCTCCTCTATGAGCAGTTGCAGCATGTGCGCCACGCCCAGGGCGCCGGCCACGGCCAGGGCCCAGACCTGTAGGCGCCCGACGAGCACGGCGTTGGCGCCCAGGGCCAGGGCCTTGAAGGCGTCCTGGCCGCCCTTCACGCCGCCGTCGAGCAGCAGCGGGTAGCAGGTGCCGACGGCGGCGCGGATGACGGGCAGCATGTGCAAACTGGCGGGGGCGCCATCGAGGCTGCGCCCGCCGTGGTTGGAGACGATGAGGCCGGCAACGCCCGCGGCCTGCAGCTGGCGCGCGTCATCCGGGTGCAGCACGCCCTTGACCCAGACCGGCAGGCGCGTTTGCTGCAGCAGCCAGTGCAGGTCGTCCCAGGTGGGGGCATGGCGCATGGCGCCCTGGAAGATGCGGCTTTCGCTCTCGGCCAGGGTGGGCGCCGGGGGCTGCGCGTAGCCGGTCAGGTTGGCTGGCTGGCAGTCGGCGGGCATGGCAAAACCGGCCTGCAGGGCGCTGCGGCTGGCGAGCTGGATGCTGGCGTCCAGCGTGAGCACGATGGCGCGGTAGCCTGCGGCCTCGGCGCGGCGCAGCAGATCCAGGCTGTGCGCGCGCTCGGGCTGCAGGTAGAGCTGGAACCAGCGCGCCGGGCCGGCGGCGGCAGCTATCTGCTCCAGCCGGCAGGACGACAGGGTGCTGGCTACCAGGCAGCTGCCGGTGGCGGCAGCGGCGCGGGCGGTGGCGATTTCGGCCTCGGCGTGCGCCAGGCGTTGGTGCGCCACGGGGGCCAGCAGGAAGGGGTGGGGCAGCTCCAGGCCGCCTAAGTGGAGCCGCGTGTGGCCGGCGCGCACATCGCGCAGCAGGTGCGGCAGCACGGCCCAGTCGCCGAAGGCGGCGCGGTTGGCTGCCACCGTCCGATCCCAGCCGCAGCCGCCGGCCACATAGGCGTGGCGGCCCGCGTCCATGTGCTGGGGCGCGAGCCGTTCGTAGTCGATGGCGTTCCAGACGTCGGGTGGAATATGCTGAGCTGTGTTCATCAAAAACAATAGCTGACAACGCTTGCGTGTTAAATGTTGGAAGTCATTTTTACTGAATCTTTACATGCCACAGAAGCCCCTCACCCCTCCCTCTCCCCAAAGGGGCGAGGGCGATCGGTTGCGCCGGTTTTACTCCCTCTCCCTCTGGGAGAGGGTGGGGGTGAGGGCCTGCGGCTTGACCTGGGGTATGTCGCTAGTCAGGCAAGTTTTTACAAATCCAGATTCAACGTCAGGCGCACCGCGCGGCCGTCGCCCTTGTACAGGAAGGCGCCGGAGCGGTACACGGCCGTGAAGTACTCCTTGTCGGTCACGTTCAGCACGTTCAGGCGCAGGTCTGCATGCTTGTTGATGCGGTAGGTGGCGAACAGGTCGTACACGCTGAACGATGGCACGGGCTGGCGGCACATGCCGCTCGCGTAGTCGGCGCCGTTGTTCGGCTGGCCGCCGCAGCGGCTGCTCTCATAGCGCGCGATGGCGCCGACGGCGAGGTTGCGCGTGAGCTGGTACTTGCCTTGCACGGCGGCCGAGCGGTTGGCAAAGTTG
This sequence comes from Pseudomonadota bacterium, assembly GCA_018240985.1. Lineage (GTDB taxonomy): Bacteria > Pseudomonadota > Gammaproteobacteria > Burkholderiales > Burkholderiaceae_C > Alicycliphilus. Next base: position 3,585 of record JAFEER010000279.1, read on the forward strand.
GCCAGCGGCAGGCCGATGTTCGCGGGCGTGGCCGAGGCCAGCACCTTGGACTTCATGATGGCCACGCCGGCCTGCATCTGGAAGTTCCTGGTCACGTTGCCGGTCAGGCCCAGCTCCACGCCGCGCACGCGGTTCTTGCCGGTGTTGAAGGTGCCGGCGGTGTTGTAGTCGGCGCCCTCCATCACGTCGCTGCGCGTGGACTGGAACAGCGCGGCCGTGGCCAGCAGCTTGTCGTCCAGCAGGTTCCATTTGGTGCCCAGCTCGATATTGCGCGCGGTCACGGGCTTGGCTCCGGCGGCGCTGCCGTTGTAGATCACCAGGCCGCCATAGCCGGCGTTGGTGCCCGTGTCGGGCTCGCCGCCGTTGATGTTTTGCGCCGTGCCGTAGGCGGCGTAGACCATGCCCATGGCGTTGAGCTTGTAGCTCAGGCCCAGGTGGCCGTTGACCAGGGTGTCGGAGAAGCCGAAGTCGCCGGTCTGCGCGCTGGTCTGGTTGTTGAAGGTGTCGAGCGTCAGTTTGTAGTGGTCGGCGCGCAGGCCGCCAAACACAGTCCACTTGTCGGTCAGATCCACCGTGTCCATGGCCGACAGGGCCACGGTCTTCACGCGCCAGTCGCGCGTCATGCCCTGGCGGGTGTAGCTGCGCCCGGCCAGGCTGCCCAGATTGGGCAGGAAGTTGCCCGCGGCGTCGGCGATGCAGAAGCCGTTGTTGGGGCCGGCGCCCGTGGCGGTGCGGCAGTTGGGCGTGCCAGTGTTGCTGATGCCGTAGTTGCCGGATTTGACCTTGTGATCGGTGTACTCGAAGCTGAAGATGAAGGCGTGTTTCAGGCCCGCCAGCTCCTTGTCCCAGCGCAGGTTGTCCTGGTGGGCGAAATACTTCACCTCCTGCCAGCCGGTGTGGCCGCCGTCGATGGCCGGGCGTCCGGCAGTGGCGTTGAGGTTGGCGCCGGTGGTGGCGTAGTCGTTGTTGGACTGGCCGTAGCGCGTCAGGCTGGTCAGCCGCAGGTTGGGTGCAAAGCGGTAGTTGATGCGCGCCGTGGCCGTGTCCACGTCGGACTGCACGAAGTCGTTGTTCTGCGCGTACACCGGCACGCCCTGGGCCGGGCGGCGGTTGGGCTGCTGGCCCACCAGGTAGTAGCCCAGGTCGGGGCGCTTGTCCTTGCCGCGCATGCCGTAGTAGTCCAGCGTCACCGACAGATCCTGGCTCAGCTCCCACAGGCCCGACAGCGCCAGGCCGTCGCGCCGGCGCATGGAGGGGCTGCGGCCGGGCACGTCTTCGCCCGCGGTCAGGGCGTTGGCGCGCAGCGCGAACTTGTCGCCGAAGGCCTTGTTCATGTCCATGGTCAGGCGGTGGTGGCTGTCCGTGCCCAGGCCGGCCGACAGGCGCGTGAAGTCATAGTCCAGCGTGGCCTGCTTGGTCACGGCGTTCACCGCGCCGCCGGCCGAGCCGCGGCCGGCAAAGCTGGAGTTGGGGCCCTTGGTGATCTCCACCTGCTCGATGGCAAAGCTCTCGCGGATGGTGATGCCGGGGTCGCGCAGGCCATCGACGAACACGTCCGAGCGCGCCTCCTGGCCGCGGATGATGTAGCGGTCGCCAAAGGCATTGCCGTTCTCGCCCGTGCCCAGGGTGATGCCGGGCTGGGCGGCCAGGATCTGCCTGAGATCGGTGGCGCCCGAGTCGCGGATGGCCTCGCCCGTCACCACCTCGATGGTCTGCGGAATCTCGGCTAGCGGGCGCGTGTAGCGCGTGTCGGCCGAGGTCTTGGCCTTGTAGGGCGCGCCGACTTCGGCGTTGGGGTTGGGGTCGATGGCCTGCTCCTGCACCGTCACGGTGGGCAGGGTCTGCACGGGCGCAGGCGCGGGCGCCTGCTGCGCCATGGCCGAGAGGGGCAGCAAAGCAGCGGCAACGCCGTCGGCCAGACGCAGGCTCTTGGGCTTCTTGAGGGGTGAAAGGGAGGGCATGTGGTCGGCGACGGTAGTGGATTTCGGCGCCAATTATTATTGCAAATCAATCGCATTTACAAAAGTAAATGCGAAATATTTTCATTTGCGCTTTAATTGGGGTCGGATTCCAATTAAAATCGGGCCGAAGCGCTTTCCACACCTGCGTAGGCAGCTCTTCTTTTTGAAGTTTTTGGCCGCTGAATTAATTGGAGTCTGACCCCAATTAACTCCCATCAGGCGTTGTAGACCATCTCACCGTCAAGGCGGGCGGCGCCGCTGGCGGCGAGATCCCGCACCAGCTCATCCGCCCACTCCCCGGCGGGCTGGTCTGCAAACCAGCGCCCGTGCAGGCTTGCGTAGTAGGGTGTGGCTGCCAGCCAGGCCTTCACCTGTGCCATGGGCGCCTGCTGCCATTCGAGCAGCTTGTACTTGAGCAGCACCTTGGCCGCGTGGCGTGCGTGCTTGATGGGGTCGGCGACAAAGCCCGCCAGGCGCCGGCGGGCGCGCGTCAGGGCGGCGGGCAAGTCGCCAAACACGCTGCCATGGCCGGGGATGACGGTGAGCGGATCCAGGCGCTCGATCAGATCCAGTGTCGCATCCACCTCGGCAAAGGCCTGTTCGCCGTCGAGCTCGGGGAAGACCACGCCAAAGCCGTTCTCCCACAGCGCGTCGCCCGCGATCAACAGGCGCAATTGCGGCTGAAACAGCAGCACCGCATGGTTGTCGTGCCCGGGCGCGGCGTGCACCTGCCAGGGGCGGTCGCCCAGCTGCACCGCGTCGCCGGGCTCCAGGCGCGCATCGGCGCGAAAGCGCGGGCAGTCCTGGCCGGTGGGCTGGTAGCCCAGCGCCACAGGATCCCAGGCCTGCACATGCTGCCATTGCCCCGGTGGGATATGTGTGACCAGCCCCGGCCAGCGCGCCTGCAGCGCCGCGTTGCCGCCGCAGTGGTCGCTGTGCAGATGGGTGTTGAGCAGCAAGTCCAGCGGCCGCCCGCCCAGGCTGGCCTCGACCAGGGCCACGGTCTGCGCGGCGTTGGCGCAGTAGCCGCTGTCCACCAGGGCCGAGGCATCGCGCCCGAGGAACAGCACGTTGTTGGCCGAGAGCCAGCCGCGTTCAAATACGGTGATTTCGGGTGGTAGGGCAGTGTTGGTATGCGGCATCAGCTATCAAAATAGGAACAATCAGGCCTGGGCAGGCAAGTCGCGGAGCTCCGTGTATTTTGGCCGCTTACCTGGTTCGCTGTGCGTGGCGGCGGCGGGCCGCCCCGGCCGCGCATGCCAGCACGCCGGGGTATGGCGCCATCGCCTGCGCCGCTCGCGCGCCGTGTAGGGGATCAGCCTCATGCAGTTGTAGCCGAAGCGCAACATGCCCGCCATGGCGTCGGTGCATTTCGATACATTCAGTAGCATGCGTGGTCACACGCGCGTCATGCAAGAAGGGGCTTGGCATGGCGCGCAAAGGATTCTTCGCGCCTTTGTGCAGCCGACATGTTGCGGCCGACATGTAGGCGCCCGCATCCACATCGAGCGGCACACCAAAGGGGGTGACTCTTGAGCCAGATTCTGTCCAAGCGAGAGGCCTTGATGGCGATGGTCACGATTGCCAAAGTGGCGTGCCTGCGCCCATACCGGACTTGTTCCAGTCCCGGTCGCGCGGTAGACAGGGCATGACGAATGCGCGCTGGCAACGTTGGCTCGCCGTCCTGCAGTGGCTGCTCATCGCCGCCTGGGTGTGGGGCCTGTGGCAGCGCGCGCCGGTTCTGGCGCTGGCCGGCCTGGTGGTCGTGCCGCTGCTGTGGCGCCTGACGATGCTGCCGCAATTCCTGATCATGGCCCGGGCCTCCCGTAACGACCCCACGCCGCGCCCCACACCTGCGCAGCTGCTGCGCGCCTGGAGGGCCGAGACGCGCTGGGCCGGCATGGTGTTTGGCTGGTGGCAGCCGTTTCGCACGCATGCCGTGCCCGACTGGTTGCCGCCATGCACGCCCGGCCAGCTGGCGCCGCGCGGCGTGGTGCTGGTGCATGGCTTTCTGTGCAACCGCGCCTTCTGGACGCCCTGGTTTGCACCGCTGCGTGCACGCGGCCATGCCTTCGTGGCCGTGACGCTGGAGCCGGCCTTCGGCTCCATCGACGACTACGCCGCCACCATAGACGCCGCCGTGCGCCGCGTCACCGAGGCCACGGGCCAGCCCCCGCTCATCGTCGGCCACAGCATGGGCGGGCTCGCCATCCGCGCCTGGCTGCGCGCCATGCCGGGGGGCGAGGCGCGCGTGCAGCGCGTTGTCACCATAGGCTCGCCGCACGACGGCAGCTGGGCCGCAATGTATGCACACAGCATCATCGGCCAGCAGATGCGGCTGCACAGTCCCTGGGTGCGGACGCTGCGGGCGCAGGAGCCGCTGGAACGCATGGCACTCTTCACCTGCTGGTATTCGAATCTTGACAACGCGGTGTACCCGCCTATCACTGCCACGCTGGAGGGAGCGGACAACCGCTTCATCGAGGGACTGGCCCATGTCGAGATGGCGTTTGATGCGCGCGTGGTGGGGAGTTGTTTGGGCTTGCTTGCGAATTCTTAGGGTTCTGATCGGCCTGGGGCAAGCACCATCGCGAGGCGCGTATGCTTGGCGGCCTCTATGAACACCCTGCAACTCTTCCTGCCCTGCGCCGCCGGCGTCGAGGGTTTTCTGGCCGATGAAGTCCATAAGCTCACGGGTCTCACCGGCCAGGATCTGCTGGTGGGCCGTGGCGGCGTGATGCTGCGCGGCAGCTGGCGCGATGCGCTGCTGCTCAACCTGCACAGCCGCCTGGCCCAGCGCGTGCTAGTGCAACTGGCCGAGCGGCCCTACCGCGGCGAGGACGACATCTACGCCCTGGCTGCCGACGTGGCCTGGGAGATATGGTTCACCCCGCGCCAGAGCTTCAAGGTGGAGGTCACGGCGCAGCACAGCCCTTTAAAAAGCCTGAACTTCGCCGCCCTGCGCGTGAAGGATGCCGTGGCCGATCGCTTTCGCGCCAAGGCCGGCAGCCGCCCGAACGTGGAGACGACATGGCCCGATGTGCGCGTCCACCTGCACCTGACGCGCGAGCTGGCCACGGTCTACATCGACACCTCGGGCGAGCCGCTGTTCAAGCGCGGCTGGCGCGAGGACAAGGGCGACGCGCCGCTGAAGGAGACCCTGGCCGCCGCGATGATTGCCGCCACCGGCTGGGACCCGCACGGCGAGGCACCGCTGCCGCTCTACGACCCCTGCTGCGGCAGTGGCACCGTGCTCATAGAGGCGGCGCAGATGGCCTGCCGCATCGCGCCCGGCAGCCAACGTCGCTTTGCCTTTGAAAAACTTCTGCCCTTCCAGCCCCATGTCTGGACGACTATCAAAAATGAAGCTACCGGCACAGTCACTACGGCCGCTGTGCCCATATTTGGCAGTGATGTCGCGCACCGCATGGTGGACTTTGCCCAGCGCAATGCCGAGCGCGCCGGCGTGGCCGCGGCCGTGCAGCTGCGCGGCGGCGACGCGCTGCAGCGCCTGCCGCCCTGCGAGCAGCCCGGCGTGATGCTGCTCAACCCGCCCTATGGCGAGCGCATTGCCGCCGCCGGCTCGGCCGGGCGCGACGCGCGCGAGCGCATGGGCCAGGTCGCGCGTGCCGGCCGCGAGGTGGCGCAGACCGAGGACGGCGTGGACTTCTTCGCACAGCTCGCCGCGCACTGGAAGAGGCACTACGCCGGCTGGCAGGCGTGGATGCTCACGCCCGACCTCAAGCTGCCCGGCAAGATGCGCCTGAAGGAGTCGCGCCGCGTACCGCTGTGGAACGGCCCCATCGAATGCCGCATGTTCCGCTTCGACCTGGTGGCCGGCTCGGCACGAGCCAAACCAGCCGCAGAGGCGCCCGATGCGCCCTGAGCTGCGCCTGCCGGCACGGGCCGGCGATGGCGTGCGGGCCGTGGTGCTGGACACCAACATCGTGCTCGACCTGTTCATTTTTGCCGACCCGGCCGTGGCGGCAGTGCGTGGCTTGCTCCACGAAGGGCGCCTCAGTTGGCTGGCGGCGAGGCCGATGCGCGACGAGCTCGAACGCGTGCTGCAGTACACCCACCTGCAGCCGCGCATGGAGTATCACGGCGTCAGTGCGCAGGATGTGCTGGCGGCCTTCGATGCCGGTACGCGCCTGGTGGACGTGGCGCCGCGCGCCCCCCACGCCTGCAAGGATGGAGACGACCAGAAGTTCATCGACCTGGCCGTGGCCCACGGCGCCATCCTCGTGTCCAAGGACAAGGCCGTGCTATGCATGAAAAAAAGGCTGCTGACCCATGGCGTGCAAGTGGCTGCAGCTATTGTTTTGGATGTTGACGGGGTTGATCCTGCGATGGCCTGACAGCAACTCCACGCCCTGCGCATACGGCAGGCGGTTGTGCATGGCCTCCATGGGAGGGCGCTGTTCATGCTGCGATGCAGCATCGTCTCTCATTGTGGTTTATACTTAGCACCAAGGGTTAACACCTAGTGGTTAACCCGGTGTTGGAAGGCGTTTGAGATGCTCGCCTCCAAACACCGGACTGGCATCTCAGATAGGAAACACAATGCGCGACACCATTCTCTCGATCATCGAATTCATCCAGGAAGCCCGCGAGGCCCACCTGCCCATCGCCAACCAGTAATACGCGCGGCCGTGAGCGGCCCGCTTTGCTGGAGTCACGCCCCATTGCCGCTTGGCATGGGGCTTTTCTATTGTTATAAAAACAGCGTTTTAGGTTTATGCATAAAGCGCGAATAGCTATTTAAATAATAGTGAGTGACGAGCGGGCGCTACACTGACGCCCCATCCCAAGCCCGCTGGAACGCGCCAGCCGCAGCACCATGAACACCACCGACACCACTCCTCACGGCAGCACCGCGCCGGCCCTGAGCCCGGACATGCTCGACGAGCTCGACCAACTGCTCGACGACCTGCGCACGCGCGAGGACGAGGTGCCGCAGTGGGAGTTCTGCGACGGCTTCCTGACCGCGCTGGTCTGCACGCGCCGCCCCGTGCCGGTGGCCGAATGGCTGCCCATGCTGTTGGGCGACGGCCTGCCGCTGGAGGCCGCGCCTGACGCGGCGCTGCCGCTGATGGCGCCGTTTCAGGAACTGGCGCGGCAGCAGCGCTTTCTGGCGCTATGGGAGCTGCGCCGCGCCGAGGTGGAGCGGCAACTGGATACCCAGGTCGAGTCGCTGGACGCCGAAGAGGCCTACCATCCCGAGGTGATCGACATGCGCGGCGCCATCGCCAGCCTGCCCGAAGACGAGCGCAGCGAGATGGAGGGCCAGGAGATCCCCTCGTTTGGCCAGGTCTGGGCCCTGGGCTTCATGTTTGCCGTGGAGAACTGGGAAGACGATTGGCAGGCCCCGCGCGACAAGGAGGCAGCGCAGTGGCTCGACGATGGGCTCGACGCCATCGTGGCCCTGACCGAGGACGACGAGGGCGAGCCCGAAATCTGCATGTACGCCGAGGACGGCCCGCCCAGCACCAGCCAGGAGCGGCTGGAGGCGTTTGGCGCGGCCATCTGGGCGGTGTATGACCTGCGCCAGCTCTGGCGCAGCCTGGGCCCGCGCGTGCAGGCCGCCGTCAGGGGCGATCAACCCGGCCGCAACGACCCCTGTCCCTGCGGCAGCGGCAAGAAATACAAGAAATGCTGCGGGGCGTGAAGATGATTTGGTAATGTATAGCTATGTATATCGAATTTTATTTATACTTCGTTATACATTGCTAGTGGAGCTATGACATGGATCCTGTCCGCAATCCCTTCGCGCCTGGTGCCGGTTCGCAGCCGCCCGAGTTGGCGGGGCGGCGCGCCATCGTCGATGAGGCGCGTGTTGCCCTGCACCGTGTGATCCAGGGGCGATCCAGTCAGTCGCAGCTCCTGCTGGGTCTGCGCGGCGTGGGAAAGACCGTGCTGTTGAACAAGATAGAAGAGCTGGCGCTGGAGGCCGGGTATCTCACGTCCTTTATCGAGGCACCTGAGGATAGGCCGCTGCCTGATTTGCTCTATCCCAAGCTGCACCAGGTGTTGCGCAAGCTGTCGGTTGCAGACGAAGCAAAGGCCAAGGCCGTGGCGGCGTTGCGTGCTCTGAAGGGTTTTGCGTCCGCATTCAAGGTGACCGTGGGCGATGTTTCCATCGCTTATGAGCCGGACGAAGGCACCGCCGATAGTGGTGACCTGGATGCAGATCTGTCCGAATTGTTCCTGTTGGTCGGGCAGGCCGCCAAGGAAGCGGGCAAAGGCTGGGCACTGCTGATCGATGAAGTGCAATACCTCTCGGGCAAGGATTTGTCGGCGCTGATCGTGGCGCTGCACCGGGTCAACCAGAAAGGCTTGCCGGTGATCTTTTTCGGTGCGGGCCTGCCGCAGCTGGCGGGCATGGCGGGCGATGCGAAGTCCTATGCCGAGCGCTTGTTTACCTACCCGGCCGTGGATGCGCTGGATGCCGATTCGGCCAGGCACGCCATTCGCCAGCCGGTGGAGGATGAGGAGGAGTCCATCGAAGAGCCAGCCGTCGCAGACATTGTGGAGAAGACCCATGGCTATCCGTACTTTCTTCAGGAGTGGGGGTTCCAGGCCTGGAATCACGCCCAGGGCAACTGCATCACGGCGGCGGATGTGGAGTCGGCGACTCAGGCTGCCATGCGCCGCCTGGATGAGGGTTTTTTCAACGTGCGGCTCGAAAGGCTGACTCCACGAGAACGCGACTACGTGTACGCCATGGCTAGCCTGGGCTCAGGGCCGTACCGTTCCAACGACGTGGCACATTGCCTTGGCGATACGACGCAGAGCCTCGGGCCCTGCCGCGCCAAGATCATCAGCAAGGGCATGATTTACAGCCCGGCCCATGGCGATATCGCTTTCACGGTGCCGATGTTCGACGATTTTCTGCGCCGTAACTTTCCTGAGCGCGTGAGCTTGGTCGGCAAGAAATAACAGGCCGTGCCGCTTATTGGCGCAGCAGCAGCGCCAGCCGGGCCAGCGCATGCCGCACGGTCTGCGAGCGCACGGCGGCGCGGTCGCCGGCAAAGAGGCGCATCTCGCTGTGCGTGCGGCCGGCTACATGCCAGCCGAACCACACCGTGCCCACGGGCTTGTCCTTGGAGCCGCCGGTGGGCCCGGCGATGCCCGTCACCGCCACGCTCACCTGGGCCGCGCCGTGCGCCACGGCGCCATCGGCCATGGCGCGGGCCACGGGCTCGCTGACGGCGCCATGTTGCTCAATCAGCTCGGCTGGCACGCCCAGCAGCTCGGTCTTGGCGGCGTTGGAGTAGCTGACGAAGCCGCGCTCGAACCATTGGCTGGAGCCGGCGAGCTCGGTGCAGGCGGCGGCGATCAGGCCGCCGGTGCAGCTCTCGGCCGTGGCCAGCATCCAGCCGCGCGTGAGCAAGGTTTGTGAAATGGCAGTCAAATCGGCCTCCAACCCTTGTATGTCAAGCGTTGGCAGCTCTCTTTTTGATGTCTTCATGGCTTCTCACCCGACAAAGTGGCGCCACAGCGCGATCACCAGCAGCGTGCAGCCGGCGGCCACCAGGTCGTCGAACAGAATGCCAAAGCCGCCGCGCGGGCCAAAGCCCTTGAACAGCCGGTCGGCCCAGGCCACGGGCCCGGGCTTGGCTGCGTCGAAGTAGCGAAACAGCGCAAACGCGGCGAGCTGGCCCCAGAAACCCATGGGCATGGCCAGCCACAGCACGATCCAGATGGCGACCACCTCGTCCCACACGATGGAGCCGGGGTCGGCCACGCCCAGGTCGCGCGCCGTCACGGTGCAGGCCCACCAGCCGAGCAGCAGCGCGAACACGATCACCAGCCCCAGGCCCAGCGGGGTTAGCCACAGCTGCAGCACCAGAAACGCCAGCCAGCCCCACAGCGTGCCCACCGTGCCCGGCGCCCAGGGCGACAGGCCGCTGCCAAAGCCCAGGGCGATGCAGTGCGCGGGATGCACGAGCAGGAAGGCGGGCGTGGCGCGGCGGGGTGCGGAGGAAGATGGCATAGGCGTCAAACGGGGCGCGCCATGCTACCAGCGCCGGCCGTGGGCCGGGGAAGCTGCAGGGCGGTGAGCAGGCCGGTGCAGGCGTCCTCCACCAGGTTCAGCACCTTCTCGAAGCCCTGCGCGCCGCCGTAGTAGGGGTCGGGCACGGCGCTGGCCTGATGCCGCAGGCAGAACTGCGTCAGGCGATACAGGCGCCCGGCCTGGGCGGGCGGGCACAGCGCGCGCGCGGCGCGTTCGTTGGCCTCGTCCATCACCAGCACCAGGTCGAAGCGCTCGAAGTCGCGCGCCGTGAGCTGGCGCGCGCGCAGGCGCGACAGGTCGTAGCCGCGCCGCGCCGCGGCCTGCTGCGTGCGCTTGTCGGGGGCATCGCCGACGTGATAGCCCTCGGTGCCGGCCGAGTCCACGGTGATGCGCCTTTGTAGGCCGGCGCGCTGCACCATGGCGCGCAGCACGCCCTCGGCGGTGGGGCTGCGGCAGATATTGCCCATGCACACCATGAGCAAATCCACCGACGGGCTGCCGGGCGTGCCGGCGCGCTGCAGCAGGGCGGGGGGCAGTTGTGGAAGATGCGGCAAGGTCATTCAGGCAAAGTGGTCGAAGGAGGCAAAGTGGCCCGACAGCGGCTGGCCGGTGCGGTCGAGCAGGCGCAGGCTGGGCCCCTGTGTAATGCGGCCGATGCGCGTGACGGGCGTGGCGCTGGCTGCTGCCGCCGCCTGCACGGCGGTGCGCTGCGCCGGGGCTGCGGTGAAGGCGAGCTCGTAGTCGTCGCCGCCGGCCAGGGCGCATTGCAGCAGGGTGTCGGTGGGAAGCCCCTCACCCCTCCCTCTCCCCAGAGGGGCGAGGGCGATCGGTGGCGCCGGTTTTGCGCCCTCCTCCTTGGATGACTCTGGACGCTGTCCCAACTCCCCTCTCCCCTTGCGGGAGAGGGGCGGGGGAGAGGGGTTGTTTTTCCCTGCAGCGCCTTCTGTGCAAGCGCTTTCAGCTAGCAAATCAGCAGCAACAAGGGCGTCGATCTCGGCGCCAACGCCCGAGGCCTTGAGCACATGGCCCAGGTCGCCCAGCAGCCCGTCGCTCAGGTCGATGGCGCTGCTCGCCAGGCCGCGCAGCGCCAGTCCCAGGGCCACTCGCGGCGTGGGGCGCTCCAGGCGCGCGCGCAGGCGCGCCAGCGTGGCGGCGGGCAGCTGCAGCTGGCCGCGCAGCGCATCCAGCGCCAGCCGCGCCTCGCCCGGCGTGCCGCTGACCCAGATGTCGTCGCCCGCGCGCGCGCCGCTGCGCAGCAGGGCCTGGCCGGCCGGCACCTCGCCAAAGATGGTGACGCAGATGTTCAGCGGCCCCGCCGTGGTGTCGCCGCCTACGAGCTCGCAGCCATGGTCGTCGGCCAGCCGCAGCAGGCCCTGCGCAAAGCCCTGCAGCCAGGGCGCGTCGATGCGCGGCAGGGCCAGGGCCAGCGTGAAGGCCAGCGGCCTGGCGCCGCAGGCCGCCAGGTCGGAGAGGTTCACGGCCAAGGCTTTGTGGCCCAGGGCCTCGGGGTCTACATCGGCAAAAAAATGCCGGCCCTCGACCAGCATGTCGCTGGACACGGCCAGCTGCATGCCGGGCGCGGGCGCCAGCAGGGCGCAGTCGTCGCCCACGCCCAGTGCGGCGCGGCGCACCGGGCGCGTGAAATAGCGTGCGATGAGGTCGAATTCACCCATGACGGAAGAGTGCGGGGGTTAGCGCCAGCCGGGCTGGAGCAGGCGGCTTGCTGCCGCAGCCGGCAGTATGGGGGCATACCACCACCCGCTGTACGGAAGCCCGATTTTCGCACTCTCATGAAGTGGCTGCACCGCGGGCCAGCCAACCCGAAACCCGAAGCCCCTTTGGCAGCAGCGCCAAGGGGCCTCTTTGCCCTCCGTTTACTGGCGGCGCCTTGCGCCCCAGGCTGCCAGGCCGGCGACGGCCAGCAGTGCCAGGCTGGCAGGCTCAGGCACGCCATTGCCCGGGGTGATGGAGGTGTCGTTGGCGAGCTTCCAGTTCAGGATGTCGTGGTTCTCAAGGCCGGCCCCGGTTGCTGCCGTGAAGCCGACAAAGGCGGAATTGGAGCCAAGAACGCTGGCGATGTCGATGGAATAGTCGCTGACGAGCTGGATCAGCGCCAAGCCTTGCTGCTGCACGCTGACATTGAGTTTTTGTGTGGATCCATCGTAGTTGATGAAGGCCGACCAGACCTTGCCATTGCTCATGCAGCCGTCGGCCAGGTAGGAGCTGGGCAGCTGGCAGTTCGACACGCCGTAGGGGCTGCTCACGGCTGCACTGGCCAGCGAGCCGTTTTTGTCTACGCCGACGTGGTTGCTGCCGCCGACTTCGCCGTTGTCGAAGGTGTCGAATTCAATGGCAACGCTGTTGGGCACCCCCTGGTAGCCCAGGCCGCCGCCGGCAATACCGAGCCCGTTGGTGGCCTTTGCCAGCACGAAGGTCAGGCCGTCGGCAGGGTTGATGCCGCCAGCCTGGCTCAACTGGAACTGGAAGCTGGTGCTGAAGGTGGCGCCCGTGCCCAGCGTGAGGGCCGTGGTGCTGTAGCCGGCACCGGCCTGGCCCCCGGCTGCGGGGGTCAGCCGCAGGACGCTGCTGGGGGTTGCCGCAGAACCGACGCAGGTCAGGGTGCCGTCGCCGCAGGCGCCGGTGAAATTGGCGTAATCGATCACGACACCGGCTTGCGCCTGTGTGGCGGCAGCGGCAAGTGCGAGGATGGCGGGGGCGATAAGGGCGCGGGGCATTGTGGTCTCCAGGGGTTTTGTGTTGTCGCAAATCAACAAGCATTTTTTGTGCCCAAGACCGTGTTTCAGAGGGAGAGCAGCGGCTGCGGCAGCCGCGCGCGGGGGCGACTGTAAAAAAATCCGACACTTTTCCGCCGGCCATCGACGCGCCGGCGTGCAGGGCCGGATGACCGCGTCAACCCCTGAAGCGCAGCGCCGCCTGGCGGCTCACCTCGGCCAGCAGCTGTTCCTCGCGCATGCTGCTGCGCAGCCAGCGTGCGTCGTTCTGGCCAGTGGCGGTTTCGCCGCGCAGCACCTGCAGCGCGCCCGAGGCGCCATGGCTGCTGGCGTGGCGCGCGATGTGGTCGAGGGTGTGCAGGATGTGCTCGCGCAGCGGCATGTGGCTGCCCGTGGCCGGGTCTACATACACCGCGTCCAGCCCGAAGCGGCAGGCCTGGAAGCGGTTGTAGGTGTAGACGAGATAGTCGTCCTCGCTCGGCATGAAGGGCTGCTCGGCCAGGAACCAGGCCGCCAGCGACTGCACGAAGCCGGCCAGGGCCGCGGCGCGCTCCACGGTCAGCGGCGTGTCGAAGACGCGGATCTCAATCGTGCCGTACTCGGGCTTGGGGCGGATGTCCCAGTAGAAGTCCTTCATGCTCTTGACCACGCCGGTGCGCGTCATCTTGTCGAAATATTCGCCGAACGCGTCCCAGGTGAGGACAAAGGGCGCGCGGCCGGACAGCGGGAAGGCGAACACGGAATTGAGGCGCGCCGAGTCGAATTGCGTGTCCTGCCCCTGCACGAACGGGCTGGAGGCCGACAGCGCGATGCAGTGCGGTATGTAGCGGCTCATGCGGTGCAGCATCAACAGGGCCTCGTCGGCGCTGGGGCAGCCGATGTGCACATGCTGGCCGAAGATGGTGAACTGCTTGGATAGGTAGCCGTAGAGCTGCGACAGCTCCTGAAAGCGCGGCTTGTCGTAGATGCGCCGCTCGTGCCATTGCTGGAATGGGTGCGTGCCGCCGCCGGCCACGGCGATGTTGAGCTTGTCGGCGTTCTTCACCAGCGCGTCGCGGATCTGCGTGAGCTGGCCCAGCACCTCTGAGCTGCTGTGGCACACGCCGGTGGAGATCTCGATCATGCTGTTCGTCATCTCCGGCACCACGCTGCCGGGCAGCGGCGTCTTGTGCATCAGGCGCAGCATGTCCTCGGCGTAGGGCGCCAGGTCGTAGTCATGCGTGTTCACGAGCTGCAGCTCCAGCTCCACGCCCAGGGAGAGCGCTTCGGAATGGGAAAAGGCTTCAAGACTCATGGCCGGACTCTCCGCGTTGGTTGGGGCTGTCGGGTGCGATCCAGGGTTTGGAGCTTTCGCCCGCGCGGTAGATGGCCCAGGCGGCCATCACGGCGCCGAGCAGCTCCATGACCAGGATGGCCGGCAGGGCGATGCGTGCAATCAGCGCGCCCTCTTCGCCCGCGGCCTGCACCAGTTGCGAGGCCACCAGCAGCGCCACGGCCGACATCGGCGCCATGGCGCAGCCCAGCCACAGCGCCTGGCGCCAGCTGGCGCCGCTGCCCACATTGCCCAGGCCCACGCCCACGGCCTTGGCCGCCAGGCGCACGCCAATCAAGGCCAGCACGCTGCCGGCCACGGCCAGGCTCCAGTCGGCCTGCGCGGCGACGGTGGAGACCAGCACGAACATCATCATGGTCAAGAGCGCCGTGGCCGTGCCGGTCTGCCTGGGCCAGGCCCAGGGGCGCTGGTGCAATTGCTTGAGCAGCATGCTGCCCAGCAGCGCCGCCAGCGGCGCCGAGCCGCCCAGGTGCGCCGTGATGGCGGTGCTGGCGGCGATCAGGGAGAGCAGCAGGATGGTGGTGTTCTCGCTCGTCGGGCTCATCACGCGCAGCGCCAGCCGCATGGCCAGCGACAGCAGCGCACCCACGGCCACGGACACGCCCAGCACCACCAGCACCGGATACAGCTGGCCCAGCAGGTTGGCGGCGGGGCGCTCGATCAGGCTGGCCTGGGCGCTGCCCAGCGTCAGCGCGTACAGCGACGACAGCGTGGACAGCACGATGGCGCGCTCGGTCACCGGACCGGCGGCATGCGTGTCGCTGAGCACGCGGGTGAGCACGGCGGGTGAAGCCGCCAGCGCCACCATGGCCAGCGCCGCCGCGGCAGGCGCCGGCACGTCCAGCCACAGCATGGCCCAGTACACGGCGAAATAGCTCAGGGCCGATTCGGCCAGGCTTTGCACCAGCACCATGGGGTTGTGGCGGAACCAGCGCAGCGGAATGCGCCCGCCGGCCTCGAACAGCACCACGGCCACGGCCAGCTCCACCAGGAACAGCCCCGTGCCTTCCAGCGGCCAGGCGGCGGCGCCAAAACCACTCAAGCCGGCCAGCGTGCCCACCAGCGAGTAGCCCACCACCTTGGGCAGGCCGCTATGGCGTTGCAGCAGGTAGCCCGTCACCGCCGCCGCGGCCAGCAGCAGGGCCCACTGCACCGTTGGCAGCCCGGCCGATGGGCGCAGCCACTGCGCCCAGAAGCTTGTCAGCTCGTTCATTGTTATGCGTCCTTCCCAATCGCGTGCGGGCGTGGCCCGCCGTTTGCCGGGCAGACTGTTGGTGAGAGCGCCCGGGAGGGCCCGGATGGATGCCGCAATAGCGCGGCCCGGGCAGGCAGCAGGCGTGACGCCTGCCGCGCGTACCTTATCAGACGCTGGCGCGCGCTGGTAAGAAAAAGCTCAGCGGCTTGTGCGCCAGGCGCCGGCGCACGGCGCGGTAGATGCGCTTGCGATCCACGCTGCCCACGTTGTGCGCGCGCAGGGCGACGCGAAACGCCAGGTAGAAGCTCACGCCCACGTTCAGCGCGCCGTTGAACGGCACCAGGGCCACGGCCCACCAGAACGCCGGCAGCTGCAGCACCTCGCGCCCCAGCGTGGCCACGGCGACGCCGATCTGGCCGGTGGTCAGCGTGACGTGGCGCACCTCCAGCCCCAGGCCGAAGAAGGCGGCAAACGCCGGCGCCAGGCCCAGCATGAAGCCCAGCGAGATGTTGGCCGCCAGGCCCGAGACATGGCTGCGCAAGAAATGCGCCCAGCGCGCGGCGCGCTGCTGGCCCAGGGCGGCGGTGATGCGCGGGTTGTACTGGATGGCCGAATCGAGCCGGTGCAGCACGAACCAGTTCTCCACCCAGCCGGCCAAAATGCTGGAGGCAAACAGCAGCACGCCGGTAAAGGCCGCGAACAGCACCGAGGGCCCGAGCAGATGCAGCGAGGCCAGGGCCTGCAGGGCGTGCTCGCCGTCAATCGCCGGCCGCCCCCACAGCTGGGCTATGAGCAGCGCCAGCGCCAGCGCGCCCGGGAACACCAGCAGCACGTTGCCCAGCACGGCCGCCACCTGCGAGCGCACCAGGCAGGCGACCTCGTCCACGAAGGCTTCCACCGCCTGGTCGTCGCCCAGTTCCTTGAGCTTGGCGGCCATGGCCGGCGCCGTCATGGCCGGCTGCTTGGTGGCCACGGTGAAGTGCAGCAGCTGGATCAGCACGAAGCTTGCCGCATAGTTCACGCCCGCCATGAAGCCGCCCCAGAAGGCCGACAGCGCCAGCGCATACAGGCCGAACTTGATCAGCGTCGTGAATGCCATCACCAGGCCGCCGCCCGCGGCCTGGCGCACCATGGCCAGGTATTCGGCGCCGGTGCGCGTGATGTAGTGCTCGCCCGTCTCGGCGCTGCGCTCGGCCACCTTGGCCGCCACCAGCGACGAATTGGCGGACAGCAGCGCGCGCACGCTGCGCCGCGTGCGCCCGACGATCACCAGGTGCGACAGCAGCTGCAGCGCCGCCACGGCCGGGCGCGGCGAGAGCAGGCATTCGAGCAGCTCGCGCACGCGCAGGATGCGCGCGCGCAGCTGGCGCAGGCGAAACACCAGGCCGACCGAGATGCCGTTGTCCTCGAAATGCGTGTACACGGTGTTCACGGCGGCGCGGCAGGCGTCCAGATGCTCGCGCAGGCCCTGCACGGCCTGCTGCAGCCGGCCGTCGGTGCGCAGCGGGTGCAGCACCTCCACGCGCAGGCTCTCGGCGTCGCGCACCAGGGCGTGAAAGGGCTGGGCGGCGCGCTCCTCGTCGCTCATGCGCAGGCGCAGCTCGGGCGCAAAGCCGGTGGCCAGAATCTGCCCGGCGCAGTAGGTGATGGCGTCCAGCAGCGCGCGCTGCCATTGGCTGGCGCCGCCGCCATGGCCTTCGTCCGCGCCATCCTGCTGCGCCGGCGCCAGCACGGCCAGCAGGCGCGCCAGCAGCGCTTCATCCAGGCCGGCGAGCCAGCGCGCGTCGAACTCGTGCGGCAGCGCCAGCATGAACAGCTCGGAGGCGTCCTGCGTCTCGGGGCTCACGGGCAGCAGCTTGTAGCGCAGGCGTTCGGCCAGCTCGCTGGCCATGGCGGTGCGCTGGGCAAAGCCGAAGTCGGCCAGCAGGGTGGTGATGTCCAGCTGCTGCATCAGCGCCGCCCACCAGGCCTGCAGGCGCTGGCGCAGCGCGGGTGACTGCTCGGCGCTTGCCACCAGCTCGGCCACGCGGGCCGTGGCGCCCATCACCGTGCGATCCTGGCCGCGCACAAAGTCGATCAGTGACAGCAACTGCAGATGGCGTTCGGCCAGCGGTGCCTGGGCGTCCAGGCCGGCCAGCAGCTGCGCCGGATCCGGCGTGCGGCGGCTCAATGCAGCACCCGCGGCGTGGCGGCGTGATCGGTGCCGCCCGGCCGGTCAGCTTCCAGCATGAACAGGGCAATCGGGCAGCTGAACTGCTCTCCATCCTCGGCCACGCAGAAGTAGCTGCCATGCATGCTGCCGCTGGCCGTGTGCAGCATGCAGCCGCTGGTGTAGCGAAAGGCCTCGCCCGGCCTGAGCAGCGGCTGCTGGCCCACCACGCCCAGGCCCTTGACTTCTTCCATGTGGCCATGGGCGTCGCAGATGATCCAGTGGCGCGAGATCAGCTGCGCCGTCATGGCGCCGGTGTTGGTGATGGTGATGGTGTAGGCAAAGCCGTAGCGGCCTGCGTCGGGCGCAGACTGCTCGGGCAGGTACTGGGGCTGTACCTCGACCTGGAATTCATACTTGGGCATGGCGCCAATGGTAGCTTTGCGCAGCTGCCACAATCGCCGCCCATGAGCCGCACCTACCGCATCGCCCCCTCCATCCTGTCCGCCGACTTTGCCCGCCTGGGCGAGGAAGTGAAGAACGTCATCGCCGCCGGCGCCGACTGGATCCACTTCGACGTGATGGACAACCACTACGTGCCCAACCTGACCTTCGGCCCCATGGTGTGCCAGGCGCTCAAGCCCCATGCCGTCACGCCCGATGGCCGGCCCGTGCCCATCGACGTGCACCTGATGGTGCAGCCCGTGGACGCGCTGGCCGAGGCCTTTGCGCTGGCGGGGGCCGACCTGATCAGCTTCCACCCCGACGCCAGCAGCCATGTGCACCGCAGCATCCAGGCCATCAAGGCGCGCGGCTGCCAGGCCGGCCTGACCTTCAACCCGGCCATGCCGCTGGACGTGCTGGACTGGGTGATCGAGGACATCGACCTGATCCTGCTCATGAGCGTGAACCCGGGCTTTGGCGGACAAAGCTTTATTGATAGCACGCTGCGCAAGGTGGAAGCGGCGCGCAGGCGTATCGAAGCCTCGGGCCGCGACATCCGCCTGGAAGTGGACGGCGGCATCAAGACCGACAACATCCGCCGCGTGGCCGACGCCGGCGCCGACACCTTCGTCGCCGGGAGCGCCATCTTCGGCAAGAGCGACTACAAGGCCGTTATCGACGGCATGCGCCAGGCCCTGGCATGAGGGCGCCAAACCTGCAGGTGGTTTGACGGAATAGAGTCCGTAACTCAAACCAGACTTGGCTTCTGGGTGGAGCTGCCAAAGACCTAGTCCCAACTGACTTGGAATGTCCGTAAAACCCCATGGATTGCGCGTTGGTGCGTTGTCTGACTAGTACATCGTTTCAGTAAAATATTTACGTTTCTGTCATTTGGAAGTCAAAGCTCTTCCACTGAAAGCGAACGGGCTGCGCATTCATCTCGTCGATGCCTTTGAGAATGCGCACCTTGAGTT
>JAFEER010000027.1 GCA_018240985.1 Pseudomonadota bacterium
CCCCGAGTTCGACACGAAACGCGCTAAGTATTTGATTCCATTGAACCCGGTTTTCAAATTGCCACTACAGGGGGCTACATGAGCGTCATTTGCCCTCCCTCTTGCGGCAGCTTCTGGAGCCCCAGCGCCGCCATCAGGCAGCGCTGCTCATCATGGATGCTGGACACCCCCGTCACAGGCTGGGCGCCGTTGATGCGGATGCGGTGGCGTTGCACCCGGCGCAGTAGTTCCAAGGCTGTTTGTGGGCTGCTGGGATGGCCGGCAGCTTTCAGGCGCATGCGCATCACCCGGTGCAGGATCAGCGCCATGAAGCAAATACTGGCGTGTGCCCGGATGCGCTGGGGCAGGCGGTGGTACACCGGCGCCATCTCGATATCGCTCTTGAGTACCCGGAACCCCCGCTCGATGTCGGCCAGGCTCTTGTAGCGCGCCAGCACCTCTTGCGGGTTCAGGTCATCCTTGGGCACATTGGTGACGATGAGCAACTTGCCATCCATCAGCTGCGCCTTGTCCAAGGCGGCTTGATTGACTTCATAGGTGAACAGCGCGCTCGTGAAGTCCACCTGCACAATGCTGGCCAGATGCGCCTCGCACACTGCCCGGTAAAAGCGTGCCTTGGCGCCGTCATCGCTCGTCTTGCGCCCCTTGGACTTGGTGCCCGCATCCTGGCCATCGAGCTTGGCCGTCATTTGCTGGGCCAATAACTCCAGCTCGGCCATTTTTTGCTGGCGCTTGGCCGTCTGCTCCCGCGCCCGCTCTGGGTCATGGGCAATGATCAGGCGCCGCTGTTGCCAAGTCACTTCTTGGATGGTTTCTTCCATGCTGCCTTGGACTTGGGTTTGCAAGGGCTGCAACAGCTCAGTGAAGTCCCCATAGCGTCGTCCTGGCACGGCCAGGATGTATTCCAGCTGCTTGCCACTGGGCAAGACCCACTGCGACAGCTGCTCCATGTTCTCCAGCGACAGCAGCCCCCGATCGGCTACCACGATCAGGCGCCCAATCTGCGGGTAGCGCGCCAGCACCTTGGAGAGCGTTGGCTCCAGCGTCTTGCCTTCCGAGGCATTGCCCTCGAATACCTCGTGGTAGATCGGCAGGCCCTCGGCCGTTTGCACCACACCCAGCAGAAACTGGCGTGCAAAGCCGCCTTCCTTGGCCAAACCGACCTTGCGCACGTCGTCCTGCACCTGGCTGCTCCCGGCAGCTCGGATGGTGGTCAGGTCGTAGAACACCACCGACAGCTCGGTGTCTATCAGCGGGCGCAGCAGAGAGGCCACGCAGTCATCGACCGCCTGCTGGTGATCCATGAGCGCATCCATGCTGCGCAGCAGATGCTGGTGGGTCAAGCCCGCAGCATCGATCCCCGGCATGGCCACCGTCTGCAGCCAGCGCAGCACCCCGAGCTTGGAGTCGGCATCACACAGGCGGTTGAAGACCATGGCGCGAATGGCGTGCTCCACGGGGGAGGTGAAGCGGGCGCGGCGAAACACCCCAGCCAGACGGTCAAAGCCCAGCTCGTGCCAGAGCTGATCGAGTGCCCAGACATCACCCAGGGCCAGGGCGGATTCAAACGCGACCGAGACCTGAGGGGCGCCAGCGGCAGCCGCCTCGGTGCCACGCCCCTTGGCACGCAGCAAGGCGGACAGCACGGCATCGACCTGGCCGCCCGTCTCATCAATGCGCCCCAGGGTGGCCAGGGTGCGCTGGCGCGTCTTGCCCGAGGTGTCACGAAAGGACTCGGTGAGCTGGGCGTAGGTCTTGCCGCGGGCGCGGGTGAGCTTGATGAACATGGGCGCGAGTGTAGCGCACTCGCCCAATATGCGCCAATACAAATAGCTCTTGTGTTGCCACTACAAGAATTTTAGAAACCAACTCGCAAGTGCTTGATTCTCATGGGGCGTAGGTCTGAAAAACCGGGAAAACGGGCTGAAAGTGTCGAACTCGGGGGCCACGTTTGCGCAGGGCGACCGCGCGGGCACCGGCAAGGGCGAAGGCGAGCAGGACACGGTGCGCGACGACGCCGAGGCGCTGGCGGAATATGCCGACAGCCTGAAGGCCGGGCGCGAGTTTCTGGGCGACCTGGGCTACGACCTGGATGCGCTGATCGCCGCCACAGGTTTCGGCAAGCAGCAGAAGATTCTGGAGGCGGTGAACCTGCTGTGCGAGAGCGACGAGCGGCGCAAGACCTACCAGGTGATCGTGGAGGACGCGCAGGCGCGCCACCGCGCGCTGTTCCCGCACCCGGGGCTGTTTGCGCACGACGCCGAAGAAGGCGCGTTGTCCGCCATCTGCAACAAGCTGCAGGACGCGCGCGTGGCGCCCGATGTGAGCGCCTTGCTGCAGGACTTGTACGACGTGGTGGACGTGGCTGTGGCGACCGAGGCACCGGGCGTCAGACAGCCCACGCCGCGCTATGACCTCTCCGGCATCGACTTCACGCGCCTGCGCGCCGAGTTTGAGAACACGCCGTTCAAGAACGTGGTGGCGATGAACCTGATGCAAAAGATCGAGGAGCGCCTGGCGGCGATGGTGCGCGCCAACCCGACACGCGTAGACCTGTACGAGCGCTACCAGGAGATCGTGCACGCCTACAACAAGGACAAGGATGCGGCAGAAATCCAGAAGGTGATGGACGACTTGTTCGCCTTCAACGACAGCTGCAGCGAGGAGGAGCGCCGCTATTTGCGCGAGGGGCTGGAAAACGAGCAGCAGCTGGCCATGTTCGACCTGCTGCAAAAGGATGCGCTGACAAAGAATGACCGCGAGGCCATCAAGCAGGTGGCGAAGGAGTTACTGGACAAGCTCAACGCGGGCAAGCTGCAGATCGACCACTGGCGCGAGAAGGCCACGGCGCAGGCGCAGGTGAAGGCCGAGATCATCAAGCACCTGTTCGCCCACCTGCCGCCAGGCGCCTATGGCGCCGACGAGATCAACCTGAGGGCGGGCGCGGTGTTTGCGCACCTCTACACCCAGGGCGGCGCCCCGCGATTGCATTGAGCCCGTCAGCCCGGCGCGGTGATGGCCGTGGTGCCGGCCCACTGCCCGGTGCTGACCAGGCTGCGCGCGCAGTCCAGCAGCACGACCCGGGTGGCCAGTGCGGCGGGCGACATTTCTTCGTCCGACAGCGTGCACAACAGGTTCACGCGCCGCACCGGCACGCCCGCCAGGCGCGCGCTTTGAAAGCGCGTGGCGGCGTCCGGGTAGCGCCCGAGGGCGGCCCAGGGCTGGATGGTGGAGCCCAGGCCGGCATCGACGGCGGCCATCACCATGGCCAGCGAATCCACCTCCAGCACCACCTGGGGCACGACGCCGGCGCCGGCAAAGGCCGTGTCCAGCGTGCTGCGCAGGCCGTGCGGGCCGGTGGGCAGGATCAGGGGTTCGCCCTGCAGATCGGCCAGCGCGATCTCTGCCGGCAGGC
>JAFEER010000280.1 GCA_018240985.1 Pseudomonadota bacterium
CACTGATCAAATGCGCTACATCAATGTGGGCCGCTACGGCCTTGCGTGTCCTTGCCATCGTTCCAATGTTTGGGGTTGCGATGGCTTCGCATTATCAATGATGAGATGCTATCTGAACAGTATTGGGTCTAGCGTCGCGGCATTGAATTGGTCGTGGTAACTGTCGTAGGCATTGGCCACGAAGCCGTT
This sequence comes from Pseudomonadota bacterium, assembly GCA_018240985.1. Classification (GTDB taxonomy): domain Bacteria; phylum Pseudomonadota; class Gammaproteobacteria; order Burkholderiales; family Burkholderiaceae_C; genus Alicycliphilus. The sequence continues at coordinate 190 of JAFEER010000280.1, forward strand.
CATCACCGGGGCCGACAGGTTGCCACCCAGTTGCTGCTTTACATCCAGGAACTCATGGTGCGGGTCGAAGTCCACGGGCTCGCCCAGGCTCTTGCGGTCTAGGCTGCGCGCGGCGTCGTCGGTCTGCGGCACCGCGGCGCTGCCCGTCCGCGCGTGGTTTTGATGCGTGGGATTGGCCAGGTACCGCTGGGCCGCCTGCACGCCGTCGAGGCCGGCGATGTGCTCGTCCAGCGCCCCCAGCAGATGGTCGAAGGAGCGGTTTTCCAGCATGAGCACGACGACGTGCTGTATGGGGTGCGGCATGGCCCGATCTCCTGTGGTGTGCCGCTCGTCTTATGGCATGTGCCCGCCGCAGGCTCCACATGTCTTGCGTTTTGTTTCCACCGCCAAAGCAGCGTTACTACCCGGCTGCCATCGCGCCCGCCGCATGGCCGCGCGTGAAGGCCTCCTCGAACACCGAGTAGCCCGACCAGTCCGCGTGCGCAAACAGCAGATGCCCGGTGGCAGGGGTAGACGGCACCGTGATTCGCTCTCCATTCAATAGCTTGCGACGCTTGTCAGACGGCCATTGATGACCTATTTGGCTCAAAAACGCCTGCTGCCCCGGCACGGGCATGGACATGGCGTGGCCGTAGCGCGTGAGCTCCATGCGCGTGGCGCGTTCGCGGATGTCGGGGTGGGCCTGGGCCAGCGTGGCCAGGATGGCGCCCTGCCAATACGTCCAGGGCTGCTGCTGCAGCGCGCGCCGGCCGTCGGGCCAGTCGCCCAGCGCCTGGTAATAGCTCAGCACCGTGGGGCCGGCGAGTTGCGCGCCCAAGTCCAGGCGCTGATGGCCGGCATCCACATAGCCCAGGCCGCCGGGGTTGGCGTCCTGGTACAGCACGTTGTCCCAGGCGGGCGCGGCGCCTTCGCGGTCGGCCAGCGGGCGGTCGATATGGATGTTGGCCACCAGCCAGGGCGCCCATTGCAGGCGGCGCGCGGCCTCGGTCAGAAAGCCGGGCGCCGGCTGCACCACGCGCGTGGCGACGTACAGCGGCAGCGCCACCACGCAGCGCCGCGCCTGCCAGCGCAGGATGCGCCCGCTGGCGTAGTCCAGGGCATCGACCTCCACGCCGTGTCGCCCCTCGGCGATGCGCAGCACGCTGCTGGCGCAGCGCAGCTGGTTGTTTTCGATCAGCGGCGCGGCCAGGCGTTGGCTGAGCCAGCCATTGCCCTCGGGCCAGGTCAGCACGCCGTCGCGCTCCACGCCCTCGTCGCCGGGTGCGGCAAAGCCATGGCGGCTGGCGAAGTAGTGGATGCCGGCCCAGGCCGACACGCGCGCGCTGCCGGCGCCGTAGTCGTCGCGGCAGCAGTAGTCGAGGTACCAGCGCAGATGCGCATCGTGCAGCCCCTGCTGCGCCAGCCAACTATCGAAAGTAAGAGCATCCAGCGCTTGATGGACGGGCGCCAGGCCCTGGTTTTTATCCCAGCCCTTGAGCGCCGGCATGGAGAAGCGCGCGGCGCGTGAGAGTTCGCTCACCAGCGCCGCAAAACGCCGGTATTGCGCCAGCGTGTCCGCACCCACGCCCGCCATGGGGAGCAGGCCCTCCTGCCACTGGCCATGGAAAAACAGCCGCTCCTGCGGGCTGTGGCACAGGTGGCGTTCGTCGTACTGCCAGCGCCCGGCCACGCGCCGGCGCAGGCCCAGGTCTTCGAGCAAGTCCTGCACCTCGCGCGCGTCGTCGCCGGGCACGGGCAGGTAATGCGCGCCCATGGGGCAGGCCAGGCCCGCAATCTGGATGCCGCGGCTGTTGCCGCCGGCCTGGTCTTCGAGCTCCAGCAGCACCAAGTCTTCCACCCCGGCCAGCCGCAGCGCGCGCGCCGCGGCCAGCCCGGCCACGCCGCCGCCGGCAATCACCACGCCGGTGCGGCGCGTGGCGTCAACCTGGTAGGCCGCGCCTGGCGCGAGCCGGTCGCGCAGCCGATGGCCGCGCTCCATGGCGATGCCGGTGAAGCCGCCCGGCAGCGGCGCCGCGGCCGGTTCGCAACCTGCCAGCGCCATGGCCGCGCCGGCGCCCAGCAGTTGGCGCCGGCGCAAGCCCTCAGTGGCCGCTGACATGGCCCCATTCCTGCTCGTAGCTGTGCACCAGCACCTGGTTCGACAGGCGGTTCACCTCGGCCGGCACGCGCGCCATGTCGAGCGGAAAGTCGAACAACAGCGGCAGCGACGCCACGTCCAGAAAACGCAGCCCCTCGGGCAGGGCCTGCGGCAGGCGCCAGGGCCGGCGGCTGGCGATGACGAAGCCCCATTCGCCAAAGCTGGGCACATGGGCGTGGTAGGGCGTGGCGGTGAGGCCCACGGACTCTATGGTCGCGACCACCGTCCAGAAGCTCTTGCGCGCCAGCAGGGGCGAGGTGGTCTGGATGACGGCGTATCCGCTGGCCGCCAGGCGCTGCTCCAGCAGGGCGTAGAAGCTGTTGGTGTAGAGCTTGCCGATGGCGAAGTTGGTGGGGTCGGGGAAGTCCACCACGATGACGTCGAAAGTATCGTCGCCGGCCTGCAGCCACTGGAAGGCATCCTGGTTCACGATGGCGAGTTTGGGCGACGCCAGCGCATCGCCGTTCAGGCGCCGCAGCGTAGCGTTCTGGCCGAACAGCCGCGTCATGGCCGGGTCCAGCTCCACCAGGGTGATGGCCTCGACGCTGGGGTACTTCAGGATCTCGCGCACCGCCATGCCGTCGCCGCCGCCCAGCACGGCCACGCGTTTGGGCGCGCCATGCGCGGACATTGCCGGGTGCACCAGGGCTTCGTGGTAGCGGTACTCGTCGCGCTCGGCGAACTGCAGGTTGCCGTTCAGGTACAGCCGGTGGCCGGCGCGCCCCTGGGTGACGACGATGCGCTGGTAGGGCGTGGTGCTGGCGAGCACGATGCGGTCTTGATAAAACTTGTCCTCGGCAAAGCGCGTGATGTGCTCCGCGCCCCACAGTCCCGCCAGCAGCACGGCCAGCACCGCCGCGCAGGCCAGGGCGTGGGCTGACAAACGCCGCAGCTCGCGCCGGAACAGCCACAGCGCCCACAGCGCCACTGCGGCGTTCATGAAGCCGAACAACAGCCCCGTGCGCACCAGCCCCAGCTGCGGCACCAAGAGCAGCGGAAACGCCAGCGACACGGCCAGCGCCCCGAGGTAATCGAAGGTCAGCACCTGGCTCACCAAGTCCTTGAGCTGCACGTTGCGCTTCAGGATGCGCATGACGAGCGGAATCTCCAGCCCCACCAGCGTACCCACCAGCAGCACCATGCCGTACAGCAGCACGCGAAACGCGCTGGGCAGATACGCGTTTGCAATAAAAAGAATAGCTGGCAGCGCACCACCCACAAGCGCCACCAGCAATTCGATGCGCAAGAAATGCGCCGGCAGCTGGCGCTCGAAGTAACGCGACAGCCACGAACCCACGCCCATGGCGAACAGATAGGTGCCGATGACGGTGGAGAACTGCAGGATCGAGTCGCCCAGCAGGTAGGACGCCAGCGCCCCCGCCGCCAGCTCGTAGAGCAGCCCGCAGGCGGCGATGACGAAGACGCTGGCGAGCAGGGCGATGTCGATGGGGCGAGGGGCGGGGCTGGAGTCGGTCATGCCGCCTGGTAGGGCTTGAGGGTGATGGGGGTCATGGAAACACGCGTCTCGGTAAAATCTATTGCATCACAGCCTTGCTAGATGCGCCGTCATGCAGAACCCAAAACCACGACCGATGCCGAGCCAGGAAGCCATCGTGCGCGCCGTGGCCAGTTCCACGGCGATTGAAACCGGCCAGCGCATTGCCGACCTCGAAGCCCAATTGCGCGGCAGCGCTGCCTGCCTTCCCCATCTCAGCCTCGCCCTGCCGCGCCCGGCACAGCCAAGGCGGCGCTGACCAGTTTTGCCATGGGCGCGTAGTCCATGCCCATGCCGCGCTGAATCGCTGAAAAATACGCGCCCTTGTCCGCATCCCAGGGGCTGTAATCCAGCAGTCCTCGCCCGGCCTGCACCGCCATCACATCCGCCAGCAGGCGCGAAAGCCGCCCATTGCCTTCGCGAAATGGGTGAATCAGGATGAACTCCACATGGCACACCGCAATGGCCTCGGTCAAGGCCACATCGTCCATGCCTTGGCAGGGCGTGTAGCGCCGCAGGCATTGCGCCTCGAAGGCTTGCAGCAGCCGGGTGATTTGCGCTGCTGCGGCAAATTGAAAACCGCCCTTGCCCATGTTCACGCTGCGCTCCTGCCCGGCCCAGTGGTACACATTGCCCAGCCACAGGCGGTGCCACTCCATCAGGTCGGCCACGCGCAGGCGGCGCGCGGGAAACTGCTGGTGCAAGACAAATTCGTAGAGCTGCAGCAAAAGCGCCAGTTCGGCTCGATCCATGAGCGCAGGGTCTGTCATGCCCAGCCGGTTGCGCAGCACCTGGCCGTGAGAGCCCGGCTCGTATTCAGCTTGTGCGCCCGTGGCGTGGTAGCGGTCGGAAACCATGCGGGTATGGGGCGTTCACGCCCCGCAGCATTTCTTGTACTTCTTGCCGCTGCCACAGGGGCAGGGGTCGTTGCGGCCGATTTTGGGGCCATCGCGTTCGTGGGGCGGGGTGGTGAACGTGCCAAAGTCCAGGCGCCATCCGCGCCACCATTGGTGCATGGCGTAGACGGACTGAATCAGCAAGTGCTCCAGGTCTTCCTGCTCGTCGATCTGCTCGTCGAGGTGGTCGGGGTTGTAACCCATTTCGAACAGCAGCACCGGGGCTATCAGTCCGGAGACCTCCGGGTCGTTGACCAGCGCGCTCCAGCGCACATCCCCCGATATGGCCGCGCAAAAACCGCTGGCCCATTCCTTGAGCGGCCAGTTGCCCTTGCGCCGCTGTTTTTCATCCAACTGGTAGGGCCTGATGCAGTCCTCATCGGGCACCTCGGCGCGCAGCGGCATGAAGGCGCTGTCCACGGTGATGGCGTCGCCGGCCATGGCCAGGCGCAGCTGGATGTCCATGTAGCGCGCACGCAGCAGCTGCAGCAGGCGGTTCTGGCGCGCCTCGTCCTGCGGCAGCGGCAGGGTGGGCTGGCCGAAGATGGGCTCCATCCAGTCGTGCACCATCAAGGTTCCGGGGCCGATGATGAGGGCGGTCATGTAGCCATCGGCCTGCTCCATCGTCAGGGCGCGGTCGGGCAGGTCGTCGGCCTCCATCAGGTCGAACAGCTCGCTCGATTCGTCATCGGTCAGCAGGCGGTCGTCCCTGCTGCCGTAGTGGCCCAGGTTCCACGAGAAGAATTCGTTCAGGGTGTCCATGGTGCAGTCCTCAATGAATCGCCGCCGCCACGATGATGCTGATGCCCAGGCACATGGCGGCCACCACCAGGGCCAGGGCCTGGTTCTGCTTCTCCACGATCTCGGCCCACAGGTCGGTGGGGGTGATCTTGTCGATGAGCAGGAAGCACAGCCAGAAGACGACCACGCCGATCACCGCGTAGACGATGGAGCCGAGGAAGGCCGCGGGCCTGAGCCATTCAATTCCCATCATGGTGTTTGCTCCTTGCAGGTTGGGGTGTGAGAAAAATCATTTGTGGCCGCCGCCGCTGCTGTAGCCCCCGAACGAGCCGCCCGAGCTGCGTGTATAGCCGCCGCCGGATGAGCCAGAGCAGTTGCTCATCAGGATGAGCACGACGAACAGCAGCACGAGGATCAGTATCACCGTGCCGCAGCCGATGCCCGATCCCGCCGCCACCGGCCCGGCGTCCTGGCGCCGGAACAGCCCGGCCTTGCCCTCCAGCTTGAAGGCCTGGGCCACGGCGCTGCTGTCGATGCGGCTGCCGTAAGACCAGGTGACCTCGCCGCGCGACTGCTCGCGCGACAGCAGGCCGCGGCCATTGACGGCGGCAAAGTCGCTGTTGCTGGTCTGCTGGCCGCGCTGCACGGGCCAGTAGAACTCGCCGGCCACGTAGCCGGTCTCGGCCTGGTAGTTGGATGTGAGGCGATACTGCGTGCCCAGGTAGCTGGCTGTGGCCGTGCCGGGCTTGTGCTGCGGCGCGCCGGTGGCGGGGCGCACCAGGCTCCAGCCGTCGCTGGCGTCCACCAGGAAGACGAAGCCGCGCTCGCGGTTGTAGAGCAGGTACTCTTCCCAGCCAAAGCTTTCGTCGTCGCCCACCTCGCGCCCCATGCGGTGCTGAAAGCCGACCACCTGCCAGGGCCGGCCCTCGAACTGGCCGCTGCTGCCCAGCGGGATCAGGGGCTGCACGGGCTCATGCTGCAGGGCGTGGCGCAGTTCGCCGCCGATGCCGGCGCTCAGGTCGATCAGGCTGTTGCACGACGGGCAGGTGCAGCTCTTGCTGCCGTCCAGCTGCACTTGCACCGGCGCGCCGCAGTGGGGGCAGTTGAACTGGCGCGCCTGTTCCTGTTTGACGGATTCTTCCTTCAGGCCCTGGAGCTGCAAATCCTCCAGCCGCACGACGCGGCCGCGCTGCAGCTGGGGCGGAGACTGGCCGTAGTCGATGGACAGCACCTCGCCGTCGGCACTGCGCAGCTCCACCACGGTGAAGGGCTGGCCCGGCGGCGGCAGCTTCGGTAATTCGCCCTGGGCCGAGATGAGGCGCGCCTGCAGGTTCGCCGCCACGCTGAAGGGCTGGCCGGCCACGGCGGTGGTCATGCCCACGCGCAGGTGTTCAGGCGCGGGGACGTCGCGGCCCAGCTGCGCCGGCCGGGTGAAGACGTAGGCGCCGTTGTCCTCGCTCAGGGTGGCTGTAGTGCCACCTGTGTCATCTGGCAGCCAGGCGATCCACTCGGCCCAGTTGCCCTCCTCGCCCTGGTACTGCAGGCGGCCTATCAGGGTGAAGGGCTGATCCTTGCCGTCAAGCGCAATGCGCCCGCTGGCCATGAGCTGCAGCGGGCTGTGGTCGTCGAAAACCTCGGCCATCTTGCCGATGCGCGACAGCTGCTCGCCGCTGCGCACCACCATGCTCTGGCAGTAGGGGCAGATGGCGTGGGTGGACTGGGCGCTTTTGAATTCCACCGGCGCGCCGCAGCCGGGGCAGGGGGCGCGGTAGCTACGCTGCGGGGCGCTGTCGGCCATGCGTGATGATGAGTGCTTTTACCTGACGATGTGCATGCGGCAGAGGCCCCTCACCCCTCCCTCTCCCCAAAGGGGCGAGGGCGATCGGTCGCGCCGGTATTTCTCCCTCTCCCCCCGGGAGAGGGCAGGGGTGAGGGCTCGCGGTTGGATCTGAGACATGTCGATCATCAGGCGTTTTCAGGTTGTAACGCTTTATGGCAAAGCGCCAACAGCTATCAATTTAGAAATTCAAACCAGCTTCTTGAGCAGCTCGGCCTTCTTCGCGTCGAACTCTTCCTGGGTCAGGATGCCCTTGGACTTGAGGTCGGCCAGCTTTTCCAGCGTCGCCATGACCTCGTCCGGCCGCACGCCCACCGGGGCCGCCGCAGCGGCTGGCGCGCCGCCGCCCTGCAGGCCGGCCTGCAGGTTCTGCGCCAGCACCTGGCCCAGGGCCACGCCCGCGCCCAGGCCCATGGCGTCGCCCGCCACGCCGCCGCCACCGGCGCCTTCGGCAAACTTGGGTATCGCCTGCGCCGTCTGGTACTGCATGAACTTGCCCATGTCGCCACCGACCATGCCCATACCGATCTTCTGATCCAGCACCTTTTGCAGCTCCTCGGGCAGCGAGAGGTTCTGCACCGTCATGGCCTCCAGCTTCAGGCCGATCTTGGCGAAGGCGGGTTGCAGCTCGCGCGCCAGGGCGTCGGCAAACATCTGCTGGTTGGCCGCCAGGTCGAGGAAGGCCACGCCGCTCGCGGCAATGGCGTTGCTGATGTTCTGCAGCACCAGGCCGCGCAGCTGGCCGTCGAGGTCGGCCACGCCGTAGGACGCGCGCGTGCCGGAAATCTCGGTGTGCAGCAGCTTGGGGTCGGCCACGCGGTAGGCGTAGTTGCCAAAGGCGCGCAGGCGCACGGCGCCAAAGTCCTTGTCGCGGATGGTGATGGGCTGGGGCGTGCCCCATTTCTGGTCTACCTGCTGGCGCGTGCTGAAGAAGTACACGTCGCTCTTGAAAGGCGACTGGAACAGCTTGTCCCAGTTCTTCAGGTAGGTCAGCACCGGCAGCGTCTGCGTGGTCAGCTTGTAGGTGCCGGGGCCGAACACATCGGCCACCTGGCCCTCGTTGACGAAGATCGCCATCTGCGACTCGCGCACCACCAGGGTGGCGCCGGTCTGGATCTCCATGTCCTGCATGGGGTAGCGCCAGGCCAGCGTGCCGTCGCCCTCCTCCGTCCACTGCAGGATGTCGATGAACTGTTTCTTGATGAAGTCCATGAGGGCCATGGGTGCGCTCCGTTGGGGGGATGGAGGAAGTTAAAAAATGTTAGCGCCCATCATAGCGAGCGCGCCCCCTGGACTCGGGTGCACCCGGGGCCAAGGCATGGCTATGTGCGGATTAGGGACAAGCAATTGGCGGGATTTAATGAGAATGATTATCATTTTGCCAATTACCATGGAGTCCGCCATGTCCCGCATCCGCCTCGCCGCCCGCCGCAATTTACCCACCCTGGCCAAGACCGGCAGCTATTACCTCATCCACATCTGCGTGGCCGCCATGGTGGCCTATGCCGTCACGGGCAATCTGGTCGCCTCGCTGACGCTGAGCCTGCTCGAACCCACGGTGCAGGCCGTAGCCTTCTTCTTTCATGAAAAGGCCTGGGCACGCGCTCTGGCGCGCAAGGCCGCCGCTCAGGAGCGCACATCCAACAGCGTGCCCATGGCCTCGTCGGCCTTGCGCAGCACCAGCATATTGGCCTTGAAGGCGTAGGTGGCGGCCATCTGCTCAACCGCCTCGGTCTCCAGTGCCACGCCGGACTGGGGCGCCTGACCTATCTGGGCCTGCACCCCACCCAAGTCCGGCACCGCCTGCTGCTGCACCTGCTGGGCCCTGAAACCCGGGGTGTTCAGGTTGGCGACGTTGTGCGCGCTGCTATGCAGGCGCAGTTGCGCGGCCTGCAGGCCGGATGATGCGATGGAGATGGCGGAGGACATGCTGCCCTTGGTATCGGCGAGCGGGCGCCGTTCTGAAGCCCTCGGCCTCGGGACGCGTTTATCCCAGCCTGACGATATCGACCGAGACCTCGACGGCCGGCGCGCTGCCGCGGTTTTCCAGCCAGTGCGTGGTGTGCCTGTCCTCGGGCCAGCCCGGCCCCGGGCCATAGTCCGTGGCCACGCCGTTGCGGTGGTCGGTGATGCTGCCTTGCAGGATGTAGACCATGCCCGGCCTGTCCTTGTGGCTGTGCACCGGGCCGAAGACGGCGCCGGGCGCCAGGGTGACCAGGCGCATGCGCAGCTGGCGCCCGGCCAGGCCCTCGATTTCGGGGCCGAGATCGAGCGCCGCCAGCAGCTCCACCGTGACGCCCTGTGTCTCGGGCGCCGCCCGATCCTTGCTCATCGCGGCCTCCTTTCAGTGGCCTTGTGGCCGGCTTCAGGGATGAAACCAAACCGGAAATTCTGAACCTGGCAGCGCGGCTGTCAATGTCTCTTACAGAATGTCATGCGCCTCTACCAGGCATTGCTGAAACAGCAGCGCCGCGCGGCTGGGCGCGGGCGAGCGGCGCAGCAGGCTGACGAACTGGCAGTGGTAGTGGAACAAGTCCGGCCGCACGGCCTGCAGGCGGCCCTGGCGCACGAAGCTTTCGGCATAGTGGTCGGGCAGAAAGCCCAGGAAGCGCCCCGACAACACCAGCGTGGCAATGGATTCCTGGTCAAAGCCGGTGGCGGCGCGTGTGAGCAGCGCCTGGTGCGACAGTTCCATGTTGGGCGAGTGGTAGCCCAGGCCGGCGAACGGGTAACGGCGCACGGCCTCCCAGTCCAGCGCCTCATGCGCCGCACCGAACAGCGCGTGGCCCGCGCCGCAGTACAGCAGCATGGTCTCGCCAAACAGGTCGGCATAGACCAGGCTTTGCGAGCTGCGGTGCGCCGGGATGATGCCGACCTGAAAGCTGCCGTCGATCACGCCGCGCTCGATGGCGTTGATGCTGCCCACATGCAGCTGCAGCTGCACATGGGGCGCCTGCGCGGCAAACGCGGCAATCGCCGCATGGATGCGCGCCGCCGGGTTGCTGGCCGTCTTGTCGAACACCGCCACGGCCAGCTGCCCGCCCATGCGCGCGTGGATGTCGTCGATGCTGTCGCGAAAGCCCTGCATGGCGGTGAGCAGGCGCAGGGTTTCGTCGTACACGCGCTGGCCCTCGGGCGTGAGCGCAAAGCCGGCCCGGCCCCGGCGGCACAGCGTCATGCCAAGGCGCGTCTCCAGATCCTTCACATGGCGGCTGACGGTGCTGGTGCCGATGTTCAACTCCAGCTCGGCCGCCGCCATGCCGCCGCATTCGACCACGGCCTTGAACACCTGCAGCAGGCGCAGGTCCATGTCGGCGAGCTGGCCCAGCACGGCGCGCGGGCGGGGGGTGATTTTTATTTGCATAAAACGTCAAGTGAATATGGATATTTGTCGCTTTAACGAATTATCAATCCAACCAACAATCCACACATTCCCATTAGGAGACCGCCATGTCCTTTGCCGTCATCGACGAAAACCCCGCCGCCATCCGCCAGGACGCCGCCTGGCTGGACGCCCACTGGATGCCGTTTACCGGCAACCGCAACTTCAAGGCGAATCCGCGCATGGTCGTCGGCGCTCAAGGTGCGTATTACCAGGATGCCGATGGCCGCAAGATCTTCGACGGCCTGTCGGGCCTGTGGTGCTCGGGCCTAGGCCATGGCCGCAAGGAGGTGGCCGAGGCCATTGGCAAGGCTGCCGCGAATCTGGACTACGCCCCGGCCTTCCAGTTCGGCCACCCGGCCGCGTTCGAGCTGGCGAATCGCATCAAGGACTTGACGCCCGCGGGCCTGGACTACGTGTTCTTCACCGGATCGGGATCGGAGGCGGCAGACACGTCGCTGAAGATGGCGCGCGCCTACTGGCGCGCCAAGGGCCAGGGCAGCAAGACGCGGCTGATCGGCCGCGAGAAGGGCTACCACGGCGTGAACTTCGGCGGCATCTCGGTCGGCGGCATGGTGGGCAACCGCAAGCTGTTCGGCCAGGGCGTGGAGGCCGACCATATCCCGCACACCCAGCCGCCGCTGGGCTCGTTCTACCGTGGCATGCCCGATACCGACGGCCGCGCGCTGGCCGACAAGCTGCTGGACGTGATCAACCTGCACGATGCCAGCAACATCGCCGCCGTCATCGTGGAGCCGTTCTCGGGCTCGGCCGGCGTGGTGATTCCGCCCGCGGGCTACCTGCAGCGCCTGCGCGAAATTTGCACGCAGCACAACATCCTGCTCATCTTCGACGAGGTCATCACCGGCTTTGGCCGTATCGGCGGCTGGACGGGGGCCGAGGTGTTTGGCGTCACGCCCGACATCCTGAACTTTGCCAAGCAGGTGACCAACGGCGCCCAGCCGCTGGGCGGCTGCGTGGCCAGCAAAGAGATCTACGACAGCTTCATGGCCGCCGGCGGCCCCGAGTACATGGTGGAGTTTGCCCACGGCTACACCTACTCCGCCCACCCAGTGGCCTGCGCCGCCGGCAATGCGGTGCTGGACATCCTGGTCAAGGAAGACATGCCGGCGCGCGTGAAGGCGCTGTCGCCCTACTTCGAGAACGCCGTGCACGGCCTGAAGGGGGCCAGGCATGTGGCCGACATCCGCAACTACGGCCTGGCCGCGGGCTTCACCATTGCGTCACTGCCAGGTGAACCAGCACGCCGCCCCTACGAGGTGGCGATGAAGTGCTGGGACAAGGGCTTCTACGTGCGCTACGGCGGCGACACCATCCAGCTGGCCCCGCCCTTCATCACTACCGAGGCCGAGATCGATCGTTTGGTGAGCGCGCTGGGCGATGCGCTGACAGAGACGGCCTGAAACTCATTTTTTATAGCTGCCAACGCTTGATGGACAGGCGCTGAGGGTGATTTTTCTCTGAAATCACCATGCCGAACAGCCGCTGAATAAACCCCATGAACAAAGCCCCTGCGCCTTTCGGCCCAGGGGCTTTGTCTCGCTTGCTTGTGCGCAGGTCAGTCGAGCGTGATGCCGGCGCTCTTGATCACGCCGCGCCATTTGTCCACCTCGGCCCCCAGGAACCGCGCCGAGGCCTGCGGATCCAGGCCCGAGGGCAGCACACCCATGGAATCGAGCTTGGCCTTCACATCCGGCGCGGGCAGGGCCTTGGCGATCTCGGCATAGAGCCGATCCACGATGGGCTTGGGCGTGCCCGCGGGCACGGCGGCGAGGAACCAGGCATCGGCCGTGAAGCCCTTCAGGCCGGCCTCGGTCATGGTCGGCACGTCGGGCATGGACGGCAGCCGCTCGGTATGCACCACGGCCAGTGCGCGCACCTTGCCCGCGTGCAGCTGCGAGGCGATGGTCACGGCGGTGAGAAAGCCGAAGTCTGTCTCGCCCGCCATGAGCGACACCACCGATGGCGCGCTGCCCTTGTACGGAATGTGGCTGACCTTGACCTTGGCCTGCATGGCATACAGCTCGGCGCCCAGGTGGTTCGGCCCGCCGGTGCCCGACGAGGGGTAGTTGAGCCTGCCGGGCGCGGCCTGCGCCGCGGCGGTCAAGTCCTTGAGCGAGTGCAACGGGCTTTGCGCGCCCACGGTCAGCACCAGCGGGCTGCGCGCCACCAGGCTCACCGGCGCAAAGTCGCGCTGCGGGTCGTAGGGCAGCCTGGTGTACAGGCCCGGCGCCATGGACATGCAGCCCACGTCGCCCAGGATCACGGTATAGCCGTCCGCGGGCGCCTTGGCCACCAGATCGCAGCCTATGGTGCCGTTGGCGCCGGGCTTGTTGTCCACCACCACCGTGGTCTGCATGCTCTCGCCCAGCTTCTGCGCCAGCAGGCGGCCCAGGATGTCGGTCGATCCCCCCGGCGCAAACGGAATCACGAGGCGGATGGGCTTGGAGGGGTAGGCGCCGGCATTCTGGGCCTGCGCCACGGACGTGGACAAGGCGACTGCGGCTACGACACCGCCGATCAATGCGCGCCAGAGGATGCTCGGTTTTGCGTGGGGATGGTTCATGGCTTGCTTGGGAATTTTTTGGGGCGGCGCAGCATACCAGCCACACGGATTGGCCAGAGGTCTCAAGCACGCTTGGGCGCTGCCGCCGCACGCGGGCGCCGCAGACTGTCCGCGTCCAGAATCAGCCGCCCCTGGATGCGCCCCTTCATGCGCTTGACGCTGCTGGCCGCGTCGCGCATGTGCTGCGCCATCAGCGCGCGCACGGCCTCGGCGTCGCGCGCACGCGCGGCCTGCACGATATCGCGGTGGAACTGCACGTTGGCCTCGCCAAAGCGCCGGTGCTCGGACTGCGGCGTGCGGTTGCCGAACACGATGAGCTGGCGAATCATCTCGTTGATCAGCTCGCAGGAAAAGCGCAAAAAGGGGTTGGGGTTGGCCGCGGCCAGGATGTCGTGGAAGTTGACGTCCTCGCGCCGCTGCGTCACCAGATCCTCATGGCTGTGCGTGGGGTCGCAGCAGCTGATGCTGTGCTCCAGCGCCTCGAAGTCGGCATCCGTCAGGTGCGGCACGGCGCCGGCGGCCAGATCGGGCTCGAGCAGCTGGCGCACGGTGTAGATGTCGTCGATCGTCACCTCCTGGAAGAACAGGTAGTTCTGCATGAACTGCAGCGTGCGATCCAGCGGCACCTCGGCGATGGTGCCGCCGCCCGTGGGCCCGGTGGAGATGGTGATCAGACCCTGCACCTCCAGCGACTTGAGCGCCTCGCGGATGGTGCCCTTGCTGACCTGAAACTGCGCCTGCAGCTCGCTCTCGCGCGGCAGGCGGTCGCCGGGGCTCAGGTTCTTCTCGGTGATCAGGCGCTTGACCTCCTGCGCCACGAGATCCGAGCGCTTGAGCTGCTTGATCGCCAACGAGGTGGTCTTGGATGTGGCCATGGTCAGTCCTAGGGTTTTTACGCGCGACGTTTATTGTATTTATCACTATAAATTGCCTTCAAGGGGTTCGTACGCATTGCAGGCACGAAATTGCGCAGACGCACTCCGACAACGGCCCAGGACTGCCAACAACCATCCCCACACCGCTACGGAGACACACCATGCAACGTCGTCATCTTCTGCAACTCGCGGCGCTTGGCGCCCTGCCCTCCTCGCTGTCGCTGGCGTCTTCGGCCTGGGCGCAGGCCAAGGACGCGATCCAGTTCGGCTGCCCCGTGCCCATGTCGGGCCCGTTCGCGGCCAATGGCAAGTTTGCCGACCTGGGCATGAAGCTGGCCATCGAGCAATACGGCAAGGCGCTGGATCGGCCGCTGGCCTACACGCTGCTGGACACCGAGGGCAAGCCGGCGACGGCCGTGCGCAAGGTGCAGGAGGCGGCCGAGCAGAAAGGCGCGCGCTTCTTCGCCGGCGGCATCCTGTCGTCCGAGGCGCTGGCCATGGGCAAGGAGGCCGAGAAGTTCGGCGGCATCTTCATCACCACCGCCGGCGCCGACGAGATCACGGGCAAGGACTGCAACCGCGCCACCTTCCGCTGGTCGGTGCCCACCTTTGGCGCCATCGAGCAGACCGTGCGCCCGCTGGTGGAGGCCATGCCCAAAGCCAAGCGCTGGTACACGATCACGCCGCAATATGTGTTCGGCGACGGCCTGCTGTCGGCGGCCAAGAACATCTTCAAGGAAAAGGGCATCGAGCATGTGGGCAACAGCTACCACTCGCTGACCGAGAAGGAATTCAGCGGCTACCTGACCAACGCCGTGGCCGCCAAGCCCGATGTGCTGCTGCTGCTGAACTTCGGCGCCCAGTCGTCCGACACGCTGCGCCAGGCCGTGAGCTTCGGCATGCACAAGAACATGACCATCCTGATCGCCTGGGCGTCGGGGCTGGAGCAGTTCGAGTCACTGGGCGCCGACCTGTGCGACGGCGTGTACTTTGGCGCCCAGTATTGGCACACGGCGGACGCGCCGCTGAACCTGGACCTGGTCAAGCGCTGCCAGGACAAGTTCAAGGCCAACCCCAACTACAGCCTGGCCGGCTCCTATATCTGCACCAAGCTGCTGATCGACGCCATCATCAAGGCCGGCAACGTGGATCAGAAGGCCGTGGTCGCGGCGCTGGAGGGCATGAAGTACCAGGGCCTGACGGGCGACGAGGAGGTGCGCAAGGGCGACCACCAGGTGCTCAAGAACTACTACCTGCTCAAGGGCAAGGCCAAGGCCAAGATGAAGAACAAGGATGACTATGTGGACGTGATCAGCTCCGGCAAGTCCTTCCTGCCCGTAGACCAGACCGGCTGCAAGCTGGTCTGACGGCCCGCCGCCGGATTTCAAGCAAAAAATGCCTACAGCGCTTTGTTAGCAAGCGCTGTTTGCTATATTTTTGATAGTTTTCCATGAACATCTACCTGCTGCAGACCATCAACGGAATCGGCATCGGCATGCTGTATTTCCTGTTGGCCGTGGGCCTGTCCATCGTGTTCGGCCTGCTGCGCTTCGTGAACTTTGCGCATGGCGCGTTCTACCTCATAGGCGCGTACTTTTGCTACCAGATGACGCGCTGGGGCTGGAGCTTCTGGTGGTCGCTGCTGCTCGCGCCGCTGGCCGTGGGGGCGATAGGCTGGGCCACCGAGAAGCTGCTGCTGCGCCATGTCTACGCCAAGCCGCACGAGTTCCACATCCTGGTCACCGTGGGCCTGGCGCTGGTGGTGCAGGAGCTGGTGATCCTGCAATGGGGGCCGCTGGGCGACAGCGTGGCCACGCCCGAGCTGCTGCAGGGCGTGGTGATGTGGGGCGGCTTCGTGTATCCGAAGTACCGGCTGTTCGTGATCGGCTTCACGGCCGTGCTGGCGCTGCTGCTGTGGTGGCTGCTGGAGGGCACGCGCCTGGGCAGCGCGGTGCGCGCGGGCAGCGAATCGACCGAGATGGTGTCGCTGCTGGGCCTGAACGTGTTTGCCATCTTCAGCCTGGTGTTCGCTTTAGGCGCGGCCACGGCGGCGCTGGCCGGGGTGCTGGCGGCACCGATACGCGGGGCCGAGCCCTTCATGGGCATCGAGGCGCTGGGCGTGGCCTTCGTCATCGTCGTCGTGGGCGGGCTGGGCAGCTTCAGCGGCGCGCTGGTCGGCGGCCTGCTGATCGGCATTGTGCAGAGCGTGATGAGCACGCTATGGCCCGAGGGCGCGCGCATCATGATCTACGTGGCCATGGCCGCCGTGCTGCTGCTGCGCCCCCATGGCCTGCTGGGCCGCAAAGGATGACCGCCATGACCAGGCATTTCCATTTCCTCCTGGCGCTGGCCATCGTCATTGCCATGCCGCTGTTCATGCAATCGGGTTCGCTCGCCAGCGAGGTGTTGATCTACGCCCTGGCTGCCATGGGCTGCAATCTGCTGCTGGGCTATACCGGGCTGCTGTCGTTCGGCCAGGGCATCTTCTTTGGCCTGGGCAGCTACACCATCGCGCTGCTGCTCACGCGCTGGCCCCTGCCCATGCCGCTGGCGCTGCTGGCGGCCGTTGGCATGGGCGCCGTGGGTGCGGCCATCGTGGGCTGGATCGCGATACGCCAGCGCGGCACCTACTTCGTGATGCTGACGCTGGCGTTTGCGCAGATGTTCTACTTCCTGGCCTATTCGCTGCCCGGCCTGACGGGCGGCGACAATGGCCTGCTGGACATACCGCGCCCGTCGCTGGCCATCGCGGGCCACACGCTGTGGCCGCTGGCCTCGCCCTGGCAGTACTACGGCTTTGTCGCCGTGCTGTTCCTGCTGGCGTTCTGGCTGCTGCGCCGCGTGTGCGACTCGATGTTCGGCCGCACGCTGCTGGCCGTGCGCGACAACGAGGAGCGCGCCGCCGCCGTGGGCTACGACCTGCGCCTGTTGAAGCTGCAGGCCTTCGTGATCTCGGGCGCCGTGACGGGCCTGGCCGGCGCGCTGCACGCCATGATGACCGGCATTGCGCCGCTGTCGAATGCCGAATACCACACCAGCGAGATGATCATCGTCATGACCGTGATCGGCGGCACCGGCAACCTGCTGGCCTCGGTGCTGGGCGCGGCCTTCTATGTGCTGCTGGGCGACTGGCTGTCCACGCTGTGGCCGCGCTGGCTGCTGCTGCTGGGCGTGGTGCTGATGGTGGTCAGCCTGGGCCTGCAGCGCGGCCTGTGGGGCCTGGGCGAGAGTCTGTGGGCGCTGTTGCGGCGCAAGCAGCCCGAACCCGCCGAAGCCGGCACGGCCGCATCGAACGGAGGCCAGGCATGAGTAACACCTCTCCCATCCTGCTCGAAGCCCAGGGCGTGGCCAAGCAGTACGGCAAGTTCGTCGCCCTGGGCGGCGTGGACCTGAAGGTGCGCGCCAACACCGTGCACTCGGTGATCGGCCCCAACGGCGCCGGCAAGACCACGCTGTTCCACATGCTCACCGGCACCAAGAGCGTGAGCGGCGGGCGCATCCTGTTCGACGGCCACGACGTGACGCGCGAACCAGACCATCGGCGCGTGCGGCGCGGCATGGCGCGCTCGTTCCAGGTCACCAGCCTGTTCTTGACCCTGCCTGTGCGCGAGAACCTGCGCCTGGCTGCGCAGGGCGTGGCACCCGCCAAGGCGCTGGACTGCTGGAATGCGCCCACGGGGCCGCGCTCCTGCTTTGATACCGTGGCCCAGGTGCTGGAACGCGTGGGCCTGGCGCGCCATGCCGGCACGCCGGCGGGCAACCTGTCGCACGGCCAGCAGCGGCGCCTGGAGGTGGGCATGGCGCTGGCCGCGAAACCGAAGGCCATCTTCCTGGACGAGCCCACCTCGGGCATGGGGATAGACGACCTGGGCGACATGAAGCGGCTGATACAGGGCCTGAAGGACGAGCACACGGTGGTACTGATCGAGCACAACATGGGCATCGTGATGGACATCTCCGACACCATCACCGTGATGCAGCAGGGCCGCGTGCTGGCCGAGGGCGTGCCCGCCGACATACGCAACGACGAGCGTGTGCGCACGGCTTACCTGGGCAACATGATCACAGGGGGCAAGGCATGAAGACATTGCTGTCGGTGGAGGCCGTCCACGCCCATTACGGCAAGAGCCATGTGCTGCAGGGCGTGTCCCTGCAGGTGCATGAGGGCGAACTCGTCACGCTGCTGGGTCGCAACGGCGCGGGCAAGACCACCACGCTCAAGACCATCGCCGGCGTGATGCCGCCCACGCAGGGCCAGGTGCGCTTTGACGGCGCGACGACCAGCCGCCTGGCCACGCACCAGGTGGCGCAGCGCGGCATCTGCCTGGTGCCCGAGCACCGCGGCATCTTCAAGCTGCTGACGGTGGAGGAAAACCTGCTGCTGGCCCAGCGCAAGAAGTCGCCCTGGCAGCTGCCGGACGTGTACCGCATCTTCCCGCGCCTGCAGGAGCGCCGCAGCAATGGTGGCGGCCAGCTCTCGGGCGGCGAGCAGCAGATGCTGGCCATAGGCCGCGCCCTCATGAATGCGCCGCGCCTGTTGATGCTGGACGAGCCCGTCGAAGGCCTCGCGCCGGTCATCGTCGAGGAGATCGTGGCCCAGCTCAAGACCATCAAGGCCGCGGGCGTCACCATCCTGCTCGTGGAGCAGAACCTCGAGGTCTGCACCCAGTTGGCGGATCGCCACTACATCATCGAACAGGGCGCCGTCGTGCACGAGGCGACGAACGCCGAATTCCTGGCCGACGACGCCGTCAAGGATCGCTATCTCGGCGTCGGCCTGGTTTGAAAGGAGCCATTCCCATGGACATGCATCTTCCCCCTTCCGCCGCCCTGGCCGCGCTGCGCATCGACGGCGACCGCCTGTGGCAATCGCTCATGGATCTGGCGCGCATTGGTGCCACGCCCAAGGGCGGTGTGTGCCGCATTGCGCTCACCGAGCTGGATCGCCAGGGCCGCGACCTGTTCGTGCAATGGGCCAAGGACGCCGGCTGCAGCATCCGCGTGGACGCCATCGGCAACATCTTCGCGCGCCGCGCGGGCCAGGACGACAGCCTGCCGCCGGTGATGACCGGCAGCCACATCGACACCCAGCCCACGGGCGGCAAGTTCGATGGCAACTACGGCGTGCTGGCCGGCCTGGAGGTGCTGCGCACCCTCAACGCTGCGGGAGTGCGCACGCGCGCGCCCATCGAGGTGGCGGTGTGGACGAATGAGGAAGGTTCGCGCTTCGTGCCGGTGATGATGGGCTCGGGCGTGTTCGCCGGCGCCTTCACGCTGGAGCATGCGCTGGCGCAGCGCGACGCCCAGGGCGTGAGCGTGGGCGAGGCGCTGCAAGCCATCGGCTATGCCGGCCAGGCCGGCCCGGCGCCCGCCGTGGGCGCGTACTTCGAGGCGCACATCGAGCAGGGCCCGGTGCTGGAGAACCACGACCGCATCATCGGCGTGGTGACCGCCGCGCTGGGCCAGCGCTGGTACGACGTGAGCATCCAGGGCATGGAGGCGCATGCCGGGCCCACGCCCATGGAGCTGCGCCGCGACGCGCTGCTGGCCGCCAGCGAACTGGTGCTGGAGGTGAACCGCATCGCCGTGGAGCGCAAGCCCCATGCGCGCAGCACCGTGGGCACGATGGAGTTGTTCCCGAACTCGCGCAACGTCATCCCCGGCCGCGCCAGCCTGAGCGTGGACTTGCGTGCGCCCGACGACGCCCAGTTGCTCGATATGGACGCCGCGCTGCGCGCCGCCTGCGCGCGCATCGCCAGCGAACGCGGCCTGCAGATCGGCGTGGAGCAGGTGGTGTACTTCCCGCCCCAGCCCTTCACGCCGCAGCTGGTGGAAGCCGTGCGTACCAACGCGGGCGACCTGGGCTACAGCAGCATGGACGTGGTCAGCGGCGCGGGCCATGATGCCGTGTACCTGGCGCGCGTGGCCCCCGCGGCCATGATCTTCGTGCCCTGCGACGACGGCATCAGCCACAACGAGATCGAGAACGCCGAACCCGCGCACCTGGAGGCCGGCTGCAACGTGCTGCTGCGTGCCATGCTCGCCGCGGCCGAGGTGGCGGCATGAAGATCCTGATCGCCAGGCTGAACCACGAGACCAACACCTTCTCGCCCGTGCCCACGCCCATAGCGGCGTTTTCGCCTGCCTATGGCGAAGCGGCCTACCGCGCCAACAAGGGCATGCGCACGGCCATGGCCGCCTTCATCGACCTGGCGGAAAGCGCGGGCGCAACGCTGGTCACCCCCGCATCGGCCATGGCCTACCCCAGCGGCCCAGTGCATGCCGCCGCCTATGACGAGCTCACGCGCCGCATCGTCGAGGCCGTGCCGGGCTGCGACGCCATCCTGCTGGATCTGCACGGCGCCATGGTGGCCGAGAACAGCGCCGACGGCGAGGGCGACCTGCTGGCGCGCGTGCGCGCTGCCGCACCGGGCGTGCCCCTGGGCGTGGCGCTGGATCTGCACGGCAACATCACCGAGAAGATGATCGCCAACGCCGACGTGATGGTGGGCTTCAAGACCTACCCGCATATCGACATGTACGAGACCGGCGAGCATGCCGGGCGCCTGCTGCTGCAGATGCTGCGCGGCGAGGCCAGCTACCGCGTCTGCTGGCACCCGCTGCCGCTGATGAGCCACACGCTGCGCAGCACCACGCTGGATGGCGCGATGCAGGGCGCCGTGCAGGCCGCGCGCGCGCTGGAGGCGCAGGGTCTGCCTGCCGTGACGGTGTTCGCCGGCTTCTCGCTGGCCGACATCGCGGCGCCCTGCATGAGCGTGGTCGCCACTTGCCGCGCCGAGGATCGGCAATCAAGCCAAGCCGCCGTGGACGGCCTGGCGCAGCAGATCTGGCGGCGTCGGGACGAATATGTTTACCGCAGCGAACCCCTGGCCGATTCGCTGCGCCGCGCCGCCGACTTGGCCCAAGGCGCGACGCGCCCCGTGCTGCTGCTGGATCATGGCGACAACTGCATGTCGGGCGGCACCTGCGACACCATGGACGTGCTGCAGGCGGCGCTGGCGCTAGGCCTGACGGGCATTGCCGTGGGCCCTATCTGCGACCCTGAGGCAGTGGCAACCATGAGCCAAATCGGTATCGGCGAAGAAGTCGAAATCGCGCTGGGTAACAAGGTTTCGCTCGAACGCATCGGCCTGCACAAAGAGCCGCTGCGGCTGCGCGGCCGGGTGCACGCGATCAGCGACGGCAGCTACACCGTCAGCGGCCCGATCTACACCGGCCAGCGCTGCCACATGGGCCGCTCGGTGTGCCTGGACATCGGCAGCGCGCAGATCGTGGTCACCGAGCAGACGCACGAGCCCTGGGACTTGGGCGTATTCCACTGCGTGGGCATGGATCCGACGCAGTTCCGCTACCTGCTGCTGAAGTCGCGCATGTACTGCCGGCCGGTGTTCGTGCCGCTGTCGGCCGGGCTGGTGGAGTGCGACAGCCCCGGCGTGACCACCTCGGACTACGCACGCTTTCCCTTTGCCCAGGTGAAGCGTCCGGTCTATCCGCTCGACGCGATCTGAGCCACCGCCAGGCTCTGATGGGCCCGCTTGCGCGCACAAGAGCTTCACAGCGCAGTCGCCAGGCGGCTGGCCTACAATCGGCACCCCTTTCCCCCGCCCCGCTGGAGACGCACGATGCCCGAGAACAAGGCCGCCCAACCCGACGACAAACGCGCCCTGCTGCGCAAGACCGCACTCGAATACCACGAGTTTCCCCAGCCCGGCAAGATCGCCATTGCGGCCACCAAGCAGATGGTCAACCAGCACGACCTGGCACTGGCCTATTCGCCCGGCGTGGCCGCGCCCTGCGAGGAGATCGTCAAGGACCCGAACGCCGCCTTCAAGTACACGGCGCGCGGCAACCTGGTGGGCGTGGTGACGAACGGCACGGCCGTGCTCGGCCTGGGCGACATCGGCGCGCTGGCCGGCAAGCCGGTGATGGAGGGCAAGGGGGTGCTGTTCAAGAAGTTCTCGGGCATCGACGTGTTCGACATCGAGATCAACGAGAAGGATCCGGAAAAGCTGGTCGAGATCATTGCCGCGCTGGAGCCCACCTTCGGCGGCATCAACCTGGAAGACATCAAGGCGCCCGACTGTTTCTACGTCGAGCGCAAGCTGCGCGAGCGCATGAAGATCCCGGTCTTCCACGACGACCAGCATGGCACGGCCATCGTCGTCGGTGCCGCCGTCCTGAACGGACTGAAGGTGGCTGGCAAGGACATCCAGAATGTCAAGCTCGTGGCCTCGGGCGCCGGCGCCGCGGCACTGGCCTGCCTGGGCCTCCTGGTCAAGCTGGGCCTGCCGCCGCGCAACATCTGGGTGACCGACATCGCAGGCGTGGTCTATGAGGGTCGCACCGAGCTCATGGACGAAGACAAGGCCTTCTTCGCGCAAAAGACCGACCAGCGCAGCCTGTCGCAGGTCATTGAGGGGGCAGACGTGTTCCTGGGCCTGTCGGCCGGCGGCGTGCTGAAAAAGGACATGGTGGCCAAGATGGCGCCGCGCCCGCTGATCTTTGCCCTGGCCAACCCCAATCCCGAGATCCAGCCCGAGGACGTGAAGGCCGTGCGCGATGACGCCATCATCGCCACCGGCCGCACCGACTACCCGAACCAGGTCAACAACGTCCTGTGCTTCCCCTACATCTTCCGCGGCGCGCTGGACTGCGGCGCGACCACCATCACCACGCAGATGGAAATCGCCTCGGTGCACGCCATTGCCGAGCTGGCCCAGGCCGAGCAGAGCGAGGTGGTGGCCAAGGCCTACGTAGGTGAGCCGCTGGCCTTCGGGCCGGAATACCTCATCCCCAAGCCCTTCGATCCGCGCCTGATGATGAAGATCGCGCCGGCCGTGGCCCAGGCCGCCGCCGACAGCGGCGTGGCGCTGCGCCCGATCGCCGACATGGACGCCTACCGCGATCACCTGCAGACCTTCGTCTATGCCTCGGGCACGACCATGAAGCCGATCTTCACGGCGGCCAAGCTGGCCGCCAAGAAGCGCGTGGCCTATTCCGAGGGCGAGGAGGAGCGCGTGCTGCGCGCCGCGCAGATCGTGGTGGACGAGCAGATCGCCCGCCCCACGCTGATCGGCCGCCCGGCGGTGATCGCCGAGCGCGTGGAAAAATTCGGCCTGCGCCTGAAGGAGGGGCAGGACTACGACGTGGTCAACGTCGAGAACGATCACCGCTACCGCGACTTCTGGCAGACCTACCACCGCCTGACCGAGCGCAAGGGCGTCACGGTGCCCATCGCCAAGATCGAGCTGCGCCGGCGCCTGACGCTGATCGGCACCATGCTGCTGCACAAGGGCGAGGTCGATGGCCTGATCTGCGGCACCTGGGGCCACACGGCGCACCACCTACAGTACATCGACCAGGTGATTGGCCGGCGCGCCGGCGTGCATACCTACGCCTGCATGAACGCGCTGATGCTGCCGGATCGCCAGCTGTTCGTGGTGGACACCCATGTCAACTATGACCCCACGGCCGAGCAGCTGGCCGAGATCACCATCATGGCGGCCGAGGAGCTGGTGCGCTTCGGCCTCAAGCCCAAGGCGGCCCTGCTGTCGCACTCCAACTTCGGCAACAGCAACCAGCCCAGCGCCATCAAGATGCGCGAAACGCTGGAGCTGCTGCGCGTGCAGGCGCCCTGGCTGGAGGTGGACGGCGAAATGCACGGCGACCTGGCCCTGGACGGCAAGGCGCGCATGGCGCTCATGCCCCATAGCTCGCTCGCCGGTGATGCCAATCTGTTGGTCATGCCCAACATCGATGCGGCCAACATTGCCTACAACCTGCTCAAGACGGCGGCGGGCGGCAACATCGCCATTGGCCCGATGCTGCTGGGCGCCGGCCAGCCGGTGCATATCCTCACGCCCAGCACCACGGTGCGGCGCATCGTCAACATGACGGCACTCACCGTGGCCGACGCCAACGCCGCCCGGTAAGTGGGTATTAACCCCGTGCGCCTGCCCATTT
Organism: Pseudomonadota bacterium; assembly: GCA_018240985.1. GTDB lineage: Bacteria > Pseudomonadota > Gammaproteobacteria > Burkholderiales > Burkholderiaceae_C > Alicycliphilus. The sequence goes on from JAFEER010000280.1 coordinate 24,124, forward strand.
TTTGGGCAAGCTCTTGCGTTTTTTGGGGCTTTTTGTCACACTAACCGGTTGAAATTTCGGGTTAACCCGTAATTTTCGAAAGGTGTAGTGGATGTTGAAGGCTGTCGCCAACCGGGCGTACAAGGCATTTGTGGCGTGCGCTCTGGGTGCGGCGGTAGTACTCGCGCCGACTGGCGCCTACGCGCGCCAGCCGGTGGATGCGGGGCCCACCCCTGCCATCGCGCTGGCCGATCTGCCCCCCCAGGGGCGCGCCACCTATGCGCTGATCCAGGAGGGCGGGCCGTTTCCGTACGACAAAGATGGTTCGGTCTTTGGCAATCGCGAACGGCAGCTGCCGCCGCACAAGCGGGGCTACTACCGTGAGTACACGGTGCGCACGCCAGGGGCGGGCAATCGCGGTGCGCGGCGCATCATTTGCGGCGGCCCTGCGCGTACTCCCGATGCCTGCTATTACACCCAGGATCACTACACGAGCTTTCGAGAAATCAGGCAATGAACATGGTGATGACTTTGAGCGCAGATTTCATGGTGCGGGCCGATGCGCCGCATCATTCATATTTTCATCCGCAGGCGGACGGGTTCGGGCCTGCGGATACCGCCATTCGTGAATCTCTAAGAGAAAGAGCAACGGAGATGGAAACGCCACTTCGTAAAGAGCAGGACACGCTGTTGCGCGGCGTGCGCCCCAATATCGTGCAGTCGATCCGCGCCTACCGCGTGCATGACCTGCAGGAGACGGCGCGCGAGCTGGGCCAGCATTTCCTCTACGCCAACCTGGCCCATGCACAGACCAAGCAGGACGTGCTGGAGCTGATCGCCACGCAGTTCACCTTCCCGGCGCATTTCGGCAAGAACTTCGATGCGCTGTACGACTGCATGACCGATCCGCTGCACAAGGCGGGGGTACAGCCGGGCTTCGTCGTGGTGCTGGAGCAGATACCGGCCACGGTGAAGTTCGACAAGGAAGCGCGCGAGCAGCTGCTCGACATCTTCCGCGACGCCGCCGACTACTGGAGCGACCGCAAGATCGCCTTCCGCTGCTTCTATTCTTTTCTGTAGCCCGTTCTGCAACCGCCGGCCAGGCGGAACGGGCGGATGCCGCGCAACCAGGCGCAGCATCCCAGGCCATAGAAGTTGACACCGCCCCCGCGGGCGAGAAAATGCCTACCGACAAACTGGTGGACATATCGCCACTGGCGCTGCGCATGAGCAGCCCGTTCAACGCGGGCTACTGGCTTTCGGCGGCATGAATTTTCGTTGAGCGCCATGCGTTGTGCGTTTGGCGCCAAACGCACAACGCTCTACGCTCAACCTCCCCAAAGCGCCAGCGCCACGTAGTCGGCCACCGGCACCTCCTCGGCGCGGCGCTGCAGGTCGAAACTGCCGCCATAGTTGCGCGCCTCCAGCCACCGGCCCAGCGTATGGCGCAGGAGCTTGCGCCGCTGGCTGAACGCCACCTGCACCAGCTCCGACAGCAAATCCACATCCACGGCCGCGGGCTCGGCATGGGGCAGCATGCGCACCACGGCGCTGTCCACGCGCGGCGGCGGCTCGAAGCTCTCGGGCGGCACGAACAGCACGTCCTCCATGGCGTAGCGCCACTGCAGCATCACCGACAGGCGCCCATAGGCGGCCGTGGCCGGCTCGGCCACCATGCGGTCTATCACCTCCTTCTGCAGCATGAAATGCTGGTCTTCGATGACCCGCACCTGCGCCAGCAGGTGGAACAGGATGGGCGTGGAGATGTTGTACGGCAGGTTGCCAACCACTCTTATTTTAGGAGCTGCCAGCGCTTGTGCCACCTGCTTAAAGTCCACTTTCAGCACATCAGACTCGATGACATCGAGTTGCCCATGCTGGCGCAGGCGCGCTGCCAGGTCGCGATCCAGCTCGATCACCGTCAGCCGCCCCAGGCGCTCGACCAGCGGCTGGGTGAGCGCCGCCAGGCCTGGCCCGATCTCCACCATGGGCTGGCCCGGGCGCGGCGCAATGGCGCGCACGATGGCGTCGATGATGCCGGGGTCGCTCAGGAAATGCTGGCCGAAGCGCTTGCGCGCGATGTGCTTCATGGCCGGGCTTACTGGGGCGGTTCGCGGTATTCCACGTAGGCGCGGCCACGCGCCTCCTGCATCCAGGTGGTGTAGGCCTCCTCGAGCTTTTTCTCGCGCACCTGGTCGCGCACCATGTCGCGCTGCTCGCGCTGGGTCAGCTTGGCCTCGCGGCGCTCCAGCAGCTCGATCAGGTGCACACCGAAGCGCGACACCACGGGCTGGCTGATCTCGCCCGGCTTGAGGGTGTCGAGCACCTGCTCGAACTCTGGCACGTAGCGGCCGGGCCCGGCCCAGCCCAGGTCGCCGCCGTTCTTGGCGCTGCCGTCCTGCGAATACTCGCGCGCCAGCGTGGCAAAGTCGGCCTGGCCGCGCAGCACGCGCTGGCGCAGGTCCTCCAGGCGCTCGGCCGCCTGGCGCTCCGACAGCTTGGGGCCGATGCGCAGCAGGATGTGGCGCGCATGGTTCTGCATCGCCACCGTGGGCACGCCGCCATGCGTGCGATCCACCACCTTCAGGATGTGAAAACCCGCCGGCGAGCGCAGCGGGCCGACCAGGGTGCCGATGGCCGCCTGCTGCACCGCGTTCACGAACAGCTCGGGGTAGCGGTCGGCCGGGCGCAGGCCCAGGATGGCGCCGTTCGGGCCATCGGGTGCGTCCGAGTATTCGCGTGCCAGGGTGGCAAAGTCGCCGCCATCCTGCAGCTTGGCCAGCGCCTCCTGGGCGCGGGCCTGGCGCCGCGCCACTTCCTCGGGGCTGGCGTTCTCGGCCACCTTGATCAGGATATGGCCCAGGTTGAGCTCGGCCTTGCCCGGCGCTGCGTCCTTCTGCTGCTCCTGCAGGTATTGGTCAACCTCCAGATCGCTCACACGCACGCGCCCCTCCACCTCGCGCTCGCGCACGCGCAGTGCCAGCAGCTGGTTGCGCAGGTCGTCGCGAAAGCGTTTGCGGCTCACGCCGTCCTGCTCCAGGCGCCGATGCATTTCCTCCAGGCTGACATCGTTTTGCCGCGCCACGGATTGCTCGGCCTGGTCTACGGCGTAGTCATCGACCTTGATGCCGCTTTCCTTGGCCAGCTGGATCTGGATTTTTTCCAGGATCAAGCGCTCCAGCACATCCTTGGCGAGTTGCTCGTGCGCAGGCACGGCGACGCCCTGACTGCCAAGCTGCTGCGCCACGCGCTCGGCGCGCACGCTCACCTCATTGTTGGTAATGGGCTCGGAATTGACCACGGCGACGATGTAGTCGGCCTGGCGCAACCCCAGGCCGGCTGCCGAGCCCGCCGGCGGCAGGATGGTTGCGGCGGACGGCAGGCGCATGGCGCCGGCGCCGGGCGTAGGCCTGAGCCCCTGTGCCTGGGCTGCCAGGGCCGTCAGGCAGGCCAGGGCCAGAGGCAAGACGCGGTGTTTCATGGCGTAGGGAACATTCATGGGTGGCAAGGCAGGGCGCGGCGGCGCAGTGCGGTTAATCGTATTGGCTGAAGCGGCTCGGGATGCCGGTGCTCTCGCCCAGCGGGCGGTAGCCCGGCACATAGCGCTGCAGCGAAACCAGCGGATTGGAGCCGAACGACAGGCGCGAGAAACCGGTGAACTCCAGCTGGAACAGCAGCCGGGTGTTGGATGTGATCAGGCTGCTTTGCAAACGTTCCAGCACCACGCGGCCGACCCAGCAGCAGCTTTGGTACTCCAGCCCGACGATGGCATCGACCAGCTTGCTATCCTGCAGGCTGTAGTTCAGGCGGCCCATGCTGAACCAGCGCCCGCCGGAGCGGTTTTTGCTGCCAGGCTCGCCCCACAGGTCACTCAGTGGCCATTGCCAGCCCAGATCCAGCTGCTCGCTGGGCAGGGCGATCAAATCGGTCACCTTCTGCATGCGATAGGCCGCGCTCACCGTGCGGTAGTTCCCCGGCGAGTAGCGCAGCGCCAGCGTGGTGCGCTGCGAGCGGCTGGTTTTGGGGTTGTACTGCACGAAGGAATCCACGCTCCACTGCGGCGTCCAGTTGATGCCGGCGCCCAGGAGCACGTCGGACACGCGCTCGGTGACCGGCGGCGCGCCGGGCATGGTCACGCGCTGGTCGGCCAGGCGCAGGCGCTGCGCCACGCCAAAGCGCGCCGCCTGGGCGCCGGTCTCGGGGTTCAAGAGGCGCGTGGTCACGCCCAGTGTGAGCAGCTTGTTGTCGGCGATGCGGTCGTTGCCGCCAAAGGAGTTCTCGGTATAGATGGAGGCGAAGTTGAAGTCGTTGGGCGCGGTGTCGTACACCGGCAGCATGCTCTGGTTGCGGTACGGCGTGTAGGTGTAGAAGGCGCGCGGCTCCAGGGTCTGCAGATAGTCGCCGCCGAAGAAGCGCGCATCGCGCTCGAACACCAGGCCGCTGTCCAGGCTGAAGGTGGGCAGGGTGCGGCTGGCCTGGGTCTGGCCATTGAGTAGCGGGTCGTCGAACTGGTACTGCGTGGCATGCAGCTGCAGGCGCGGCGTGATGAAGCCCCCCGGCGCCAGGAAGGGACGGCTGATCTGCGCCACGGCGTAGGTGCGCTTGCCATTGGGCTGGGTGTAGTACTTGCGGTCGGCGTGGAACACGGTGGTGTCGGCATCCACGGTGGCATCAAAGCCCGCCGCCAGCTGCAGCGGCTGGTAGCGCCAGTGCAGCTGCGGCATGCGGTCGTAGGGCGGGGTGATGGGCGATGTCACGTCCTGCAGCGTCTGCCACTTGAGTGTGTTCAGGCTCACCGAATGCTCGCCGCCCGCCCAGCCCAGCGAGGCCAGGCCCGGCAGCAGGCGCTGCACATTCTGTGGCTGGCCGCCGCTCACGCTGCCATGGCTGAACAGCCGCGGCGAGAAGTCGCGCCAGTAGTCGTTGTCGCTCACCCGGCGCACGTCCACATTCAGCCCCACGGCACCCACCGGCGTATCCAGCGGCCCGCGGTGGCGCAGGCTGTAAGACCAGCGCTGGCGCTCGCGCAGCGCGTCATTGGGCATGTAGTCGGCGGTGAGCTCGCCGCTGTAGCGCGGCTCCAGGTAGCGGAACTCGCTGCCCACGGCCAGGCCGCGCCGGCTCATGAGCACGGGCGTGATGGTGGCATCGCGGTTCGGGGCGATGTTCCAGTAATACGGCTGGGAATATTCGACCCCGCTCACGCTGTTCAGGCCGATGGTGGGCGGCAGCAGGCCGGACTTGCGCCGCTCCGACAGCGGAAAGCTGATGCTGCCCACCGGCAGTACCGGCACGCCCTTGAATTCCAGTACGCCATCCTCGGCCACGCCCACGTCCTCGGCCTGATCCAGCCGGATGGTCTTGGCGCGCAGGATCCAGTCGGGCCGCCAGTTCGCCTCGTCGCCCTTCTGGCAGGTGGTGTAGGTGGCGTCGTGCACGATGGAGCGATCGCGATCCACGAAGTCCACCCGCGAGGCCTCGCCATAGGCCTGGGTCGCCAGAAAACGATAGTTTGCGTCGCTGAAAAAGCCGTTGAAGGCATCCACGCGCAGATCCAGCAGCGTGCCGTCGTACAGGTTGCCGGCACGGTTGATATGCACATTGCCGGTGGCCTTGGCGCGATCCTCGGGCATGTCGTAATCCATATGGTCGGCCCGGATCACCGTGTCGCCACGGCGCAGCTCGGCATTGCCGTCGATGATGGCGCGGATGTCGGGCTGGCCCATGACATGGTCGCCACGCACGAACACCGGCAGCTGCGGCCGCACGCTGTCGGGAATGGTCTCCTGCAGGCGCGGGCTGGTGCGCAGCACGGGCGCGTTCACCGGGCTCTCCTGGGCGTCCTCGTCGCCATCGCCGGCCTGGGCCAGCACGGCCAGCGGCAGGCCGCACAGCATCAGGGCCGCCAGACGCGCAAGCGCGCGCCGCGGCGGCAGCGGTGCGGCAATCGGCGAGGGCGGGCGGGCGAACGAGGTGTGATGCAAGACGGGACGATCCATGGATTGCGACGGGCGGCGGGGCGCGGCACGCCGGCACCGCGATCCACCTGGCCGGCGAAGGCCTGGTTTGTAAAATCGGATTATCCATGAGCCATCCCCTCCCCCCCATCCAGCCGCAGCCAAGCGGCGTTAATGCCGTGCACTGGAGCGACTTTGCACGCCAATCCGCCTTCAACGCCTGGCTGGCCCCGCTGGCCAGCCGGCAGCTGCTGCTGCCCGAAAGCCTGCGCCCGGCCAGCGCCGACGCCAGCTTCCGGCGCTACCTGCGCCTGGATGCGCAGGACGGCTCTAGCCGCATCGTCATGGACGCCCCGCCCGACAAGGAGGACTGCCGCCCCTTCGTGCATGTGCAGGGCCTGATGCAGGCCGCCGGCCTGCCGGTGCCGCAGATCCACGCCTGGGACGAGGCCCATGGCTTCATGCTGCTGTCCGACCAGGGCCGGCAGACCGCCATTGAGCGCCTGGACGAGACCAAGCCCCAGGCCGCCCACGCCTGGTACCTGCGCGCCGTGGATCTACTGATAGCCTGGCAGCGCGCCAGCCGTCCGGGCGTGCTGCCGGCCTACGACGACGCACTCTTGCGCCGCGAGCTGCAGCTGTTTCCCGACTGGTACATCGCGCGCCACCGCCAGGTGATGCTGTCTGACGCCCAGCAGGCCACGCTTTCCAAGGCCTTCGATGCCATCGTGGCGCAGAACCTGGCCGCGCCCAGCGTCTATGTGCACCGCGACTTCATGATGCGCAACCTGATGGTCGGGGCCGACGACTCCCTGTCGGTGCTCGACTTCCAGGACGCCGTGTACGGCCCCGTGACCTATGACATTGCCAGCCTGATGCGCGACGCCTTCATCAGCTGGGAAGAGGACTTCGTCATCGACATTACCGTGCGTTACTGGGAGAAGGCGCGGAAAAACGGGCTCCTCGGCACCGCCAGCCAGAACGGCTGGGGCGCGGACTTTGGCGAGTTCTACCGCGCCGTGGATTTCATGGCGCTGCAACGCCACCTGAAGGTGGCCGGCATCTTCGCCCGCCTGACGCTGCGCGACGGCAAGCCCAAGTACCTGGCCGACGCGCCGCGCTTCATCGCCTACATCCGCGCCACCTGCGCGCGTTACCGCGAGCTGACGCCGCTGTTGCGCCTGGTGGATGAGTTGGAGGGCACTCAGGCGGCCATGGGGTATGCCTTTGGGCGTATCTGACGTTCAATGTTAAGCGGCCTATCTCAGATCCAACCGCGGGCCCTCACCCCGACCCTCTCCCAGAGGGAGAGGGAGAAATGCCGGCGCCACCGATCGCCCTCGCCCCTCTGGGGCTGAAGGCTGCGGCTACAGTTGCGCATGCGCGCAACTGGACAGCCTGAAGAGCGCGGCGTCTCGCCGCAGCCCCCGGGAGGGGCGAGGGGCTTGCCGTCGCCTGTATATAGCCGATCCAAATCAGCCTCTAACGCTTATATAACAAGCGTCAGAAGCTATCTTTTTTGAGAGCAATGCCGCGCTTTTACTGCCCCCTGCCCCTGTCCCCCGGCGCGCAGGTCGCACTGCCCGCCACGGCTGCGCGCCATGTGCAGGTGCTGCGCTTGCAGCCGGGCAGCGCCATCACGCTGTTCAATGGCGAGGGCGGCGAATGGACGGCCACCGTCACCCGCATGGGCCGCAGCGACGTGGACGTGGAGGTCGCCACGCACCAGGGCGTGGAGCGCGAGGCCGCCCGCGCCGTGCACCTGGCCGTCGGCATGCCGGCCAACGAGCGCATGGACTGGCTGGTGGAAAAGGCCACCGAGCTCGGCGCCGCCAGCATCCAGCCGATTGCCGCGGCGCGCAGTGTGCTCAAGCTCGCCGGCGAGCGCGCCGCCAAGCGCCAGCAGCACTGGCAGGCCATCGCCATCTCCGCCTGCGAGCAATGCGGGCGCAACCGCGTGCCGCTGGTCGCCGCACCGCTGGCACTGGCCGATTGGCTCAAGGCCGGCAGGGCCGACGGCCAGCGCCTGCTGCTGTCGCTGCGTGACGGCAGCCGCCCGCTGCGCGATGCGGCCGGCCAGGGCCCCGTCTGGGTGCTGCACGGCCCCGAGGGCGGCCTGACCACGCAGGAAGAAGACGCCGCCCTGGCCGCAGGATTTGCCCCCGCCAGCCTGGGCACGCGCGTGCTGCGCGCCGAGACGGCATCGGTGGCCGCCTTGGCCCTGCTGTGCCAGGACTGATGGCCATGGATGCTCCGAAGTTGGCGAGGCAAACCAGACCGACGGCATAGGCGCCATCGCCGACTTCTTCCGCCGATGGATTGCGGAGAGTTTGATCCTGAAAACGGCTATGGAAATTGGCACTGTGGTGGCCAGGCAGTTGCGCCGCCTGCGCATGCTTGGCCTGATCAAGAAGGTCACTCATACCTGCCGCTACGACCTCACCCGGCTGGGTCGCGCGGCTATCTGCGCAGCATGTTCGCTCACGCGCTTCAGCATCGTGCCGGGCCATGGCTGATGCGCACTGAACTCTTTGCAGAAAACGTCAAAACTGAACTCGTTAGAGACTAGAAAGGGTAAATTGGCATAATCTGCCAATGCCCGACAGGAGAAAAAACCATGCCTACCCGTAACGTGGTCATCACCGACCGCCAGGCGGCCTTTGTCGAAGAGGTGGTTGCCAACGGTGAATACCAAAACGCCAGCGAAGTGCTGCGCGAGGGCTTGCGCCTGGTGCAAGAGCGCCGGGCCGAACTTGCCCGCAAGCTGGCCTCGCTGCGCGAGGCGGTCGTGGTTGGCATCGAGGACATTGAAGCGGGCCGATACACAGAGTTTGAAAGCGCCGATGCGCTGGCCGATGACTTCAGGGCCGAGGCGGCTCGCATCATTGCGCACGACACCCAAAAGCAGGAAACCCGCGCGTGAATGCCAGCGGCAAGTGGAGGGTGCGGCAGACTCAGGATGCCCGCAGAGATAAGGCAGACATCGTTCGATGGACGATCCGTACCTTTGGCCCGCAGCAGGCGCAAATTTATGCCGAAACCATCGCGCTGGCCCTGCAAGCACTGAGCGACGGACCAGACACCCTGGGCGCGAGGCAATGCGACGACATCGCCCCCGGCGTTTTCACCCTGCACGTCGCCCGTAACGGGCGCAAGGGTCGTCACTTTGTCGTTTTTCGCGTTAATGGCGATCAAATCATCGATGTGCTGCGCTTGCTGCACGACAGCATGGATTTGGAGCGGCGGCTGGCCGATTGATTTTCGACATGGCTGTTTCTGGGAAGGCGAATGGGTGGGTTCAGCAGCAGCGTGGTAGTGGCTACTTGTTCAAGAGCTTGTCCGCCTGCCCCAACTCCCGCAACCGCACCAGCAGCGCTTGCAGCAGGCTGTCGATGCTGATGTTCACCGCCACTCCCAAGCCGCCTGCTGCTCGCGCTGCAAGATATCGCACCGCAGGACGGCCAGAAGTAGCGGTTGCTCCAGCGTCAGGCGCTAGCGACGCACCAGGGGGTGCGTCCATTCATCGTCCTCGGCGTCTACCGCCCGCCAGCCGGGTGCGACGGCGACCAATGCCCGCCCGCGCAGGTGGTCAACCTTCAACCGCAAATCCAGCGGCTTCAGAACTGCGTCCGTGCAAGCCGTGTCGGGAACAGCTTAGGCTGGCTGGTTTGCTCTTGAAGCGCGCGGCCCAGGGGCAGGGGGACTACGGAGGAGGGTTCGGGGGAATGGGCGGTGTGGGTTCAGCGGGCGCAAGCTCCTGCGGCGCTGCAGTGGCCTATGGATCGAAGAGGTCGGGAGATGTGGGCATGGCTATGGCGTGATAAGTGGTTGGCGATGAGCGTTCAAACCAGCAAGCCTTCATCCAGCAGACTTTGGACGATATCTGCCTGGCGTTGATCGCGGCGCCGTTTGGCAGGTTCACGCTGCGGTGCCTGGGTGGCAAGCCAGAGCTTGAAGGCGACAAAATCGGCCGGGGCAATGGTTTTCATGTGCGCCATTTTCCCGTTGGCGCCGACGACGATGTGCTCAAACGGCGCCGCCTGCGTCAGCCGGTTGGCGCGCAGCGCCTGCACGGGCCACAGGTCACCCTCGTCATCTGAAAAGCGATAGGGGTGCGGGTCATCGCCCTCGGCCATGCGGCGCAAAAAATCGACCTCAAAACCCTTGTCGTTGATGGCCGTTTCGCTCTGCCCTTCTTTGCGCTGAAAGCTTCGATCCGCACGCCGGAGCACCCCGAGCATGGAGGTCTGGGTCTTTTGCAGATCGGTCAAAAAACGCACCCGCTTGCGCGCACCCCACAGCAAATCCACGTCTTGCGTAGCCAGCGCGCCCTGCACGATGCGCACCCCGGCCGCTGCCTCGTAGGCGTACAGCGCATGGGTGCCGACCACGGTGAAATGTGCGGCAAGGCCAGCACCGTCCAGCGCCTGCAGCACGGCGATGACGGTGACCGGCACGCGCCCCACCTTCACGGCCTTATTCATGCGCTCCGCCTCGGTCAGGGCGCTGCGCAGCGATCGCAAGCGCTCTTGCAAAGCGTGCTTGCGCTGCGTGAATTCTGCGTACACCTGCTCGGTCTCGACACTGCGCTCGCCAAGCCGGTGCTGGCGGTTGTCTTTGCCGGTGCGCACGAGGTATTCGTAACTGCCCTGGCGCTTCCAGTACATGCCGCCTTCAAAGCGGCGGCTCTCCTGCTGCGTGCGGGCGTGCTCGCCAAACACCGTGCTGGCATCGATGAAATGCCGGGCGGCGCTGTCGGGGAGGGGGAGGTAGTCCATTGGCCGTATGTTATTTGAAATCGAACTTCATACGGCCAATAAGTCTACTCAAGCCAATACGTTCTTTATATCTTTGAGCTTCAGGAACACATGGTAGGGATCTGTCGGACTGAACTCGAACTCCCAGCCTTCATACCAGCGCCGCGCTGCGTCGTCCTTGGCATGCACAAGCAAGCAACGGATGCCGGCAATGTCGGCTGCCTGCGCGGTGCGCAACAGAGCGTCTTTGAGCAGCGCCTGCCCCAACCCCTGGCTCTGGTACTGCACATCCACCGCCAGCCGCGCCAGCAGCATGACGGGCGCCGGGTGGCGCGCCAGGCCCTTCATCACCCGCGTGGGCGCAGTGCTCGGTGCCACGCTGCCCACGGTCAGGCTGTAGAAACCCACCACGGCGTCATCCAGGCAGCAGACATAGGTTTGCTCGCTGTGTGCCTTTTGATTGATCAGGGCGTGGCGCTGCAAGAACTGGTTCAGCGCGGACTGGCCGCAGTCGAAGGCATCGGTGTGATCGGTCGCAGCCAGCTTGCGGATGGCCGCATAGCGCTGGCTCACCCCAGCGCCCCAGGCTCGCGCAGCAGCTTCTTCAGGCGGGGTTTGGCTTGCACCGGGCGATCCAGCGCTTCATAAAAGGCCTGCCATTGCGCCTCGTCCAGCACAAACTGGCGCCGATCGGCCAAGGTTTGCGCCGCCGCCGTGATGCCCGCATCCAGCAAAAACTCGCTGACGCTTTTATGGCTGGCGCGGGCGGCTTCTTGCAGCAGCTGCTTGACGGCAGCGCTGGTGCGCACGTCGATGCGGTCGGTTTTGGAAAGGGTCTGGGTGCTCATGGCGCTCTCTAGATTTTGGGAAACACCAAATTGTCCGGACAGTGTACGTATGCTGCGTGTACGATTCAACAAAACGCACATGCTCTGTTCTAAGCATGTATCAACCAGTCATGTCGCTGGAGAGGTGCCGAATGAACAGCGCTTGTTTGCAGAGTAGGAAAAACAACAAGGGGGAACGTATGTTGTTCCAAGATGATGCAAATGCATTGCTGCGCACGGCAATGGCGCACCCGGGGGCGGACTTTCGGCCAGGCCAGTGGGAGGCGATTGACCACATCGTCAACCGAAGCGGTAAGGTGCTATGCATCCAGCGTACCGGCTGGGGCAAGAGCATGGTGTACTTCATTGCCGCCAAGGCGTTGCGTGGGCAGGGATATGGCGTCACGCTCATCATCTCTCCGCTACTGGCCTTGATGCGCAACCAGATGGAAGCGGCTGCACGTATTGGGCTGAAGGCACTGACCATCAACTCTACTAACACGGATGACTGGCGCGCTGTGCGCCAGGCGCTGCTGGCAGATCAGGCGGACTTGCTGCTGATTTCGCCAGAGCGATTGGCCAATGATGAGTTTGTCGAAAGTGTCCTACAGCCCATAGCCGCACGCATTGGGCTGCTGGTTGTGGACGAGGCGCACTGCATTTCTGACTGGGGGCATGACTTCCGACCAGACTATCGCCGCATCGGTCAGATTCTCAACCGGTTACCCAGCAATATCGCCGTCCTCGCCACCACCGCCACGGCCAACCACCGGGTGGAGGCGGACGTGAGCGCTCAGCTGGGCGCGAATGTGCAAGTGCAGCGTGGCCCCTTGATGCGTGAGAGCTTGGAGCTGCAGGTTCTGCTCATGCCCAGCACGGCAGAGCGTCTGGCTTGGCTTGCGACGCATATGCCTTCGCTGCCCGGCGCGGGCATCGTGTACACATTGACAACCCGTGATGCCGAGCGGGTTGCACGGTGGCTGCAACAAAACGGCATCAAGGCGTTGCACTATCACTCTGACGTCGATAGCCATCAACGCGAGAGGATGGAGCAAGATCTGTCGAAGAACCGTATCAAATGCCTGGTGGCGACGTCGGCGCTTGGTATGGGCTACGACAAGCCAGACCTGGGCTTTGTCATTCACTACCAGACGCCGGGTAACGTGGTGGCCTATTACCAGCAAGTTGGCCGCGCGGGCCGAGCTATTCCCAAGGCCTACGGCATTCTGATGACGGGTGAGGAGGATGAAAAAATCAACCGGTTTTTTCGCGATTCGGCGTTTCCACCACATTGGCAAGTGGAGCGCATCCTGCAAGCGCTGGAGCAAGCTGAAGATGGCCTCAAGACGCGGGGGATCGAGCGTGCGGTCAACTTGCGCCCCTCCCAGATTGAAAAAGTCCTGAAGCTACTGGTGGTGGAACCCGAGTCTCCTGTGATGCGCCTGGATGGCAAGTGGTACCGTACGCCCAATGATTTCGCATTGGATTTTGAGCGTATCGAGCATTTAACGCACCAGCGCGAAATGGAGTGGGAGCAAATGCAGGCCTACGTGGCCAGTCCCACCTGCTCCATGCAGTTTCTTGCAACTGCGCTGGATGACGCCAGCGGCCGCCCCTGCGGGCGCTGTGCGGTGTGCACAGGGCACCCACTTCTACCCTCTGACGCCGAAGAAGACGCACTGATCGCTGCGCGCCGCTTTGTGCGCCATAGCGAAATCCTGATGGCTCCCAAAAAGCAATGGGACACCTCCGCGCTTCCACAATTTTGCAAGCAGCAAGGTTGGCGCGGAGCGAACATTCCTGACCATTTGCGCAACGCAGAAGGCCGCGTGCTTTCACGCTGGGGAGAACCCGTATGGGGTGCCCTGGTGGCAGAAGGCAAGGCCGCTGGCAGGTTTGATGACCAGTTGGTCGCAGCAGCTGCAGACCTCATACGTAATCGCTGGGCAGAGGGCACCAAGGTGCGCTGGGTGACGTGCATTCCATCGTTGCGCCATCCCAAGCTGGTATCAGATTTCGCACGCCGGCTTGCTGATGCACTCGGTCTTGCGTTCAGCGATGCAATTCAAAAAGTCCAGGAGACGGAACCGCAAAAATCGATGGAAAACCGATACCACCAGTGCAGCAACCTGGACGGTGTCTTTGCAGTGAACTTCGAGCAGTGTTACTGCGACCCGGTCTTGCTGGTGGATGATGCGGTCGATTCGGGTTGGACGTTGACGCTGGCCGGTGCGCTTCTGCGTTCAGCAGGAACGGGCCCCGTCTTGCCGTTCGCACTTGCCTCCACCACCGCGAAGTAGAGAGACAACCATGAAAAAACATGATTTGAGCCCCGACACTGAAGTGGTTCTGCTGCTGTGCGGGCGTTTTGGCGGCGAGCGCCAGGAACCCTATGCACCACTATCTCCCTCGGAGTACAGCGAGCTTGCTAAGTTGCTCATTGCGCATGGAGGCAACCCCTCAAAATTGCTGACCGCCGCCTTGTCAACAGTGCTCCCCAACCTAGGTGAGACTAGACTGACACGCGAACGTGTGGAATTTCTTTTGGGGCGAGGGACGGCCATGGCGCTCGCCCTAGAGCGCTGGGCCCGTGGTGGAATTTGGGTGATTTCCAGGGCGGATGCCGAATACCCATCGCGGGTGAAGCGTCAGCTAAAACACAATGCACCCCCGCTGCTTTATGGCGCGGGAGAGACGGCACTGTTGGAGAACGGGGGGCTTGCCATTGTGGGTTCGAGAGATATCACCCCTGAGGCTTTTTCCTTCACCGAAGCTATTGCAGCCCGCTGTGCGCGTGAGCGATGGACGGTGGTCTCCGGAGGCGCTCGAGGTGCTGATGCAGCAGCCATGCAGGGCGTGACTGCTGCGGGTGGTTATTGCATCGGTGTTCTCGCCAATGACTTGTTGAAGACGAGCATGAACCGTCAAAACCGCATCGGGCTGCAGGAAGGGCGCCTGTTACTGGTTTCACCATTTAATCCGGAGACAGGCTTCAGCAAAGGCGGCGCCATGGGCCGCAATCGATATATCTACACCCTTGCAGACCGTGCGCTGGTTATCGACTCAGCGCACGACAGCGGTGGAACTTGGGCAGGAGCAGTGGAGAACCTCAAACACGGTTGGATACCGCTATATGTGCGTCGCCCGGCTGATGGCCCCGGTAATGAGCCTTTAATTGCAAAAGGAGCCACGCCGTTCGTGTTCAGGCCCGATTCGCAGCAAACCCTGGCTGAATTTTTTTCTTCTACGGCCGCTGCTACCGGTGCTTGTGCAGATGCTTCAACGACTAAGGAGGCGCAGCTCCCACGACACCCAAGCACAGAACCTGATCCCATTGAACATGCTAGGAACACCCCAGCCTCTGACAAGCAGCAAGAAGGGCAAGCCATCGCTACTGAATCGGTTGACTCGGTATCCGCCAAATCCTCAGAAGGTTCAGAGCGCCCCGCCGAAGCCTATGTTTCTGCCATGCAGACGACTTCCGACGATGAAGCGTGCGGCTTGCATTCTGCCGATGAGGTGCCGCCGCACTCTGTGGGAGAGCCATCGTGGGATATGTACCTGGACTTCCGCACGAAAGTGATTTCCGTCATGGAAGGCAATACTCTGACGGAAGACGAGATCGCTCAATTCCTTGGAATTCAAAAAAAACAGGCCCAGCTATGGCTTGCGCGTGCATGTGAAGACTCGCTGGTGGCGAAACAAAAAGGTAGGCCAGCACGGTATTTCATTCAGAATCAAAGCAGCTTGTGCTGACTGCATTGTTATAACGCCAGCCGCACCCACACCCCCCGATGATCACTCCCCACCTCCACCCCCAGCCCGGCGTCGCCCACGCGCACGCCGGGCGTGACCAGCACATGGTCTAGCGGTAGCACCGACAGCCAACCGCCCACATTCGGCCAGGTGGGCGCCAGGCTGCTGGCGCGCTGCAGGGGTGCGGCGGCCTGCAGGCCGGTGGACCATGGGGTGTCTTTCATGTCGCCCAGCAGAATGCCGGGCATGCCAGTCCGGGCCAGCTGCTGCGCCTCCAGGCGCAGGCTGGCGTCGCGCGCTTGGGCGTAGGCGGCGTTGATGGGGGGCATGGGGTGGATGGCGGTCAGCGCGATGAGGTGGCCTTGCACGTTGACCCGCAGGCGCAGCTTGAGCGTGGCCAGCATGTCGGCGGGCTCGACTTTTTCCACGGCGGTGATCGGCGCTTTGGAGAGCACACCCAGGCCAAACTGGTCGTCGCTGGGCGCCAGCACGCGGTGCGGGTAGGCGGCCAGGATGGCGGGGCTGTTGGTCATGGCCAGGGCGGAGGGGGTGAACTCCTGCAGCGCGATCACGTCTGGCGCGTTGGCGGAGAGCAGCCAGGCGGTTAGCGCGCTGTGGTCGGTGCGCTCAAAATTCAGGTTGGCGCTGGCCACGGTGAATTGCGACTGGGCAGCGGTGGTGGGCGTGAACGTTTCTGCGCGGGGCGCTTGGTGCAGCCAGGCGGCGGCGACCAGGGCCAGCGGCACCAGCAGGGGCCAGCGGTGCTCGCGCCGCAAGCCGATGACGAGCGCGGCGCTGAACAATGCGAACCCTGCGTACGCCCACTGCCAATGCGATGCCAAACCGGCCAGCCAGCGCAAGGTGGCCGGCGCCAGCGGCTCTGGCAGATAGGGCGCGAAGGTGGTCAGTGCACCCAGGCCGCACAGCCAGGCGACGATGACGGCGCGCCGGGCGATGGGCGCGGCAAGCCCGCGCATCATGCGTGCCCCTTGTCCGGACGACCCGGCTGCCAGCGCACCAGTGCCACCGCCTGTTGGGCGATCTCGCGCAGCGAGCCCTTGGGCGCCCAAAGCAACCCCGCCTTCCAGAACAGCGACAGTGAGGCGGGCGCATTGGCCGCGTCCAGGGTGACAAGTTTCCAGGGGCGTAGGAGTTCCTGCATCATTGGATTATCTCGGTGGGGGTGCTGCGGTTTGGTTAAGAAATCAGTCGCCAGTGTGGATGGGAGATGGCGCCTCGCCCACATCCAGCCAGACATAGCCTGTGCGCTGTTTGAACGCGGCGACCTGCAGCCGCCCATCCCTGACCTGCGCCGCCTGCGCCTGATAGCCTGCCGGCAGCTGGGCGGCGGCCATTTGCTGGGCCAGTTGGGCTTGGCGTTGCTGGCGCCGGCGATGCTCCAGCAGTTCGCGCTGCGCCCTTTTTACCTCGGCTTCGCGCCGGG
Source organism: Pseudomonadota bacterium (assembly GCA_018240985.1). Lineage (GTDB taxonomy): Bacteria > Pseudomonadota > Gammaproteobacteria > Burkholderiales > Burkholderiaceae_C > Alicycliphilus. The sequence goes on from JAFEER010000280.1 coordinate 40,844, forward strand.
TGCGGTCAAGCGTGGGGTCGTTGAGGATGCGCGTCACCCGGCGCGCAATGGCGCGCTCAACAGGGTCGGCGGAAGTGGCTTCGGTGAACTGTGCGTTCGACATGGTGTAGTCCTTTCAGAATGGTCAAGACAACACCGCGCTGCATGCAGGGATAGACGTGGCTTTCCCTTGCCTGCGGGCCGTGGGGCGTTTCGGGCCTTGCGTGGCAACCGGAGGTTGCGCAGCCAAAGCACGGACACACCACCGCCGTCGCGGTGCATGGTTTCAATGACTTGACCTCGACTGGGCTACATGTCGATTTGCCTTAAGAAAAAAACCCGTTACGGCGGTTCAAGCGACTCGCTGGGTGCGAGGGGCCAGGGGAACAGCCAAACGGGTTGAAACACCTTGCAGTGCCGGGAATGCGCACGACGTGGTGGCCGGCAATTGGGGCGCGCAACCGGCAGTCTAACAGTCGATGAGAGGTCGGCGCTTTTCCTGCGTAGTGCCATCACCGTTACCGCCGCCTTCGGCACCGTAAACTGCCAGTGCTGCCCGTCCGCGCCACCACCTCCGTGCTCGCTTCGCGCCAAGGTGAGTCATTGCGCCAGGAGTTCCAGGCCGTGTTCGCCGGGCAGCCGTTCTGCTCCACGGACTCAACGGATCCAGGTGTTCGTCTTTTATCGCCGAGGTGTTTGTGTGCCTACAGACTGCTGGGACTATGGATACGCCTGCCTTTGAGCCCACCACCGTTGCCCATGGCAAGGCTCGATACCGGCGTCAGCGCGGCGCAGAACAGTGTGCGCTGTACATGCATGGGCGTGGCCAGAATCTCTTGCTCGGCCTTTTCATAGCTCGAAAGTTCGCGCACGAAGTGCAGGATGTTATCGGTGCCGGCAAGAGATGCGGGCCGGATGATGTGGGTCATGTGACTGTGAACGGCAGGAAAGAAAAGAGGCCACGCTCAGGTGGCCTCTTCAGTTCAGTTCAGTTCATCACAATGGGAAAACCGCTTTCAGCCAAAGGGCGTTACCTTGGGCCCCGTTCTTCACATTGCCCTCGAATTGGTATTTCGCAGTCAGGAACCAGCCCTTGCCACTGTCGTATTTGAGGTTGGGGCCAATTGCCATGCCGCGATACTTGTTGGCCCCGGCTGTAGCTCCCGATCCGGAATCGTCCGTGACCTGTGTTCTGTAATAGCCACCGACTCCAACCGTCCAGCCATTGCCCAAGCCATACCCGACGCCGTAGTCAAAATGGAACTCATTACCCGACTTGTAGTCGGTCGCTGAATTGCGACGGTTGATGATGTAGCCCATCTTAATGTCGCCATTGAAACCATTGGGATCAACGTAGCTCACTGCATAGACTGGCTCGATGGCATAGTAGTTGCGGCCAATGTTGGCAAGATCGCCCTTGGTGTAGCGGCCGGTGGGTAGAAAAGCATCAAGCCCAATGACGCTATGCAAATTGGCGCTGTGGTGGTACCCCAGCCCCACACCAACCGTGAGATCACCCAAACCAGTTTTGGTCTGACTGTGACCCGCAGCACTCACGGACAAATTGACCAGAGGGGCAATCACATGTGCAACGACGTCGCCACCCCACAGTTTGGCATCCGGACGCCAGACAAACCGCGGTGCAATGACATTGGCATTAACCTTGAACCCTGGAACATTCAGGTTGTTCCCACTGCCATCATTGACACGATCGGCCGTGTAGCTGTTGGCAAACAGCATCCCGTAGGTGCCGGGAGGAGGCAATGCGCCAGACATGAAATTTTCAACGCCATGCGGATATATAGAACCACCACCTTCAGTCGCATGAACAGATGCGGCCAAGGCAGCGAATGCCGCAGCGGCGATGAATTTTCTTTGAGTCATTTAAAGTCTCCAATGATTGTGTGTTGAGAAAATTGCTTGTTGATTTCCGGTTTACTTCAATACCAGCTGACGCCCAGTGGGAAACAAGGTCCATCCCCAACGCTGCTGCGCAAAACCCCAAAGGCCTTGCTTGAAATAGATCGTCACCACGATGCCCAGTACCCCAAGGCCGATCAAATACCAAGTGCCGTAGTCACTGAAAAATTTGTTGAGTGCCCAGAAGATCAGTGCACCAACGATGGGGCCTTCGATGCGCCCGATGCCACCGATGATCACCATGAAGATCGCAAATGCAGTCCAGTTGACGCTGAAGGCGGCATCCGGGCTGATGCGCAGATTGCCCAGGAAATAAAGCGCACCCGCCAAGCCCGCTCCGAAGGCTGCGACGGCATAAACTGCCAGCTTCATCTGTCCAACAGCGATACCTTGAGATCGGGCTGCCACTTCGTTATCCCGAATCGCCAACAAGGCCAGCCCTCTTTTGCTGCGCAGAAAGAGGTACACCAGCGTGATGGCGGCAACAACGCAGGCCAAAGCCATCCAGTACGTGGTCGATTCCCGAGTCGCCTTGTCAATGCCTCGAAGTGCCGTCAGGCTGGTGCCTGAGCCACCGCCCACGGCAGAAACATTGGCAAATGTCAGGCGAAACACCTCGGCAATCACCCAGGTGCCAATGGCAAAGTAACCGCCCTTGAGCCTGAAAGCGACCCAGGAAACCGGGAGGGCCACCAGGCCTGCAATAGCCGCACCTATGACCACCGCTACAAAAGGGTTCACCCCCATGAAGTTGCCCAGCACCAGCATGGTGTAGCCACCCAGTCCAAAGAAGGCCTGCTGCCCGATGGAGACCATGCCTCCATAACCTGCCATGAGGTTCCACATCATCGCGAAGATGAAATAGCAAGCGATCTCGACAAACTCTCGCATCCAATTGGACTCACCCCACCAGGGCAAGCTCGCAGCCATTACTACCAGCACCAGCGCCATCAACAACAATGGAAGGCTGGCGCGTGTAGTGCGCATCACTTGATACGGTGAAGGGGAATGAATGGCACCGGCTCCGACCGGCGCAGACATGAGCATCTGGTTCATTTTTGCGTTCACTCTTCAACCACGGGTTTTGGGGAATAGTCCTTGCGGGCGAAGCACCAGGACTAACAGAAACATCAAATGGCCAGCCCAAATGCCCCAGCCTGGATCGAGACGGAAACCCACTTGTTGGGTGAGGCCCAGCAGCATGGCGCCCGCCAAGGTGCCCCAAAAACTGCCTAGTCCTCCCATAATCACGGCCTCGAAAGCAAAGAGCAAAAGCATCGGGCCATCCGCAGGTGCGACCGTTGTTCGCATAGCCTGGAGTGTTCCCGCCAGCCCCACCAGAACAAAGGCCAGTGCGGTGGCCTGGGCGTACACCTTGCGTGAATGCAGACCCATCAACTCCGCAATTTCCGGGTCATCTGAAACGGCCCGAAAAGACCGTCCTAGATCAGTCTGGTTGAAAACCCATTGCAAGCCTGCGGTGGCAAGCACGGCCAATGCCAGAATCAGCAGCGGCAAGACGCCAACGGCCATACCGTCGCCCAGAGTCCAGCTCATGGCATTGAATCCTTCCGTATCGATGGCTCTCGGGTCGGCCGAGTAAAGCTCCAGCAACATGTTCTGGATGACTATCGACAACCCAAAGGTGACCACCAGAGACGGCAAGGGATCTTTGCCCAAGGTGCTATTAAGAACATAGCGTTGCAGCACGTAGCCGATGAGCCAGGTCAGCGGAAGGGTCACGCACAAGGCAATCCATGGAGGCAGGCCCAGCATGGTTGCGCTGAAAGCGATGTAGGAACCCAAGATAATGAAATCGCCATGCGCTGTATTGGTCATGCGCATGACACCGAAAATCAGGGACTGCCC